>NZ_JBEYIL010000009.1:0-7220 GCF_040635845.1 Streptomyces sp. NPDC006872
CATCAGCGGCAGAGCGTTTTGAACCACACCCGGCACCCCTGGGTGGGTGAACCATACGAAGGGCTCACCGCCTCCCGCAGAACAACGTAGGGAGCGTTTTGCCCTCCCCCGCCCCTCATCGGCCCTCGTGTGGCGACACGAGGGCCTTCTCGTTGCCCGAGCCTGTGGCCCGAACCCGTTTGCCCGAGCCTGTTGCCCGGAACCCCCTTCTTGTTGCTAGCCTGCACTTGCAAGTTGCTTGCAATAAGAGGTTTGAGGGGACCCCGCCATGCCCGTCTACACGCTGCCCGAACTGCCCTACGACTACTCCGCGCTCGCCCCCGTGATCAGCCCGGAGATCATCGAGCTGCACCACGACAAGCACCACGCGGCCTATGTGAAGGGCGCGAACGACACGCTGGAGCAACTCGCGCAGGCGCGGGACAAGGAGTCGTGGGGCTCGATCAACGGCCTGGAGAAAAACCTGGCGTTCCATCTCTCCGGGCACATCCTGCACTCGATCTACTGGCAGAACATGACCGGCGACGGCGGCGGCGAGCCCCTCGCGGCGGACGGCGTCGGCGACCTGGCGGACGCGATCACCGAGTCCTTCGGCTCGTTCGCCGGTTTCAAGACGCAGCTGACCAAGGCCGCCGCGACCACCCAGGGCTCCGGCTGGGGCGTTCTCGCCTACGAGCCGCTCAGCGGCCATCTGATCGTCGAGCAGGTCTACGACCACCAGGGCAACGTCGGCCAGGGCTCCGTGCCGATCCTCGTCTTCGACGCGTGGGAGCACGCCTTCTACCTCCAGTACAAGAACCAGAAGGTCGACTTCATCGACGCGATGTGGGCCGTCGTCAACTGGCAGGATGTGGCGAGGCGTTACGAGAGCGCGAAGTCCCGCGCGGACGTGCTGCTGCTCGCGCCCTGACGGCCCGTGTGAAGCGTCCTGCCTCGTGATCGTCTTCTCACCCTTCACGAAGGCAGGCGGAATGAAGGAAGCCCCCGCGAGGACGTGACTCGCGGGGATTCTCCCCTCTCCGGGCGGGGGTTCTCCCCCTCCCCCGGGTCCACCGATCGGTGGACGGGAAGTTCAACCGGGTGCCTCTGTCTGCCGACTGCCCTGTTCAACAAGGCTTTTGGGCATGAAATCAATCGACTCACCCACGGTGCGCATCGCGCGTTCCAGCGCCCGGCACCCCTGGCGGGCGATCGTCGGCTGGCTGGTGTTCGTGGCGCTGTGGAGCGCAGGTCCGCCGAGCAGGTGCTGATCTCCGCCGCGCCGCCGGGCGCCGCCCTGGACGTCTCCGCCGCGCCGGTCCGCTCCGCCGACGGCCGGATCCTCATGGTCGAGGTGGCCCTGAAGGGCGAGGAGAGGCGACCGTCAAGACGCATCTGCTGCGGCTGTTCGCCAAGCTGGACGTGGACGACCGGACCCGGGCGGTGGTGGTGGCCATGGAGCGGGGGCTGCTGCCCCCGCCGTAGCCCGGGGTCGGGCGGCCGGGATCAGGGCTTGCGGCCCAGGCCGCCGTGCTGGCCGATCGGTTGCGGGTCCGTGCCCGGCGTCGGACGCCACAGCGGCACGGACACCACGCCCGGCTCGACCACCTCCAGCCCCTCGAAGTAGCCCTCGATCTGCTCGACCGGACGCAGGAAGTACGGGACCGCGCCGGTCTCGTTGTAGGCGTCCTGGGCGGCCTCGTAGGCGGGGTCGGTGCCTCGGGAGCCGTCGTTGACGCAGAGGTAGCTGCCCGAGGGCAGGCCGGCGAGAAGGGCGCGCACGAGGTCGCGGGCGCGCTCGTAGCCGTCGACATGGCCGAGGATGCCGCTGAGGATCAGGGCGGTGGGGCGGGAGAGGTCGAGGGTCCGGCCGGCGGCCGCCAGGATGCCCTCGGGCTCGTACAGGTTCAGGTCCTCGTACGCCGTCACGCCCTCGGGGGCGGAGGTGAGCAGGGCGCGGGCGTGGGCGAGGACGAGCGGGTCGTTGTCGACGTAGACGATCCGCGACTCGGGGGCGAGGCGCTGGGCCACCTCATGGGTGTTGTCCACGGTGGGCAGCCCGGTGCCGACGTCGAGGAACTGGCGGACGCCCGCCTCCTCGACCAGGTGGCCGATGCTGCGGCCGAGGAAGGCGCGGCTGCTGCGCGCGATGGTCACGATGCCGGGGAAGACCGCGGTGTAGGCGTCGCCGGCCGCCTCGTCCACCGGGTAGTTGTCCTTGCCGCCCAGCCAGTAGTTCCAGATACGGGCCGAATGGGGTACCGAGGTGTCGATCTCCGTCATGGAAGACATCGTGCCCCCGCGAGGACTGCTCGCGGGGGCCTTGTCGCACAGATTTCGTTACAGGTTGCTGAAGTCCGGGCCCTGGGTACGGGTGCGCTTGATCTCGTAGAAGCCGGGGACCGACGCGACGGCGACGGTGCCGTCCCAGAGGCGGGCGGCCTCCTCGCCCTTGGGGGCGGGGGTGACGACCGGGCCGAAGAAGGCGATCTGCTCGCCGTCGGGGCCGGGGACGGCGATGACCGGGGTGCCGACGTCCTGGCCGACCTTCTCGATGCCCTCCTTGTGGGAGGCGCGCAGCTGGGCGTCGAACTCGAAGTCCGACTGCTCGGCGTACTCGATCAGGGAAGCGGGCAGGCCGACGTCCTTGAGGGCGCCCGCGATGGCCTCCAGGGTCGCGCCCTCGCCGTTGTTGTGGATACGGGTGCCGAGCGCGGTGTACAGCGGGCCGAGGACCTCGGCGCCGTGCAGCTGCCAGGCGGCGGTGACCACGCGCACCGGCTGCCAGGCCTTGACCGCGAGCATCTCGCGGTACTCCTCGGGCAGCTCGTCGAGCTTGTTCTCGTTGAGGACGGCGAGGCTCATGATGTGCCAGCTGACCTCGATGTCCCGGACCTTCTCGACTTCCAGGACCCAGCGGGAGGTCATCCAGGCCCAGGGGCACAGCGGGTCGAACCAGAAGTCGACGGGCGTCTTCTCCGACATGTCTCTCCTCAGAAGGTCCTCAGCAACTCAATTCCTCCCGTCAACACCGTCGCCCGTGCCGCACATTCCCTGCTGCCCGGCGTCAGGGGCGCATGGCAGGATCGCTGCTGACCACGAGATCCATCCCATGACGTGCCGAGGGAGTACCGCCCGTGCCCGGTGAGAACCTGTCCCGCGACGAGGCCCGGGAGCGGGCCGCCCTGTTGTCCGTCGACGGGTACGACGTGTCCCTCGACATCCGGTCGGCGGTGGGCGAGGAGGCGGGAGAACGCACCTTCCGGTCGGTCACCACGCTGCGCTTCCGCTGCAACGAGCCCGGCGCGTCGAGCTTCGCGGACCTGATCGCGCCGAGTGTGACGGCCGTCTCCCTCAACGGCCGCGATCTCGACCCCGGCGAGGTCTTCGACGGCGCCCGGATCCTCCTCGACGACCTGGCCGCGGAGAACGAGCTGGTCGTCGACGCGCGTTGCGCCTACTCCCGCACCGGCGAGGGCCTGCACCGCTTCGTCGACCCCGAGGACGGCGAGGTGTACCTGTACACGCAGTACGAGCCGGCCGACGCCCGCCGGGTCTTCGCCAATTTCGAGCAGCCCGACCTCAAGGCCCCGTTCCGCTTCGAGGTGCGCGCGCCCGAGGGGTGGACGGTGTGGAGCAACGGCGCCGGCGAGCGGGCGGACGGGGTGTGGCGGTTCGCGGAGACGAAGCCGATCTCGACGTACATCACCTGTGTCGTGGCCGGTCCGTACCACTACGTGACGGACACCTACAGCCGTGACCTGGGCGACGGCACGACGCTGGAGATCCCCCTCGGCGCGATGTGCCGCAAGGGCCTCGCGCCCCACTTCGATCCCGACGACGTCTTCCTGATCACCAAGCAGGGCCTGGACTTCTTCCACGACCGCTTCGACTACCCGTACCCCTTCGGGAAGTACGACCAGGCGTTCGTCCCCGAGTACAACCTCGGCGCGATGGAGAACCCGGGCCTGGTGACCTTCCGCGAGGAGTACGTCTTCCGGGGGAAGGTGACCCGGGCCTCGTACGAGGCGCGGGCGAACGTCATCCTGCACGAGATGGCGCACATGTGGTTCGGCGACCTGGTCACCATGCAGTGGTGGGACGACCTGTGGCTGAAGGAGTCCTTCGCGGACTTCATGGGCGCGTTCGCGCTGGTCGGCGCGACCCGCTTCACCGACGGCTGGATCACCTTCGCCAACCGCCGCAAGGCCTGGGCGTACCGGGCCGACCAGCTGCCCTCCACACACCCGGTCACGGCCGACATCCGCGACCTGCAGGACGCCAAGCTCAACTTCGACGGCATCACCTACGCCAAGGGCGCGTCCGTCCTGAAGCAGCTGGTGGCGTACGTCGGGCAGGACGCGTTCCTGGAGGGCGCCCGCCGCTACTTCAAGCGGCACGCGTACGGGAACACCCGCCTCGGCGATCTGCTCTCGGTGCTCGCCGAGACCAGCGGCCGGGACATGGCCGTCTGGGCGCGGTCCTGGCTGCAGACGGCCGGCGTGAACTCGCTGACCCCGCAGGTGCTGCTGGACCCGGCGGGCCGGGTGAGCGAGCTGGCCGTGCTCCAGGAGGCCGCCGAATCGCACCCCGAGCTGCGCCCGCACCGGGTGGCGATCGGCCTCTACCGGCTTCAGGACGGCCGTCTCGTGCGGTACGCGCGTGCCGAGACGGACGTCGACGGCCCCCGTACGGTCGTCGCGGAGCTGGCCGGCGCCGAGGCGCCCGAGCTGGTGCTGGTCAACGACGACGACCTCACGTACTGCAAGATCCGGTTCGACGACACCTCGCTGGCCACACTGCGCGAGCACCTGGGTCACATGACCGATCCGCTGGCCCGCGCCCTGTGCTGGTCGGCGCTGTGGAACATGACCCGGGACGCGCTGCTGCCCGCGCCCGACTTCATCGACCTGGTGATGACCTTCGGGCGCCGCGAGTCGGACATCGGCGTCCTGCAGATGCTGCACGCGTGGGCGAACTCGGCGCTGGTCCACTACGCGCCGCCGTGGTGGCGGCAGACCGGCGAGAAGATGCTGGCGCACATCGCCCTGCGGGATCTGCGGGGGGCCGCGCCGGGCAGCGAGCACCAGCTGGCCTGGGCGCGGTTCTTCGCGTCGGTCGCGTCCTCCGGGTCCGACTTCGAGCTGCTCCAGGGGCTGCTGGACGGCACGGCGAAGATCGACGGACTGGAGGTCGACCAGGAGCTGCGCTGGACGTTCCTGGAGCCGCTGGTGGCGCACGGCGTCGCGGACGAGTCGGCGCCGGCGGCCGAGCTGGCCCGCGACGACACCGCGTCCGGCAAGCGCCACCACGTGCGCTGCCTCGCCGCGCGTCCGTCGGCGGCGGTCAAGGCGCAGGCGTGGGCACAGCTGGTGGAGTCGGACACGCTGTCCAACGCGCTGGTGGAGGCGACGATCGCGGGCTTCGACCAGCCCTCGCAGCGGGAGCTGCTCGCGCCGTACGCGGAGAAGTACTTCGCGTCGATCGAGCGCATCTGGTCGGAACGCTCCATCCAGATCGCGATGCACGTCGTCCGGGGCCTGTTCCCGTCGCTGCAGGACTCGCCGCAGACGCTGGCGGCGGCAGACGCGTGGCTGACGGCGCGCGGGTCGGCGGCCCCGGCGCTGCGCCGGCTGGTGCTGGAGGCGCAGGACGACCTGGCGCGGGCGCTGCGGGCGCAGACGGCGGGCGCGCAGACCTCAGCCGAGCAGTAGCAGGTCGAGCGGTAGAAGGTCGAGCGGTAGAAGGTCGAGCAGTAAAAGCACGGCCGATCTTTGGCCATGAATTCCGCCCACGGTCACCGTTACGGAATTCAGTCAATCAGAACCGTAACCCCTGGCTCCCCCGTTCGGGACCAGGGGTTTCGGCGTCTACTCGGCATCCGAACACCCGTCCTTTAGGGCGAACTTGTCCGGATTTGTCGACGGGCGTGTAACAGCGGTTATGGGGCCCTCCGAGCGCGGAATCCCCGTTGCATGAACCACAACACCCCGCTCCCCCAGGTCCCCTCGGCGTCCCCCCGCCCGGTCCGTCATCTGTCGGACGTGCAGCGCCGTGTCACCACGGCGGCCCAGCTCCGCTCGCAGGGCGTCGCGCCGGCCGAGGCGAACGAGCAGTGCCGGTCCGGCGGGCCCTGGCAGCAGCTCCTCCCCGGTGTGTACCTGCTCCACCCGGGCCCGCCGACCAGCGAGGAGCGGCTGCACGCGGTGCTGATGTACGCGGCCCGCGAGGGGGCGGCGCCCGGGGTGCCGGTCCAGCCGGGCTCCGGGGAGCCGCACCGGCCGGTGTACAAGGAGGCGATGATCACGGGTCTGGCGGCGCTGAACCTGCACGGTCTGTCCTGCGCTCCGCCGCTGCTGTCCCTGGAGCACATCGACGTCCTGGTCCCGCGGCTGCGCCGGCTGCGCTCGACGGGCTGCGCGCACGTCGTCCGCACGACCTCGCTGCCGACTCCCGAGCGGGCGACGGGGGTTCCGGTGGCGCCGGTGCCGCGCGCGCTGGCCGACGCGGTGGCGCAGCTGACGGACGCGGGGATGGTGCGGCGGCTGCTGTCGGAGGCGGTGCGCGGGGGTCACTGCGAACCGGCGGCCGTGGTCCGGGAGTTGAACGACGCGAAGCTGCTGAGCCGGCCGCATGTGGTGGACGCCGTGGACTCGCTGCTCGCGGAGGGGCGCGCGCTCGCGGAGGACCGGCTGTACACGATGGTCGTCGAGCACGGCCTGCCCGACCCGGTGTGGAACGTGGACCTCCGGCTGCCGGGCGGGCCCCACCTGGGCGGTCTGGACGCGTACTGGCCGGAGCAGGCGGTGGCGGTGGAGCTGGACACCCGGGCCCCGCGCCAGGACGAGGACGCGCTGTGGTCCGAGTACGCCCGTAAGCGGGAGCACTTCGAGCGCCTGGGCATCACGGTCGTGCACATCACGCCGAAGAAGCTGCGGGACTCGATCGAACAGCAGGCCGCGGTGGTCCGCACGGCGCTGATGGCCGCGGGCGACCGGGACCCGGCCGCGTATGTCGTGGTGCTGCCCCGGTAGGAGGGGGATCGGGGAGGCACCAGGAGGGGAGAGGAGGGCCACCGGGCGCCGGTGGCCCTCCTCGGCACTTGGGCTCTTGGACTCTTGGACTCTTGGGCTCTTGGGCTCTTAGGCTCTTGGGCTCTTGGGCTCTTGGGCTCTTGGGCTCTTGGGCTCTTGGGCTCTTGGGCTCTTGGGCTCTTGGGCTCTTGGGCTCTTGGGCTCTTG
>NZ_JBEYIL010000009.1:7318-407140 GCF_040635845.1 Streptomyces sp. NPDC006872
AGGCTCTTGGGCTCTTGGGCTCTTGGGCTCTTGGGCTCTTGGGCTCTTGGGCTCTTGGGCTCTTGGGCTCTTGGGCTCTTGGGCTCTTGGGCTCTTGGGCTCTTGGGCTCTTAGGGTGAACCGATGAGATTACGCCCGGTGTTGGTCGTGCTGTTCCTGCTGCCGCTGCTGTGGGGGGCGGTGTCGCTGCTGCGAGCCGGTTCGGCCTACGGCGTCCCGGACTGCCCGGGGATCCAGCTGGGTCCGGACGGCGAGGAGCACGCCGGCCGTATGCGACGCGACTACACCTGCTCGCTCTACTACAACCACACCGAGGACTCGGCCGGCACGGCCACGTACGACCAGCTGAAGGTCGCCCGGGACCACGAACGCGGCGGCCTGTACCGCCAGGGAATCCTGCTCACCCTGTACGGACTGGCGGGCATCGGCATCGCGACAGCCGCCACCCGGAAGCGCGCACCCGCCCGCCAGGGCCTGTCCTAGCGAAGTCCTAGCCGTCCTCCCGCTGGGGGATCCGCTGGACGGAGCCCGCGTAGACCCGGTCGATGAGAGCCGCGTACGACGCGATCATGCGGGTTCTGCTGAAACGTTCCCGGGCGGCGGCCGACGCCGGGGCGAACTCGTCGCGCCGGGTGACCGCCTCCGTCCAGGCAGCCGCGATCGCCTGCGGGTCGGGCGGGGTGACGATGCCGCGGCCCGCCACGATGGCCGCGCTGTCGCCGACGTCCGTGGTCACCGGGACCGCGCCGCACATCATGCCCTCGACCAGGCACAGGGGGGCCGCCTCGCCCCAGGCGGAGGTCAGCGCGACGACGTCGGAGGCGGCGTAGACCGTCTCCATGTCGTGCCGCACGCCGAGCAGGTGGAGACGGGCCGGCAGGTCCGGCGCGCCGGCGAAGGCGTCCGCGATGTCGCCCGCGAGGCCGGGGTTGGCCGTCGTCATGCCCGCCCCGCACATCAGGACGTGCCCGTCCGGCACCGCGTCCAGCCATGCGGCGGCGGCCGCCAGGAAGAGCGGGACGTTCTTCATGCCGTCGTAGCGGGCGGCGAAGACGACGACCGGGGCCGCGGGGTCCACGCCCAGGGCCGTGCGCGCCGCCAGGCGTCGTGCGGCGTCCGGGCGGAAGCGGATCAGATCGACGCCGTTGGGGATCACATGCAGCAGGCCCGCCGGGACGCCGGCCGCCTCGTACGCGGCCCGGGTCGACTCGGCGCAGCACACGGCCGCCGCCACCGTGCCGTCGGCGATCGCGGCCTTGAGGTCGCCCAGGGCGCGGCCCTGGTTCTCGGGGTCGGAGCGGTGCAGACAGACCACGACCGGGCGGCGCGGCAGGCCCGCCCGGGCGAGGAGGGCGAGGGGCTGTTCCTTGAGGGAGAGGACCACGTCCGCGTCGGCCGTCGCCCGAGCGGTATCGGCCAGCTCGGGGCCGGTGAAGACGGCCGGATCCAGGCCCCCGGCGCCCCCGGCACCGAACGTGCGGCCGAGCGAGGTGACGCCCACGTCGGCCGCCGTCAGCTTCCGGTAGCAGGCGTCGTCCTCCATCCGCTGGCGGGTGGCCTCGCGGTGCACCTCGCCGTGGATGCTCAGTACCCGGTGGTGCTGGCCGCCTTCCCGCAGTCCCAGCACCACGTCGCTGTGCACGATCCGGGCTCCCCCGGAGAAGAAGCCCTCGTAGACCGAGAGCACCCGCAGTCCGTTTCCCCTGCGCACACGATCACCCGCCTCACACACCGATATCCAGCCATCCCCGTGAAGTGCGGGTTAGCCGATATGAGGCGGTACGGACGTTACGTACGAATGAACTGGACGCTTCGGATCCGGGTCTGCTGCATTACCGCGAACGCCCGTCCGCCGACCGCTCGCGCCAGAGCTCGAGCCCGATGTCCACCAGGCCCACCCGGACCAGGGCGGGCACCGCGTCCAGGTCGTGCCAGGCGGCCAGGTCGGTGGAGCCGTTCACCTCGTAGCGCAGCTCGCCGCCGACGACCCTGCCCTCGTAGACGATGCGGACGCCGTGGTGGTCCACGGGCCCGCGCAGGCCGTCGCGGCGGGAGACATGGCGGGAGGAGTCGATGCCGAGGAGGCCCGTCACCTCGACCCGGTAGCCGGTCTCCTCGTCCAGTTCGCGCACGACGGTGTCGAGGGGGTCCTCGCCGTGCTCCATGCCGCCACCGGGGAGCACCCACTCCGGTGTGCCGTCGGGGGCCGGCGAGCGGGCGAGCAGGACCGAGCCGTCACGGACGCAGACGGCGTAGGCCGCCACCCTCAACCTCTTGCGCATGCGAGGACGTTAGCCGGTGAGGTTCCTGCCGACACGGGATTTTCCGGGCAGCGGAGCAAGGGTCGGAGCAGGGGTCGGAGCACGGGACCGGGCCTGCGGCGGGGCGCGCGGCGGCGCACAGCGGGCGAACAGTCCTCGCACAGAGGGTTCGTAGAGGGTTTTCCCCATTCATCCATATCGATTCGGTCAACTCTCCCCAAACAGCAGTCCCTTGAGTAAAGCTTTGCGGTCATCCGGGACCATGCTCCGGACGACCGTGATCAGGACAGGAACGGCCCGATCACGTGCCGCTCGCTCCTTTACCTACAAGGTGCCTACAAGGGATGCCGATGACCCTCACCCCCCAGCGCGAACCGATATCGGGTACCAGACGCGTGGCCCGGATAGCCGTGGCCGCCGGCCTGGTGGCCGCGCTGTCCGCAGCCGGGCCGATACCCCTGGCCTTCTCCGCCGACAGCGGACAGAGCCCGGCCGCGGCCGACCCGGGCGTGAAGTCCGCCCACGACAAGCTCGGCTCCGACGACGCCGACCTCCTCGCCGAGGCCAAGGCCGCCGGCGACAAGAACGTCACGCTGATGGTCGCGACCGCCCCCGGCCAGACCGAGCAGGTCGCCAAGGAGCTGGACGCGGTCAAGGGCGGCTCCGTGGGCGAGTCCTACGACAAGGTCGGCTACGTCCGCGCCACCCTCCCGACCGGCAAGGCCGACTCGGCGATCGCCGCCGCCGCCGAGCTGACCTCGGTGCACGCCATCGACCTGCGCCAGGACATCGTCCTCGACGACCCGACGCCGGACGCGGACACCGCCAAGGACGCCAAGTCCACGGCGACGAAGACCTACCCCGCGCCGAACGCGAAGACCCCCGCCGAGAACCCGTACAACCCGTCCTTCGAGACGGGCGCCGTCGACTTCGTGAAGAAGAACCCGAAGGCGGACGGCCGCGGCGTCACCATCGGCATCCTCGACTCCGGTGTGGACCTGGCGCACCCGGCGCTGCAGAAGACCACCACCGGCGAGCGCAAGATCGTCGACTGGGTCACCTCGACCGACCCGATCCTCGACGGCGACGCCTCCTGGCGCCCGATGGTGACTGCCGTCTCCGGGCCCAGCTTCACCTTCGGCGGCCGCACCTGGACCGCGAAGCCCGGCTCGTACCAGATCAACCTCTTCCGGGAGTCCGCCACCGCGGGCGGCGACGCCAAGGGCGACGTCAACCGCGACGGCGACACCACCGACGCATGGGGCGTCCTGTACGACGCGGCCGCCGGCACGGTCACCGTCGATGTGAACAACAACGGCGACTTCACCGACGACACCGCGATGAAGCCGTACAAGGACGGCTACCAGATCGGGTACTTCGGCACCGACAACCCGGCGACCGACGTCGCCGAGCGGCAGCCGTTCGTCGTGGAGGTCCGCAAGGACGTGCCGATGGACCCGTTCGGCGGCGACTGGGTCGGCAAGACCGCCGACTTCGCCAACATCGGTCTCATCGCCAGCGAGCACGGCACGCACGTCGCCGGCATCACCGCCGCGAACAGCCTGTTCGGCGGCAAGATGAACGGCGCCGCGCCCGGCGCGAAGCTCGTCTCCTCCCGCGCCTGCGTCTTCGGCCCGGGCTGCTCCAACGTCGCGCTCACCGAGGGCATGATCGACCTGGTCGTCAACCGCGGCGTCGACATCGTCAACATGTCGATCGGCGGTCTGCCGACGCTGAACGACGGCAACAACGCGCGCGCCGAGCTGTACACGCGCCTCATCGACACCTACGGCGTGCAGCTGGTGCTCGCCGGCGGCAACGAGGGCCCCGGCGCCAACACCATCGGCGACCCCGGTCTGGCCGACAAGGTGATCTCGGTCGGCGCGGCCATCTCCAAGGAGACCTGGGCGTCCAACTACGGCTCCCAGGTGACGAAGAAGTACGGGCTGCTGAACTTCTCCTCGCGCGGCCCGCGTGAGGACGGCGGCTTCACGCCGACGCTCGTCGCGCCCGGCGCCTCGATCAACACCACGCAGACCTGGCTGGAGGGCGCCCCGGTCGCCGAGTCGGGCTACTCGCTGCCGGCCGGCTACTCCATGCTCCAGGGCACCTCGATGGCCTCCCCGCAGGCCGCGGGCGCCTCGGCGCTGCTGATCTCGGCGGCGAAGCAGCAGAAGGTCGCGCTCACCCCGGCGACCCTGCGCACGGCGCTGACCTCGACCGCCCACCACATCAAGGGCCTCCAGGCCTACGAGGAGGGCGCGGGCGCCATCGACATCGTGGACGCCTGGAAGTCCATCAAGAAGGGCGCCACCGCCCACGACTACACGGTGAAGGCCCCGGTCGACACCGCGCTCGACCAGGCGCTGAAGACGCCGGGCTTCGGCACCGGCATCTACGACCGTGAGAGCGGCCTCAAGGTCGGCCAGAAGAAGACGTACGACGTCACCATCACCCGTACGTCCGGCGCCGACAAGGCGATCCGCCACGAGCTGCACCTCGAGAACAACGCGGCCGGAACCTTCAAGATCCTCGGCTCGGACGAGGTCAAGCTGTCGCTGAACAAGCCGGTGACGGTCAGGATCCAGGCCAAGCCGAAGGCCGCGGGCATCGCCAGCGCGATCCTGGAGGTCGACGACCCGAAGACCGAGGGCCTCGACAAGCAGATCCTCAACACGGTCGTCGTCTCGACCCCGGTGAAGCACACGTTCCACGTGTCGAACACCGTGCAGCGCAACAGCTTCCAGTCCTACTTCCTGACCGTGCCCGAGGGCGCCAAGTCCTTCGAGGTCGCGATCGGCGGGCTGAAGGACAAGAGCCAGACCCGGTTCATCTCGATCCACCCGTACGGCGTCGGGGTCGAGGACAGCTCCACGATCTACTGCTACAGCAACTACCCCAACACCAACGGCTGCCGGCCCGACGCCCGCTCGTACCAGAACCCGCAGGCCGGGGTCTGGGAGATCGAGGTCGAGTCGCGCCGCACCTCGCCGCTGCTCGACAACCCGTACACGCTGGACGCCACCGTCTACGGCGCGGCCTTCGACCCGGAGACCGTGACCGTGCCCGAGGCGAAGGTCGGCACCCCGGCCGCAGCCTCCTGGAAGGTCACGAACAACTTCGCGGCCATCGACGGCAAGCTGGCCGGCGGCCCGCTCGGCTCGTCCAAGACGACCCGCCCGACCATCGCGGACCACGAGAACCAGACCACCACGGTCGAGGTCCCGGCCGGCGCCAAGTCGCTCGACGTCTCCATCGGCAACGTCTCCGACGCCTCCGCCGACCTGGACCTGACGGTCTACGACGCGGACGGCAACCAGGTCGCACAGCAGGCCGACGGCGACTCGGAGGAGGCGGTCTCCATCCCGTCGCCCGCCGCCGGCACCTACACCATCGAGGTCGCGGGCTACTCCGTCCCGGCCGGCACGACGGCGTACGACTACGTGGACGTGTTCTTCTCGTCCTCGCTCGGCACCGTCGACGTCGACGAGTCGACGCCGGTGAAGCTCGCCACGGGCGCCTCGGCGTCGGTCTCCGCGACCGTCACCGCCCTGGCCGCCGCACCCGAGGGCCGGGCCTTCTTCGGCCAGGTCCAGCTGGTGAACGCGCGGGGCACCGTCGCGGGCAGCGGCAACGTGGTGATCGAGAAGGTCACTCCGTAGCGGCTCTACGCATGACAGGGGCGGGCGTCCGTACGGGCGCCCGCCCTTCGTCTGTCACGCCATTTGTCACGTCATTCGCAGGCGACGCCCTCCGTGTCGGGCAGCGCGCGGGCGAGCGCCTCCCGCTCGACGGCGATGTCGGATTCGCCGACCGCCCACATGTCGGCGGTGGCGGACGCCTTCCCCAGGGCGACCAGGACGTGGTCGCCCTCGCCCAGCAGCGGGTCCATGTCGTCCTCGACCAGGAACTGAACCTCGGGCTGCGCCTGCTTCTCCGGTTTGTAGGAGCGGGTGACGTGCAGGGTGACCCGCTCCCGGGTGGTGCCGGGCACCCGGACGACGTCCGTGACGTCGCCCTCGACGACGAACCGGGCGCAGGCCAGGTAGCCGGGATCGTCGAGGAGAGCCCCCTTCCCGCCCGCGGACGCCTCGGCCCGTTCGTCCGACGCCGCCCCGCTGTCGTCGGCGCTCTTGCTCGACGCGATGTCGGCCGCCCCCCGGCCGATCTCGACGACGACCCACCCGCCCCCGAGCACCAGGGCGCCGGCGGCTGCGACGCCCACGACGCGCAGCGCGAGGGGACGGAGCCGGCGTACCGGGGCGGGCGCCGGTGCCTCGGCGGGCTCCGGGACCGGCTCCGTGAGGACGTCGGCGATGAGGCCGAGCTGCTCGCGCAGGAGAGCGACGTCGGCACGGGCGGAGCGGTGGTCGGGATCGGCGCGGACCTCTTCGGAGAGGTCGCCGGGGGGAACGTCCAGGATGGCGGCCATCAGCGCGTCCATGCCGTCGTGACCGTCGTCGTGTGGCTCTTCCACGTCACACCACCTCGTCCTCGTGCAGGCGGGCGCGCAGGGCCCGGACCGCCGTGTGCAGGCGGCTCTTGACCGTGCCCTCCGGGACGCCCAGCTCCCGGGCGATCGAGCGCACCGGAAGGTCGGCGTAGAAGCGCAGGACGACGACCTGGCGCTGGGCGTCGGGCAGATCGTCCAGCCCTTGCGCGACGGCCAGGGAGAGCACGCTGGTGTCCTCGCCGGAGGGGTGCTCGTGCTGGCGCAGAGAGGCCAGCCGCTCCCCCAGCCGCTCCTGACGGCGCTTGGCCCGGTGCCAGTCCATGGCGAGGTTGGACGCGACGACCGCCGCCCAGGCGGAGACGTCGCGCGGCGCCTCGTACCCCTTCGCCGCCCGCTCCAGCAGCCGCAGGCGGACCTGCTGTACCCCGTCCAGCAGGTCCGCCTGTGGTACCCCGCCCAGGGCGAGCACCGCCCGCACCCGGCGTTCCTGCGCCGCGTCCAGGGGGTCACCGTGTTCGTCCCCCTGGACGCGGCGGGCGATTCTGCGCAGCACAGACACCCCTCCCCTCGCCGCGTTGCCTCTACGACGCCGTGGCGCGCCGAAACGTTCGGCGAAACCGTGGGAATTTCTTCAGAGGCGTACGTCACACCGCGCGACGGGGCAGCACAGCTTGCGGCGAGCACTGGTCGCGGGGCGAATTTCTCCAGCTCAAGGGGTGTACGGGCGGGAGTTCCGCAACCGGGCGCCACGGCGGGGCGTCCCAGCCCTCGGGCATGCTGGCGAAAGAATTGGACAGGTGGGCCGGGGTCGGCCGCATGATGGAAAAGCCACGGCCAGGCAATACGTACGTAACGAGACAGAGGGAGTCGTCGTGAGGGTCGGAATCGTCGGAGCCACCGGTCAGGTCGGCACGGTCATGCGCAGGATCCTCGTCGAGCGGAACTTCCCGGTCACGGAGCTGCGTCTGTTCGCGTCGGCCCGCTCCGCCGGGTCCGTGCTGGACGGCGTGACGGTGGAGGACGCGGCGACAGCCGACTACTCGGGCCTGGACATCGTGCTGTTCTCGGCGGGCGGCGCGACGTCGAAGGCGCTGGCCGAGAAGGTCGCCGCGCAGGGCCCGGTCGTGATCGACAACTCGTCGGCCTGGCGCAAGGACCCCGAGGTCCCCCTCGTCGTCTCCGAGGTGAACCCGCACGCGATCGCGAACCGCCCCAAGGGCATCATCGCCAACCCGAACTGCACGACGATGGCCGCGATGCCGGTCCTGAAGCCGCTGCACGCGGAGGCGGGCCTGGAGGCGCTGGTCGTGGCGACGTACCAGGCGGTGTCCGGCTCGGGCGTCGCGGGCGTGGCCGAGCTGCACGGTCAGGCGCAGAAGGTCGTCGCCGACGCGGACAAGCTCACCCACGACGGCGAGTCGGTCGACTACCCCGAGCCGCAGGTCTACAAGCGCCCGATCGCCTTCAACGTCATCCCGCTCGCGGGCTCGATCGTCGACGACGGGCTGAACGAGACCGACGAGGAGCAGAAGCTCCGCAACGAGTCCCGCAAGATCCTGGAGATCCCGGGCCTGAAGGTCTCCGGCACCTGCGTCCGCGTCCCGGTCTTCTCCGGCCACTCGCTCCAGGTCAACGCCCGCTTCGCGCGCCCCCTGTCGGCGGAGCGCGCGACGGAGCTTCTGTCCGCCGCGGAGGGCGTCGTCCTCACCGACATCCCGACCCCCCTCCAGGCGGCCGGCAAGGACCCGTCGTTCGTGGGCCGCATCCGCGAGGACGAGACGGTCGAGCACGGCATCGCCCTCTTCATCTCCAACGACAACCTCCGCAAGGGCGCGGCGCTGAACGCGGTCCAGATCGCGGAGCTGGTGGCGGCCGAGCTGAACGGCCAGGCCAGGCCCAGGGCCTGACCCAGCGCCTGACCTAACGCCTGACCTCGTAGAGGAAGCAGCCGTACTCGACGGCCCGGACGTGCACGAACACGACGTCCGGGCCGTCGAACGCTTCCCGGAAGGCCGCGTCGAGCTCCCCGGCGTCGACGAGCGCGCCCCCGAGGATGCGCCCGTCGCCCGAGTACCGCCGAACGGTCCGATGGGCATCGCCGAACGGATACCCGCCCCCGGCCGCACCGGGACCCGGCCCCGTACAACCCTCGCCCTCGGCATGGACGAACACGGGCCCCTGCTCGTCGTAGGCCCCGGGCTCGACCCCCGTCTCGGCCGCCCATCGCCGCAGGGGCGCGTAGGAGACGAGCGCGATCCTCTCCCCCACGGCGCTGCGCCGCAGACAGCAGCGCAGCGGCGCACCGCCCTCGTGATCGACGAAGGGCGTCACCGGACATCCGGCGTCATCGCGGACCCGCAACCCGTCGAGAACGGCGGCGGGGATGGCCCGCACGGTGTGGTCCCGGGACGTTGTCGTAGTGGTCGCAGCAGTAGCCATACCCCCACCCTCCGGCCGACCGCCCACCGGCACCGGCGGATTCCGGACGTCGAGCTCCGGTGGAAGGGGTGGTGGGGTCAGTCCGGGCCGGCCTCCGCCGATATCAGCAGCGGTACCGCCGATACGCCCAGCGCCGCCGCAACGTACAGCGCCGCTGTCAGTCCGAAGGCGTCCGAGACGCGGCCGCCGGTGAACGCGCCCAGTGCTATCGCCGTGTTGAAGACTCCGGCGAACATCGCGGACACCGCCTCGCGGGCGTGCGGCGCAGCCGTCGACAGCCAGGTCTGGGCGGAGACGGACACACCGCCGTAGACCAGGCCCCAGAGGATGAGCAGCGTCGTGGAGAGGGTCGGTGAGGCGGCGGCGGGGACCAGGAGGGCGATCACCGTACCCAGGGCCGCCGCGATGACGCAGAGCAGTCTTCGGGGGCTGCGGGCGGCGAACACGCCCGCCGCGAAGGTGCCCACGACGCCGGCCAGGCCGTAGCAGAGGAGCAGTGTGCCGATCTGGCCGGTGTCCCAGCCGCGTACGCGCTCCAGGACCGGGCGGACATAGGTGTACGCGGCGAAGTGACCGACGATCAGCAGTGCCACCGCCGACATCCCGCGCCGTATGCGGGGAACTCCGGCGAGACGTGCCAACTGCCGCAGTCTCACCGGCTGCTCGGCGGGGAGCGGCGGCAACACGAGGGCCAGGGTCAGCGAGGCTCCCGCCGCGAGGGCGGCCAGGGCGGCGAAGGACCAGCGCCAGCCGACGGCCGTGGCGAGGAGGGTGCCGGCCGGGACGCCCAGCACCGACGCCACGGCCACTCCGCTGAAGACGACCGACGTGGCCCGGCCGACCGACGGCGCCGGGACCAGTCGTACCGCGAGGCCCGCCGCGAGCGCCCACACCCCGCCGATGCAGACCCCTACCAGTGCGCGGGCGGCGAGCAGGATCCGCACGTCGGGCGCCAGGGCGGAGAGGAGGTCGGCCGCGGCGAGAACGAGAAGCAACGCGCACAGGACCTGGCGGCGGTCGGCACGGCGTACCGCGACCGGGAGGAGGGGCGCGGCGACCGCGGCGACCAGCCCGGGCAGGGTGAGGGTGAGGCCGGCCGTGCCTGCCGAGACATGCAGTCCGTCGCGCAGGGGGGTCAGCAGACCGACGGGCAGCATCTCGGTGGTGACGACGCAGAAGGTGGCGGCGCCGAGGGCGAGCACGGCGGCCCAGGGGCGGGCGGCGGCCGCAGGGGCGTCCGAGGACACGCTGGTGGGGGAGGTGGAAGCCATGCCTCCACCATTCAGCGCCGACCCCACGCTTCCCAGCCCGTCCCGCAGGCCGGACACCCCACGGCCGCCGCCTCGCCAGGAACGTCGTCGCCCCACGCACCCCTCCCGTGGAAGGATGGCGCAACCCACACATATCGAGGAGATGACCGCGTGCCTGGCACAAACCTGACTCGCGAAGAGGCGCAGCAGCGGGCGAAGCTGCTCACCGTTGACTCGTACGAGATCGATCTCGACCTCTCCGGCGCGCAGGAGGGCGGCACCTACCGGTCCGTGACCACGGTGCGCTTCGACGTCACCGAAGGGGGCGCGGAGTCCTTCATCGACCTCGTCGCCCCGACCGTCCACGAGGTGACCCTCAACGGTGACCCGCTGGACGCCGCCGCGGTGTTCAAGGACTCCCGGATCGCGCTGCCGGGGCTGCTGGAGGGCCGTAACGTCCTGCGCGTCGTCGCCGACTGCGCGTACACCAACACCGGTGAGGGGCTGCACCGGTTCGTCGACCCGGTCGACGAACAGGCCTATCTGTACACGCAGTTCGAGGTGCCGGACGCGCGTCGCGTCTTCGCCAGCTTCGAACAGCCGGATCTGAAGGCGACCTTCCGGTTCACCGTGAAGGCCCCGAGCGGCTGGACCGTCGTCTCCAACTCGCCGACCCCCGAACCCAAGGACGACGTCTGGGAGTTCGAGCCGACGCCGCGGATCTCGTCGTACATCACCGCGCTCGTCGTCGGACCGTACACGTCCGTCCACAGCGTGTACGAGAAGGACGGGCAGAGCGTCCCGCTCGGCATCTACTGCCGGCCCTCCCTCGCCGAGTTCCTCGACTCGGACGCGATCTTCGAGGTCACGCGGCAGGGCTTCGCCTGGTTCCAGGAGAAGTTCGACTACGACTACCCGTTCAAGAAGTACGACCAGCTGTTCGTGCCGGAGTTCAACGCGGGCGCGATGGAGAACGCGGGCGCGGTCACCATCCGCGACCAGTACGTCTTCCGGTCGAAGGTGACGGACGCGGCGTACGAGATGCGCGCCGAGACCATCCTGCACGAGCTGGCCCACATGTGGTTCGGCGACCTGGTCACCATGGAGTGGTGGAACGACCTGTGGCTGAACGAGTCGTTCGCCACGTACACGTCGATCGCCTGCCAGGCGTACGCCCCCGACTCGCGCTGGCCGCACTCGTGGACGACGTTCGCCAACTCGATGAAGACCTGGGCGTACCGGCAGGACCAGCTGCCCTCGACCCACCCGATCATGGCCGAGATCCGGGATCTCGACGACGTGCTCGTCAACTTCGACGGGATCACCTACGCCAAGGGCGCCAGCGTCCTGAAGCAGCTCGTGGCGTACGTCGGCATGGACGAGTTCTTCGCGGGCGTGCAGGCCTACTTCAAGCGGCACGCGTTCGGCAACACCCAGCTGTCCGACCTGCTCGGCGCGCTGGAGGAGACCTCCGGCCGTGACCTGGGCACCTGGTCGCAGAAGTGGCTGCAGACCGCCGGCATCAACGTCCTGCGTCCGGACATCGAGACGGACGCCGACGGTGTCGTCACCGCCTTCGCCATCCGTCAGGAGGCCCCGGCGCTCCCGGCGGGCGCGAAGGGCGAGCCGACGCTGCGTCCGCACCGCATCGCGGTCGGCCTGTACGACCTCGACGGCGACAGCGGCAAGCTGGTGCGCCACGAGCGCCTGGAGCTGGACGTCGACGGCGAGCTGACGGTCGTCCCGCAGCTGGTCGGCAAGCGCCGTCCGGACGTCGTGCTGCTCAACGACGACGACCTGTCGTACGCCAAGGTCCGTCTGGACGAGCAGTCGCTGGCGTTCGTCACCGAGCACCTGGGCGACTTCGACGCCTCGCTCCCGCGCGCCCTGTGCTGGGCGTCGGCCTGGGACATGACCCGGGACGGCGAACTGCCCACCCACGACTACCTGTCCCTGGTGCTGTCCGGCATCGGCAAGGAGTCGGACATCGGTGTGGTGCAGTCGCTGCACCGCCAGGTCAAGCTCGCCATCGACCTGTACGGCGCCCCGGCCACCCGCGAGGCCCTGCTGACCCGCTGGACGGACGCCACGCTGGCCCATCTGCGGGCGGCCGACGCGAGCAGCGACCACCAGCTGGCGTGGGCGCGGGCGTTCGCCGCGACGGCCCGTACGCCGGAGCAGCTGGACCTCCTGGAGGCCCTGCTGGACGGTACGCAGACGATCGAGGGCCTGGCCGTCGACACCGAGCTGCGCTGGGCGTTCGTGCTGCGCCTCGCGGCGGTCGGCCGGTTCGACGAGGCGGAGATCGCCGGGGAGTACGAGCGCGACAAGACGGCGGCCGGCGAGCGTCACGCGGCGAGCGCGCGGGCCGCGCGTCCGACGCCGGAGGCCAAGGCGGAGGCGTGGGCGTCGGTCGTGGAGTCCGACAAGCTGCCCAACGCGCTCCAGGAGGCGGTCATCGGCGGCTTCGTCCAGACCGACCAGCGTGAGCTGCTCGCGTCGTACACGGAGCGGTACTTCGAGGCCGTCAAGGGCGTCTGGGACTCCCGTTCGCACGAGATCGCCCAGCAGATCGCGGTCGGTCTCTACCCGACGATCCAGGTCTCCCGGGAGACCCTGGACCGGACGGACGCCTGGCTGGCCTCGGCCGAGCCGAACGCGGCCCTGCGCCGCCTCGTCTCCGAGGCCCGCTCGGGCGTGGAGCGCGCGCTGCGGGCCCAGGCGGCCGACGCGCAGTAGTCTCCGCGCAGGTGACGGCAGAGGGCGCCCGGTGTCGCATCGGGCGCCCTCTGCTGTCACCCGGACGCCGTCTCGCGCAGCGGCTTGCGGACGGTGTGCGGTGGGCGTGGTGCGGCCGGTCGTCCCGCCCACAGTTGCCCCGCCACCGTCGCGCCGAACGCCAGCACCATGCCCGTCAGCTGGAGCGGCGTCAGGGACTGCCCGAGGGCGGCCCAGCCGACGACGGCCGCGGTCAGCGGGGAGAGCGGGCCGAGGAAGGTGACCCGGGTCGCGCCGAGACGGCCGATGCCGCGGAACCAGAGCCAGTACGAGACGGCCGTGTTCCCCAGGGCGAGGTAGAGATAGCCGCCGATCGCGCGGCCGTCCAGGGCGGGCGGGGCGCCCTCGACCAGGAAGGCGAGCGGGGCGATGAGCAGGCCGCCCGCGGTGAGCTGCCAGCCGGTGAGCGCGAGCGGGCCGACGCCTTCGGGGCTGCCCCACTTCCTGGTGAGCACCGTGCCGGCCGACATCGAGGCGGTGGAGGCGATCGCGGCGAGCACGCCGAGCCCGTCCAGCGCCCCGGCCGCCTTCAGCACGACCAGGCTGACGCCGAACACGGCCACGATCCCGGCGAGGAGGGTCCGTGCGGTCGGCCGCTGCCCGAGCAGCAGCGCCGAGAGGCCCACGACGAACAGCGGGCCGGCCGAGCTGACGACCGCGGCCGTGCCGCCGGGCAGCCGGTAGGCGGCGAGGAAGAGGAGCGGGAAGAAGGCGCCGATGTTCAGCGCGCCGAGTATCGCGGCCTTCCCCCACCAGACGCCCCGGGGCAGCACCCGGCCGAGCGCGAGCAGCAGCAGCCCGGCGGGCAGGGCCCGCAGCAGGCCGGTGAACAGGGGGCGGTCGGCGGGGAGGAACTCGGTGGTGACGGCGTAGGTGGTGCCCCAGGAGATCGGGGCGAGGGCGGTGAGCAGGACGGTCGCTGACCTCTTCATGAGTGGATAGCTTAGCGCTAAGCAACTTAGCGTCAACCCGCTTAACGTCGATCCACTTAGCGCAGAGCCACTTTCTTGCGGGCGACCGAACCCGGCGGGATACTCACCGCATGAGCAGTCAGCACCCCCCGCGCGAGGACCCCGTCGACGCGATCATCGGGCAGTGGGCGACGGTCCGGCCCGACCTCGACACCGCCGCCATGGAGGTCTTCGGCCGGATCTCCCGGCTCGCGCGCGCGATGACCGACCGCATGGAGAAGGCGTACGGCGCCCTCGGCATCGGACGCGGCGAGTTCGACGTCCTCGCCACCCTGCGCCGCTCCGGCGAGCCCTACACCCTCTCGCCCCGCCAGCTCTCGGCCACGCTGATGCTCACCACCGGCGGGATGACCGGCCGCCTCGACAAGCTGGAACGGGCCGCCCTGCTGCGCCGCTCCCCGGACCCGCACGACCGCCGCGGCCTCCAGGTCACGCTGACGGAGAAGGGGCTGGACCTGGTGGACCGCGCGGTCGGCGCGGGCCTCGCCGTCCAGACGGAGGCCCTGAACGCCGCCCTGAACGCCGAACAGGCCGGCCAACTGGCCGACCTGTTGCGAGAGTTGCTGGTGGTCACGGAGACCCCGGGCCGCTGAGCGGGGACGGACGCGGGGAGTTGACGGACCCGCGCGGAATTGACGGACCCGGGGGATGGACCCGGGGGGGGTGATCAGCCGTCCTCGGGCGGCCAGGGGAATCCGAGCTCCGCGGCGCGCTCGCGGCTGCCGCCGCAGAGCTGTGCGTAGGTCTTCGGGTCCTCCCCGGCCAGTCGGCGCAGGGCGGCGGCGGCCTGCGCCTCGGGTGGGGCGCCGTCGTCCGGGACGGTCCAGCGGAACTGGAGCGGATCGCCGTCCGCCGCCCCGGCCCCGAGTCCCGGCGCGTACAAGAACGTCACCACGATCGTGTCCTGGTCCTCGTGGCCGGTGCTGATCCAGCCCCGCCGCGCGTCCCACCGGGTGAGCAGCTCCGGCCGTTCGACCAGCCCCGCCTTGATCAGACGGGCCGTCGTACGGGCCCGCCAGGACCAGGAGTCGTCGGCCTCCGCCCGGGCGATCTCCGCGTCGTAGGCGGCGGCGTCGAACCGGAGGGCGGGGAGTTCGGGCGCGGACTCCTGGGAGCCGGTGAAGTCCGGCCGCTGCCACTCCTCCCACACGACCTCCGCGCCGTCGCGGCGGATCGTGACGTAGAGCGCGCCGCAGCATCCCTCGGTGCACCAGGCCTCGGCGAGCTGCACCCGGCGGGGCTCGGGACCGGCCCGCAGCAGCCGGTCGTCCAGCAGGCGTTCGGGGCTGTGCACGGGACCGGGCGGGAAGACGTCCGGGACGAGCGGACGCCCGTCGACGAGGATGCGGGCCTCGACGGGCTCCCGGTCCACGGGGTCGCCGGCCACGACCTCGATGCGCAGCCGGCCGGCGCCGGTCGTGAACGGACGCCGTCCGGTGCGGCGGATCCACCGGGCGCGGGCGTCGTCCGGATCCGTCTCGGCCAGGGCTGCCCAGGACGGCTCCGCGAGGAGTCGGTCGAGAGCGTCGAGGAGCGCCTCGCGGCAGCCGGAGGGCCAGTCCAGCAGCGCTCCGGCGCCACTGCTCAGATCCTGGGCGAGCGAGAGAAGGGTCGCGTGGTGTTCGAGGGTCGGGGGCAGCAGGCCCGCCCGGTCGACGACCGTCTCGTACACGCTGCGCGCGTCGTGGTAGGCGAGGAGCTTGGTCGGGTCGTCGGACGAGCACGCCATCCGGACGAGGAGGCGGCCCGCCCGGGAGAGCAGGGCCGGGTCGGCGGGCTGCTCGGCGAGCAGGTCGGGCAGTCGGACGGCTTCCGCGATCCGGCGGGCGGTCGCGGTGCCGATGAAGCGGGCGTCGGCGGGGAAGGCCACCAGCTCGCCGGGGACGGCCCGGCCGTCCCCCGTCCCCAGCGCGCGGACGAGCGGCAGCAGTTCGGCTCGGCGGATCGAGGAGACGAGCCAGACGACGGCGGCGGCCTGCCGGTCGAGGGCGTCGAGCGCCTGGACGGCCGGGCCGGTGAGCGATCGCAGCAGACCGAGGGCGGCCAGACACGGGACGTCCTCGGGTTCGCCGACGCGGGCGAGAAGTGCGAGACCCGCGATGACGGCGGGCACGGCGGTGCCGGTGCGGGTCAGTCCCCTGGCCAGGGCGCGGGCCGCGGCGTGCTGCTCGGCCGGGAGCGGCAGCGCGGCGACGGCGGACAGGATCAGGTGGCGATGGCGGCCCCGGACGCCGAGTTCGGCGAAGCGGCGATGCAGGGCGGCCGGATCCTCCGGCAACGGCTGCAGCGCTTCCGGGATGACGGCCGCGGCGGTCCGGTAGGGCAGCCGGGTCTCGCTGTCGTCGGATTCGGCCGCTGAGGCCGCTGAGGCCGACGGGCCGGGGAGGTCGAAGCCGCGGCCGGGCGGGAGCCCGTCGGGGGACTCCCGCAGCAGGCGCTGCACATGGTCGTACAGGGCAAGGTCGTGCGGGGCGGGAGGGAGCGCGGTGCGCTCTTCCGGGGCGCTCACCGAGCGCAGGGGAACTCGATTCCGTGGGTCATGCGCGGAAGCGTGTCAGCCCGGCCGCGGCCTGTCGACGGAATTACCGGCCGACAGGCGATGCGGCTGCGGTGCGGCTCAGTCGGTGATCAGGCCTTCGCCTTGGCGGGCTTCGCGACGCGGTGCTCGGTCTTGGACTTGTCGAGGACCATCACCAGCCCGGTGATCACCCCGAACAGCGCGAGCGGCGCCAGGACATAGAGGCCCAGCGTGTCGATGACACTCAGGCCCTGGCCGGGGTCGTCGCCGTCGTCGCGGGTCAGCGCGAGCGCGGGGGACGACATGAGCAGCATCATCAGCGTCGTACCGGCAGCCAGGGCGCCGGCGCGCAGGGCGTTCTTCTTGTCCACGGTGCAAAGTTAGCGAACGACGTCGGGGAGCGCGCGCCCGGGGGTGCGTAAGGGGCGCCCCAGGTGCCTTGCTCGCCCGAGGGGCGCTCGCTATCGCTCTCTGAACGCCTCCGCGAACACCTCCGCCAACGCATGCAGCCGGGGCGAGCTCGCCAGCTGTTCCAGGGTCACCGGAAGGCCCTGCGCGTCCGCGACGGGAAGGCGCCAGTTCGGATACTGGTCCCAGGTGCCGGGCAGGTTCTGCGGGCGGCGGTCGCCGACGCCGTCCGGCAGCCAGACGCCGATCATGCGGGCCGGGGTGCGCAGCAGGAAGCGGTGGACGGCCTGGATCTCGGCCTCCTCCGAGGAGCGGTCGCTGCCGCCGCCGGTGCCGGCCAGCAGCCCGAGGCGGGTGAGCTGGGCCAGCCACTCCCCGATGTCGCCTGCCGCCTCCGCCCGTTCCTCCTCCAGCGGGCGGGTCAACAGGCCCAGCCGGTCGCGGAGTTCGACGTGTTCGCCGGTGAGCCGGGCGGCGGTGGAGGGCAGGTCGTGGGTGGTGGCGGTGGCCAGGCAGTCGGCGCGCCAGCGTTCGGGGGGCAGGGGGCGTCCGTCGCCGTCCCAGTCCCGTTCGAACCACAGGACGGACGTGCCGAGCACGCCCCGTTCGCGCAGCGCCTCCCGGACGCCCGGCTCGACGGTGCCGAGGTCCTCGCCGATCACCACCGAGCCCGCCCGGGAGGCCTCCAGGACCAGCACGGCGAGCATGGCCTCGGCGTCGTACCGGACGTACGCGCCCTGCGTCGGCGGTTCGCCCTGTGGGACCCACCAGAGGCGGAACAGGCCCATGACGTGGTCGATGCGCAGGGCGCCGGCGTAGCGGAAGAGGGCCCGCAGCAGGCGTCGGTAGGGCTCGTAGCCGGACGCGGCCAGCCGGTCCGGACGCCAGGGCGGCAGGCCCCAGTCCTGGCCGCGGGCGTTGAAGGCGTCCGGCGGGGCGCCGACCGACATCCCGGCGGCGAAGTACTCCTGCTGGGCCCAGGCGTCGGCGCCCTCGGGGTGCACGCCGACCGCGAGGTCGTGCACGATCCCGACCGGCATGCCCGCCTCGCGCGCGGCGCGCTGGGCGTCGGTGAGCTGGGTGTCGGTGAGCCAGGCGAGACGGGAGTGGAAGTCGACGCGGTCCATCAACTCGCCGCGGGCGCGGGCGGTTTCGGCGGACCGCGGGTCGCGCAGCGCCTCGGGCCACCGCTGCCACTGCGACCCGTGCACCTCGGCGAGCGCGCACCAGGTGGCGTGGTCCTCCAGCGCCTGGCCCTGCTCGGCGAGGAAGTCGCAGTAGGCGGCGCGCCGGCCGGGCCCGAGCGGCACCTCGGCGACCAGCTCCAGCGCCTGTCGCTTGAGCTCCCAGACGGCGTCCCGGTCGATCAACTCCCCTTTTTCCAGGACGGCTTCGCGCAGCCGTCCGGCGCGCTCGAACACCGAACGCGGAGCGTCCGGCCGGACGTACGCGAACTCGGGGACGTTCTCGACCCGCAGATGCACCGGATCGGGGAAGCGGCGCGAGGAGGGCCGGTACGGGGACGGATCCGTCGGCGCCCCCGGTACGGCCGCGTGCAACGGGTTGACCTGCACGAACCCGGCCCCGAGCACCCGCCCCGCCCAGCCGGCCAGCTCGCCGAGGTCCCCGAGGTCGCCCATGCCCCAGGAGCGCTGGGAGAGCAGGGAGTAGAGCTGGACGAGGAATCCGTACGAGCGCCCCTCGGGCGTGGGCAGGCGGGGCGGGGCGACGACGAGATGGGCGCGACCGGTGCGCCCGTCGGGTGCGACGACCGTCAACCGGTGCACCCCGGCCGGAAGTCGCTCGACGGAGTCCCGGCTCTCGCCCTGCTCGGTCCCGATGTGCAGCCGGGTGCCCTCGGGGAGGCCGGCGAGCGCCTCGCACGGGCTGCCGCTCCAGCACACGACCGTCGGCGGCAGCAGCCGCTCGCGCAGTTCCCGTTCCCGGACGGCGAGGGCGGCGCGCACGGCCTGCGGGGTGTCCGCGTCGACGTCGAGGGCGGCCAGGGCGCGGGTGACGGCGGCGGCCGAGGCCGTGACCGTACGGTCCGGGGAGGGCTGGTAGGAGGTGGCGACGCCGTACAGCGCGGCGAGTCGGGCGAGCTCCTCTCCGGGGGGCGCCGTCATCTACGGCCTCGTGGAGTCTGGGTCCGCGGCGAACGGCGGCTCGCTGGTCAGGGGCTCGGCGTCGGGCAGCGGCGGCTCGCTGGTCAGCGGGGGCTCGGCGGCGGGGCTCTCCGCGATCAGGGCACGGGTCTCTTCGAGCCGGGTGGAATGGTCCACCGGGCGTTTGCAGCGGGCCGGCGCGATCACGGTGGCCTCCTCGTGGGGTACGGATCGGATACCGCAGCCCTACCCAGTGGACGCGAGGACAGACGTCCTCACCACATCACATCCCCACGCGGCACACCGACGACCCGGCCCTGCCGTGCGCCCCGAAGGGCCCCGTGGCCTTGCCCTGCCGACTGCGCGGCGCCACGGGGCATGAAGAAGCCCGGATCCGTCAGGCGGAGATGCCGTCGATCCGGGCCAGGGCGTCGTCCGCGCCGTACGGCTGCAAGTACGGCAGCCAGCGCGGGTCCCTATGGCCCGTGCCGATGATGCGCCAGGCGAGGCCGGAGGGAGGAGCGGGTTTATGGCGCAGCCGCCAGCCGATCTCGACGAGGTGCCGGTCGGCCTTGACATGGTTGCAGCGACGGCAGGACGCCACGACGTTGTCCCACACGTGCTTGCCCCCACGGCTGCGTGGGATGACGTGGTCGACGCTGGTTGCGACGCCACCGCAGTACATGCACCGGCCCCCGTCTCGCGCGAAGAGCGCCCTGCGGGTAAGAGGAACGGGCCCCCGATAGGGAACCCGGACGAATCGCTTGAGCCGGACCACGCTGGGTGCGGGGACTGTGACGGTCGAGCTGTGCATAAAGGCGCCGGATTCCTCCAGGGAGATTGCCTTGTTCTCCAGGACGAGGACGAGCGCGCGGCGGAGCGGTACGACGCCGAGCGGCTCGTACGACGCGTTGAGGACCAGGACATGCGGCACGGATGCCTCCTTGGGCGTCGGCGGCGCGTGGCTCGCGCCGGGACGATCTGCAGCCAGTCTCTCCTCTTGCCTGGTGGACGCGCCACCATGTCCCGGTAACGGGCTGGGAGTGTTTTCGACCACAACCTGTCTTCTCCCCAGGATCATGGCTGGTTCATGCGCAGGTGAGGACCGTCTCTCCTTCACGCATCTGGCCGAACCACGCACAATGCCCCGTTAGTGTGGTGGTTCTGTCCGTCCGGTGACCTTTCCGTGACCTTGCAGCGCGTGTCGCCCTTGACCGCCGCACCGGACGGAGCAGTGCAGCACCTGGAGGTACCTGCCGTGTCCTTGCCCGCCGTCCTACTGGCCGCCGACGCGTCGCCCACGCCGACTCCCTCGGAGTCGCCGACCGCGGTGACCGTCCCGTCCCTCCAGGACGCCCAGGAGAGCGCGACGAACGCTGCCAGCTGGGTCGAGGAGAACTGGTCGACCTGGCTGGCGATCGGGCTGCGGGTGCTGCTGATCCTGGTGATCGCGGTGGTGCTGAGAGTGGTGGTGAAGCGGTCGATCACCAAGCTGATCGACCGGATGAACCGGACCGTGGAGTCGGTGGACGGCACGGCACTGGGCGGGCTGCTGGTCAACAACGAGCGACGCCGTCAGCGCTCGCAGGCGATCGGCTCGGTGCTGCGCTCGGTGGCCAGCTTCCTGATCCTCGGCACGGCCGCCCTGATGGTGCTGGCCACCTTCGAGATCAACCTGGCCCCGCTGCTGGCCTCCGCCGGTGTCGCGGGCGTCGCGATCGGTTTCGGCGCGCGCAACCTGGTCACGGACTTCCTCTCCGGCGTGTTCATGATCCTGGAGGACCAGTACGGCGTCGGCGACCAGATCGACGCGGGCGTGGCCTCCGGCGAGGTCATCGAGGTGGGACTGCGGGTGACCAAGCTGCGCGGCGACAACGGTGAGATCTGGTACGTCCGCAACGGCGAGGTCAAGCGGATCGGCAACCTCTCGCAGGGCTGGGCGACGGCCGGCGTCGACGTGACCGTCAAGTCGTCCGAGGATCTGGACCGGGTCAAGGCCACGCTGGACGAGGTCGCCGAGAAGATGAGCAAGGAAGAGCCCTGGAACGAGCTCCTGTGGAGCCCGATCGAGGTCCTCGGCCTGGACAGCGTCCTGCTCGACTCGATGGTGGTCCGCGTCTCCGCGAAGACGATGCCGGGCAAGGCGCTGTCGGTCGAGCGCGAGCTGCGCTGGCGCGTCAAGCGCGCCTTCGACGCGGCCGACATCCGCATCGTCGGCGGCGAGACCGCCACCGCCACCCAGGACCTGGTCGACCCGACGGCCTCGGTCGCAGCTCCGTCCGTCTTCTCCAACGCGGACTCCCCGCAGGCGGCGGCCGCCGCCCCGATCACTCCGCAGCGCGCGGCGGCCACGCCTCCCGCGAAGTAGGCCCGCGAAGGCCCGCGAAGGCCTGCCGAGCCCCCTGTGTAACGCCCGCCGCCCCCGTACCGCCCCCGAGGTAACGACTCTGTTGCCTCGGGGGCGGTTTCCGTTTTCGTGTCTTGACGCCCTCTTCGTGGCGGGTTTACCTTCCCTTCCACCGATAGGAAACTTTCCTAACAGTAGCCCGATGTGGACTTGCACACGGCGTCACTGAAAAGCTGGGCAGTTCAGAAAGGCAGGTGTCGATCCCATGGCAGGAACCGCCGGTACGCCGGGCACCCCGCGCGTCCTGCGCGCCATGAACGACCGCGCCGCGCTCGACCTCCTGCTGGCGCACGGCCCCCTGTCCCGCACCCGCATCGGCAAGCTCACCGGCCTGTCGAAGCCCACCGCCTCCCAGCTCCTGGCCCGCCTCGAAGCAGCCGGGCTGGTCCTGGCCACCGGCACCACCGAGGGGCGACCCGGCCCCAACGCCCAGCTCTACGAGGTCAACCCGGCCGCCGCCTACGCCGCCGGACTCGACGTCACCCCCGAACGCGTCCTCGCCGCCGTCGCCGACGTCACCGGCCGGACCCTGGGCACGTACGAGGTGCCCACCCCCGGCAGAAAGACCGCCGAGGCCGTCGTACGGCAGGTCACCGGCGCCCTCGACGGCGCGGTGAAGGCCGCCGGCCTCACCCGGGACGACGTGCGGCGGCTCGTCGTCGCCACCCCCGGCGCCTTCGACCCCACCACCGGCCGACTGCGCTACGCCTCCCACCTGCCCGGCTGGCACTCCCCCGCGCTGCTCGACGAACTCGCCGCAGCCCTGCCGATGCCGGTGGAGTACGAGAACGACGTCAACCTCGCCGCCGTCGCCGAACAACGGCTGGGCGCGGCCCGCGACCACGAGGACTTCGTCCTGCTGTGGAACGAAGGCGGCCTCGGCGCCGCCCTCGTCCTCGGCGGCCGGCTGCACCGCGGCTGGACCGGCGGCGCGGGAGAGGTAGGTTTCCTGCCGGTTCCGGGCGCGCCCCTGGTCCGACAGGTGACGAAGGCCAACAGTGGCGGCTACCAGGAGCTCGCGGGCTCCCAGGCCGTCCCCCGGCTCGCCCGGGAACTCGGCATCAGCCAGATCCCCTCGGGACCGTACGCCGAGGTCGCCGCCGCGCTCGTGGCGCGGGCCGCCGCCGAGGACACCGTCCTGAACCGGCTGCTGCTCCAGACGTACGCGACCCGGCTCGCGACCGGTCTCGCCTCGCTCGTCTCCGTGCTCGACCCCGAACTCGTCGTCCTCAGCGGCGCCTCCCTGACGGCCGGCGGCGAGGTGCTGCGCACCCTCGTCCAGGCCGAACTGGAGGAGCTGGCCGCGTCCCGGCCGAAGCTGGTCATGGGCGACGTCACCGAACGGCCCGTGCTGCGCGGCGCGCTGGAGAGCGCGCTGGCGGCCACCCGCGACGAGGTCTTCGACACCTCGCGCTAGCCCGCGCCCCTCCGCAGACCTCTTCTCCTGCTCATAGACCCCTTCACCTCACCTCACCTCTCCCTGCCCTGTTCATGGAAGGCTCCGCCATGCCCACACGCATTCCCGAAGTCGTCCGAAAGGCGGCTTTCGCCCTCACCGCCTCCACCGCTCTCCTGCTCAGCACCACCGCCTGTACCGGCCAGTCCGCGACCGGGACGGACGACGACGCGTCGAAGGAGCAGACGATCACCTTCTGGCACGCCTGGAGCGCGCCGAACGAGGTGAAGGCCGTCAAGGCCCTGGTCGCCGGCTTCGAGAAGGCGCACCCCAACATCCATGTGAACGTCGTCGGCAACATGACCGACGACAAGATGAACCAGGCGCTGCGCGCGGGCGGCAGCAAGGCGCCCGACGTGATCTCGTCGTTCACCACCAACGGCGTCGGGAAGTTCTGCTCGTCGGGCGCGCTGGTCGACCTGGGCCCGCTCTTCGAGAAGTCGGGCATCGACCCGGCGACCACCTTCCCGAAGGCGATGAGCGAGTACACCCAGTACGACGGCACCCGCTGCGCCGCCCCGCTCCTCGGCGACGCCTACGGCCTCTACTACAACAAGACCGCCTTCGAGAAGGCCGGCATCACCAGTCCGCCCAAGACCTGGTCCGAGTTCGCGGCCGATGCCAAGAAGCTGACCGTCGCCAAGGGCGACACCTACTCCCAGCTCGGCTTCATGCCGAACTACCACGGCTGGGAGACGACCACCGAGCACTACATGGGCCAGTTCGGGCCGACGTACTTCGACAAGAGCGGCAAGTCGACGATCGCCACCGACCCGGCCGTCGCCGACGCCATGACCCTGCAGAAGAAGCTTGTCGACGACCTCGGCGGCTTCCAGAAGCTGGAGAAGTTCCGCTCCGGCCTCGGTGACGAGTGGGGCCCCAAGCACCCCTTCCAGACCGGCCAGGTGGCCATGCAGCTGGACGGCGAGTGGCGCCTGGGCATGGCCGAGGAGGCGAAGCCCGACTTCGAGATCGGCGTCGCCCCGCTGCCCGTCCCCGACGACCAGGCCGACCAGTACGGCAAGGGCTACATCACCGGCACCATCACGGGCATCGCCGCCACCAGCCAGAAGCAGAACGCGGCCTGGGAACTGGTCAAGTACATCACCACGGACACGGACGCGGTGGTCGGCTTCTCCAACGCGATCCACAACGTGCCCTCGACGCTCGCGGCGCTGAAGTCCCCGAAGCTGAAGTACGACCCGCGCTTCAAGACGTTCCTCGACATCGCCGCGGACCCCAACTCGACCACCTCGCCGGCCTCGGTCAACGGCGGCGTCTACCTCACCACCATCCAGGAGCTCGGCTACGACTACGAGAGCGGCAAGGTCACCGACCTGCAGGCGGGCCTGAAGAAGGCGGCGGCGCAGATCGACACGGACATCGCGCAGGCGAAGTAGCCATGGCCGCCACCCACACACTGCGGGCGAAGCACCGGCGTTCGAGGCTGCGCACCCTCGCCTTCCTCTCGCCCTGGCTGATCGGTTTCTCGGTCTTCTTCGCGTACCCGATGATCTCGACGGTCTACTTCTCGTTCATGCACTACGACGGCTTCAAGCCGCCGACCTGGGTCGGGACGAAGAACTGGACGTACGTCTTCGAGTCCTACCCCTTCTTCTGGCCCGCGCTGCGCAACACGCTCTGGCTGGTCGTGATCATGGTGACCCTGCGTGTCCTGTTCGGACTCGGGATCGGCATGCTCATCACGAAGATCAAGACGGGTACGGGTGTCTTCCGCACCCTCTTCTACCTGCCCTACCTCGCCCCGCCGGTGGCCGCGACGATGGCGTTCGCGTTCCTCCTCAACCCCGGTACGGGACCGGTCAACTCGATCCTGGAGAAGATCGGCATCCCGGCCCCGGGCTGGTTCAACGACCCGAACTGGTCCAAGCCGGCCCTCACCCTGATGTTCCTGTGGGGCGTCGGCGACCTGATGGTCATCTTCATGGCCGCGCTGCTCGACGTACCGAGGGAGCAGTACGAGGCGGCGGAGCTGGACGGCGCGTCGGCGTGGCAGCGGTTCCGGTTCGTCACCCTGCCCAACATCTCGCCGATCATCATGTTCGCCGTCGTCACCGGCGTGATCGCGGCCATGCAGTGCTACACACAGCCCCTGGTCGCCGGAAAGGTCGCCTCGGGCGTGATCCAGGGCGCGGGCACCATGTTCCAGCCCGGCTACCCCGAGCACTCCACGCTCACCCTCCCCCAACTCGTCTACAACCTCGGCTTCCAGCGCTTCGACTACGGCTCCGCCTGTGTCGTCGCCCTGGTCCTGTTCGCCCTGTCGATGGCGTTCACCGCGCTGTTGATGCGGCGCCGGGGCGGTCTCATCCAGGCAGGTGACTGACATGGCTCAGGACGTGGCCCAAGACATGGCCCAAGTACTGGAACGGCCGGTGGAGTCGAAGGTCCCCGCCTCGCCCGCCGAGCGCACGGCCCGCCGCAAGGCGCTCCTGGAATGGATCGCGGTCCACTCCCTCGGTGTGGCGGCGGCCCTGTTCTTCACGCTCCCGTTCGTCTTCGTGTTCCTCACCTCGCTGATGAGCGACTCCCAGGCCCTCAGCCGGGATCTGATCCCGCACACCTGGGAATGGGCCAACTACAAGAAGGTCTTCGACACCCCGGGCTTCCTCACCTGGTGGAAGAACACGCTCGTCTACGCCGGCCTCGGCACCGTCCTGGTGGTCGTGTCGTCGATGCCCGTGGCGTACGCCCTCGCCAAGTTCCGCTTCCGGGGCCGCAACCTCACCCTGATGCTGGTGATCTCGATGATGATGCTGCCCCCCCAGGTGGTCGTCATCCCGATGTACCTGTTCTGGGCGAAGCAGCTGGACCTCTCGGGCACCCTGTGGCCAATGATCATCCCGCTGGCGTTCGGCGATGCGTTCTCGATCTTCCTCCTGCGCCAGTTCCTGATGACGATCCCGAACGAATACCTGGACGCGGCGAAGGTGGACGGTTGCGGCGACCTGCGCACCCTCCTGAAGGTCGTACTCCCGATGGCGAAGCCGGGCATCGCCGCAGTGGCCCTCTTCCAGTTCTTCAACGCCTGGAACGACTACTTCGGCCCCCAGATCTACACCTCGGAGAACCCGGCCGCCTGGACGCTGTCCTACGGCCTGGAGTCCTTCAAGGGCGCGCACCACACCGACTGGAATCTCACCATGGCGGCCACCGTTCTCGTCATGGCCCCGGTGATCCTCGTGTTCTTCTTCGCTCAGAAGGCGTTCGTCGAGGGCGTCACCCTGACCGGAGTGAAGGGTTGAACCTCGTATGAAACTCACCGTGGTAGGCGGAGGCTCGACCTACACCCCCGAACTCGTCGACGGCTTCGCACGTCTGAGGGACACCCTCCCCGTGGAGGAGCTGGTCCTCGTCGACCCGGCGGCCGAACGCCTGGAGCTGGTCGGCGGTCTGGCCCGCCGCATCCTCGCCCGGCAGGGCCACCCCGGCCGGGTCGTCACCACCTCCGACCTGGACGCGGGGGTGGAGGGCGCCGACGCCGTCCTGCTCCAGCTGCGGGTCGGCGGCCAGGCGGCGCGCGAGCAGGACGAGACCTGGCCGCTGGAGTGCGGCTGCGTCGGACAGGAGACAACCGGCGCGGGCGGCCTGGCGAAGGCGCTGCGCACGGTCCCGCTGGTCCTGGACATCGCCGAACGCGTGCGCCGCACCAACCCGCACGCCTGGATCATCGACTTCACCAACCCGGTCGGCATCGTCACCCGCGCCCTGCTGAAGGAGGGCCACAAGGCGGTCGGCCTGTGCAACGTGGCGATCGGGCTGCAACGCAAGTTCGCCGCGCTGCTCGACGTCGACCCGGCCGACCTGCACCTGGACCACGTGGGCCTCAACCACCTCACCTGGGAGACAGGGGTGCGGCTGGGCGGCCCCGAGGGCGACGACGTCCTGCCGGGCCTCCTGACCGACCACGCCGACGCGATCGCCGCCGACCTGCGCCTGCCCCGCCCGCTCCTGGAGCGCCTGGGCGTGGTCCCGTCCTACTACCTGCGCTACTACTACGCGCACGACGAGGTCGTACGGGAACTGCGCGCCAAGCCGTCCAGGGCGGCCGAAGTGGCGGCGATGGAACGCGAGTTGCTGGCGCTCTACGCCGACCCGGCGCTCGACGAGAAGCCGGAGCTGCTCGCCAAGCGCGGCGGCGCGTTCTACTCGGAGGCCGCGGTGGACCTGGCGGCGGCGCTGCTGACCGGCTCGGGCAGCCCGTACCAGGTGGTGAACACCCTCAACAACGGCACGCTCCCCTTCCTCCCGGACGACGCGGTGATCGAGGTCCAGGCGGCGGTGGGCCAGAAGGGCCCGTCCCCGCTGCCCGTACCGTCCCTCGACCCCCTCTACCAGGGCCTGATGGCGAACGTGACGGCCTACGAGGACCTGGCCCTCTCGGCTGCCCTGCACGGCGGCCGCGACCGGGTGTTCAAGGCCCTCCTCGCGCACCCCCTGATCGGCCAGTACGAGTACGCCGAACAGCTGACCGACCGACTGATCGCACACAACCGGGAGCATCTCGCGTGGGCCTGACGGCAAGCGTTCTCGCCATCGACGCGGGCAACAGCAAGACGGACGTCGCCGTCGTGGCGGCCGACGGAGAGGTCCTCGGCACGGCCCGCGGCGGCGGCTTCCGCCCGCCCGTGGTGGGCGTGGAGACGGCGGTGGACGCGCTGGCGGACACCGTCACGCGCGCGTACCGGGCAGCCGGGGTCACCGCCGCGACCCATGTCTCGGCGTGCCTGGCCAACGCGGACCTGCCGGTGGAGGAGGAACAGCTGGCGGCCGCCCTGCACGCACGCGCGTGGGGCACGTCCGTGGACGTCCGCAACGACACCTTCGCGATCCTGCGGGCCGGCGTGGCCGAACCCCGGGGCGTGGCCGTCGTCTGCGGCGCCGGCATCAACTGCGTGGGCATGCGCCCCGACGGCCGCACCGCCCGCTTCCCGGCCCTCGGCCGCCTCTCCGGTGACTGGGGAGGCGGCTGGGGCCTGGCCGAGGAGGCGATCTGGCACGCGGCACGCGCGGAGGACGGCAGGGGCGACGCCACGACCCTGGCCCACACGCTCCCGGCCCACTTCGGCCTCCCGACCATGTACTCCCTGATCGAGTCACTGCACCTGGAGGACATCGAGCCGGGCCGCCGCCACGAACTGGCCCCGGTCCTCTTCAGAACGGCGGCCGACGGCGACCGCATCGCGCGCGGGATCGTCGACCGCCTGGCGCAGGAGGTGGTCACGATGGCGGTGGTCGCCCTGACCCGCCTGGAACTCCTGGAGGAGGAGACACCGGTCCTCCTGGGCGGAGGCGTCCTGGCAGCGGGCCACGACCAACTGGACGACGGCGTACGAGAGCTGCTCGCCGCACGAGCGCCGAAGGCGGTGCCTCAGGTGGTACGGGCGCGCCCCGTGCTGGGAGCGGCGTTGCTGGGCCTGGACAGACTGGGGGCGCGAGCGGGGGTGCACGACCGAGTGCGGGCTCACTTCGAGAGCCCCGGTCCGTCCGGCGATTGAGGACGAGGCCCGTCCGGGGCCGAAGCGGGGGGCTGGGGCCGAAGCAGGGGTCCGGGGGTGGCCGCCCCCAGGGAACCGAACACCCCCTCACGGCGTATTCATGAACAGGGGTGACTGCGATCTGATCAAGATCCAGTGAAGGCCGGTGCGCATTGTCACTCCCGCCAGCGATACTTGCGGCGAGAGATGACCATGGGGGAGGTCAACAACGTGGCAAACCCGGCAACAACGACACGACCGCCGACGCGCCGTACGGCATTCGCCGAGGGCGTGGATCTGGCGCGTGCCGCGGCGAACACCGAGCCCGGACGGCTGCGCATCATCGGCGCCGTCCTCGCCCTCCTCGTGGTCGCCTTCGGCGCCGTGACGGCCTGGCAGACGAGCGACCGCGCGGCCGCCGCGGACGACGTGCTGCACAAGAGCCAGCCGCTCAGCTCGGCCGCGGCCGAGATCTACCGCTCGCTGGCCGACGCCAACACGGCCGCCTCCAGCGGCTTCCTCGCGGGGGGCGAGGAGACGGCGGAGTCCCGGCAGCGGTACGAGGAGGACATCGACACGGCCGCCGCCAAGCTCGTCACCGCGGCCAACAACGCCGACCCCGGCTCGTCCTCCACGGCGTCCATCACCAAGCTGAACAAGCTGCTGCCCGAGTACCAGGGCCTGGTGGAGCGCGCGCGGACGTACAACCGGCAGGGTTTCCCGGTCGGCGGCGCCTACCTGCGGTACGCGAACGAGAAGATGCAGGGCGAGATGCTCCCGGCGGCCGTGGATCTCTACAAGATGGAGAACAAGCGCCTTCAGGCGGACTACGGCGACGCCACGCCCTACCCGTGGGCGGCGATCGCGCTGGGCGTCCTCGCGCTGGCCTCGCTGGCCTGGGCGCAGGCCCGCAACTACCGCCGTACGAACCGCGTCCTGAACCACGGTCTGGTCGCGGCGACGGCGGCCTCCACCGTCGTCCTGCTCTGGCTGGTCGTCGGCCACACCGTGGCCCGCGCGGGTCTCGAGGACTCCTACGAGCACGGCGTCCGCTCGCTGAACGTCCTGCACGACGCCCGGATCGCCTCCCTCAAGGCGCGCGGCAACGAGAACCTCACGCTGGTGGCGCGCGGCGCCGAGACGGTGAAGGTGACGGCCGACGGCGACGAGGTCACGCTCGACAAGTACGACCACGAGTTCGACACCGAGATGACCACCCTCGGCAAGGGCCTCGCGCAGGCGGCGAAGCTGGCCGACGACCAGTCGGGCGAGAAGCCGGTCGCGTCGGCCGAGAGCAACATGGCGGAGTGGGAGAAGCGCCACACCACCGCTCGCGCGCAGGACGACAACGGCAACTACGAGCAGGCGCTGGCCCTGGTGATCGGCGGCAAGGACGCGACCGGCGCGTGCTTCGACAACGTCGACAAGAACCTCGCGGACGCGCTGGCGCATGAGCAGACCGAGTTCAAGCAGGCGGCCGGGGACGGTCTGGACGCGATGACCGGCCTGTCGATCGGCGCCGCCGTGCTCGCCGTGCTGGGCGCCGCCGGAGCGGTCCTCGGCATCGGCCGCAGGCTGTCGGAGTACCGGTGAACGGGCGGGCACCGGGTAACGGACCGGTGGGAGGAGGCGTGACGATGCGTGTGCGACGGGTGCGGGCCGGCCTGAAGGGCTGGGGCGGAGTGGGCGCGATGGCGGCCGTGTGCGCCCTCGCGCTGGCGTTCGTGCTGCTGCTGCCGTGGACGCAGTCCCACGGCGAGGGGAGCACGGGCCAGGGCGGCCAGGGCGCCGCCGAGGGCAGCCCGGCGGCCGACGCCACCTGCACGGCCCCGGAGAAGCAGACGCTGGCGCCGTCGACCGCGGACGGCACGACGATCGCCGCGATCAAGGCCCGGCAGGGCGAGAAGCGCAAGCTGATCGTCGGCGTCGACCAGAACAGCTACCGCTGGGGCTACCGCGACCCCAACAACACCGGCGCGGAGCTGGAGGGCTTCGACATCGACCTGGTCCACCGGATCGCCCAGGACATCCTCGGCGACCCGAACGCGGTCCAGTTCAAGGCCATCCCGACCAACCAGCGCATCCCGGCCGTCCAGGAGGGCCGGGTCGACATGATCGTGCGCACGATGACGATCTCGTGCACCCGTCTGAACGAAGTCGCGTTCTCCGCGCCGTACTTCAAGACGGGCCAGCAGGTCCTCGCCCCCAAGTCCTCGACGATCACGGGCTACAACGACACGCTGGCGAAGAAGAAGGTCTGCACGGCGACCGGTTCGACGGCCAACACCCAGCTGGCCGACGACAAGAAGGCGAACAAGCTCGCCTCCACCGTCGACATCTCCACCACCGTCCCCAACCAGCTCGACTGTCTGGTCCGGTTGCAGCTCGGCGAGGTCGACGCGGTGGTCACCGACGGCGCGCTCGCGGCCAGCCAGGCCGCCCAGGACCCCACGGTCGAGCTCAAGGGCGCCCCGTTCACGACCGAGTACTACGGCGTGGCGATGAAGAAGGACGCAAGCGATCTGGTACGCCGGGTCAACCAGATCCTGGTGGAGTACCGCGCGAGCGGCTGGCAGGCGTCGTACAACAAGTGGCTGTCCGCGACACTGGGCACGGACGCGGCGAAGTCGCAGCCGCCCACGCCGCCGCAGTACCTGCGCACGAGCTGACGGACAGCACACCGGGCGGACCGCCGGGCCGGGCAGGGCAGCAGACAACCGACACAGGACGACACGGCAGCGAGAGGTGATCGATGGGCGTCACGGGACCTCCCGGGCCGGTGATGGACCGGGACGAGGTCGACCGTGCGCTGGCGCGGCTCGGCGCGGAGCACGAGGCGATCGAGACCTCGCTCCTCGCCCTGCAGGACCACGCGGGCCGCAGGCTCCTCGAAGGCGCCGAGCTCACCGGCGTCACCAAGGAGCGCTGGGCGTCCGCAGAGGCGTCGATCACGCTGCTGTGGGCGTACTTCGACGCGTACGCCGACGCGCTGCGCGGCGCCCGCGAGATCCGCTCGCGCCGCCGCTGGTCCAGTCGCGAGGACCTGGTGGAGCTGACGGAACTGCTGCGCGGCGAGTCCGTCACGGTCGCGGGATCGGTCACGGGATCGATCGCCGGCTCGGCCGCGGCGACCGCCCACGCGCCGACGCTGCACGGCACGGGCAAGCTCAGCCACAGCTTCTCCCTCAGCACCCTCGTCGACCGCATGAACGAGCTGTACGCGTCGTCGCTGGACATGGTCGTCGCCGCCGACGCGGTGTGGTCGGCGCTGCCCGCGCGGATAGATTTACTGGCCGCGGAGCTCCAGCGCACGCGCCGGCTCGCGCACTCGGTCGGCGTCCGCCCTGGCGAGCATCCGGCGGGCGACGACCTGGAGCGCATCACCCACACCCTGACCGCCCTGCGCGAGCAGGTCGTGTCGGACCCGCTCGCCTACTGGTCGCCCACGCAGGGCAGTTCGGCTCCGGGCGGCGGCCGTCCGGACACCACGGTGTACGACCGTGAGGCGCGCGCCCTGGAGGACGTACGCCGGGAGATCGACGCCGTCCTGACGGTCCGCCAGGACGCCGAGCAGCGGCTGGTGAAGCTGCGGGACATCCTCAGCCGCGCCGACCGCACCCTGGCCGAGGCGCGCACCGCGCGCGGCGAGGTGCTCGCGAAGATCGCCGCGACCGAGGTGCCGGTGGTCAGCGGCCCGCCGACCGTGCTGCAGGAGCAGCTCGCGACGGCCGCCGAGTACCGCAGACACGCCCAGTGGCACCGGCTGTCGCCGCTCCTGGAGTCCCTGGAGGAGAAGGCGGAGGACGAACTGCTGCGGGCCCGCGAGTCGTTGACCGAGGTCACCCAGCCGCTGGCGGTCCGCGCGGAGCTGCGCGGCCGCCTCGACGCGTACAAGGCGAAGGTCGCCCGGCACGGGCTCGCCGAGGACCCGTTCCTCATCGAGCGCTACGACGCGGCACGCCGCATGCTGTGGAGCGCGCCGTGCGATCTGCGCGTCGCCGAACAGGCCGTCCTGCGCTACCAGCAGGCGGCCGCCGAACTGCTCACGGCGCCGCGCGTGCCGGACCAGGGCGGACCTCAGGACCGTAGGGGGGAGCAGTAACCATGAGTCAGGCGGGACAGTCGTGTCAGCGGCCGGGCTGCGAGGGTTCGTACGAGGACGTGGGCGGCGGCGAGCTGTACTGCGACACCTGCGGTCTGGCCCCGGTCGTGTCGTCGAAAGGCATGGTCGGCTCCCCGCCGACCGGGGTGACCCGCGGCGGCAAGGGCTCGTCGGGCAGCGCGAGTTCACGCTCCAGCGGACAGAGCGCGCGCAGCTCCCGGACGTCGTCGCAGTCGTCGAAGTCGCGCCGCTCGGTGTCCGGGCGGCTGTCGCGCTCCCTCTCGGGCAGGTCGACGGGCCGCTCGGTGTCGGTGCGCAGCTCCGGCTCGACGGCCGGCTCCTCCGGACGCGCCCGGCTCGGCGTCGGTCTGGTCTCGGTGCCGCAGGTGCCGCGTCCCGACCCGCGCGCGATGGTGCTGGAGAACCCCGAGGTGCCCGAGCGCAAGCGGTTCTGCTCGCGCTCCGACTGCGGTGCGCCGGTGGGCCGTTCGCGCGGCGAGCGCGAGGGCCGTACGGAGGGCTTCTGCACCAAGTGCGGCAACCCGTACTCCTTCGTCCCGAAGCTGAAGTCCGGCGATGTCGTGCACGGCCAGTACGAGGTCGCGGGCTGCCTGGCGCACGGCGGCCTGGGCTGGGTCTACCTTGCGGTGGACCGCGCGGTCTCCGACCGGTGGGTGGTCCTCAAGGGCCTCCTCGACACCGGCGACCAGGACGCGATGGCCGCCGCGATCTCCGAGCGGCGCTTCCTCGCGGAGATCGAGCACTCCAACATCGTGCGGATCTATAACTTCGTCGAGCACCTCGACCAGCGCACCGGCTCGCTCGACGGCTACATCGTCATGGAGTACGTCGGCGGCAAGTCCCTCAAGGAGATCGCCAACGACCGCCGCACCACCGCGGGCAAGCGGGATCCGCTGCCGGTGGAGCAGGCGTGCGCGTACGGCATCGAGGCCCTGGAGGCGCTCGGCCATCTGCACAGCCGCAACCTGCTGTACTGCGACTTCAAGGTCGACAACGCGATCCAGACCGAGGACCAGCTCAAGCTGATCGACATGGGCGCGGTCCGCAGAATGGACGACGACGAGTCGGCCATCTACGGCACGGTCGGCTACCAGGGGCCGGAGGTCGCCGAGGTCGGCCCCTCGGTCGCCTCCGACCTCTACACGGTGGGCCGTACGCTCGCCGTCCTGACGTTCGACTTCCAGGGCTACACGACCGTCTTCGTCGACTCCCTGCCCGACCCCGACAACATCGAGGTCTTCCGCCAGTACGAGTCCTTCTACCGGCTCCTCGTCCGTGCCACCGACCCCGATCCGGCCCGCAGATTCGCCTCCGCGCAGGAGATGGCGGAGCAGCTGACGGGCGTGCTGCGCGAGGTCGTCTCGCTGCAGAGCGGCCGGGCGCGGCCCGCGCTGTCGACCCTGTTCGGGCCTGAGGTCAAGGTCACCGACAGCGAGCTGTTCCCGAAGCTGGACGGCGAGGTGTCGCGGCTGGGCTCCCGGGTCGCCGCGGTCAAGTCCCGGCGACTGTTCGGGAGTTCGGGGACGGCGCCGGCCCTCGCCGGTACGGGCGGCGGCAGCGGTACGGGCGTATCGGCCACGCCGTCGCTCGGCGCCGCTCCCCTCCCTGCCGTGGCCACCGCGTTCGCGGGCGGCGCCTCGCTGCCGAGCACGGGCGCCGGTGCGGCCACCGTCCCGTCACTGCCGAGTGCCGGTGGCGGCGTCGCGTCGGCCGGCTCCTCGCCGACCGTCGTGCCCGGCGCCACCCCCGGCATCGTCAAGACCGTGCCCGCGCCCGCCGCGGCCCTCGCGCTGCCCGTGCCGCACGTCGACCCCGCCGACCCCAACGCGGGTTTCCTCGCGGGCCTGTTGACGTCCGGTCCCGGCGAGCTGATCACGGCCCTCACGGCCGCGCCGGCGCCGTCCGTCGAGACCCGGCTGCGGCAGATCCGCGCCTGGCTGGAGAACGGCGACCACCAGGCCGCTCTCACCTCCCTCCAGACCCTGGAGGACGAACGCCCCGACGACTGGCGGGTGGTCTGGTACCGGGGCGTGGCCTCGCTGGTCACCGGCGACCACGAGGGCGCCGCGCTCTCCTTCGACGCGATCTACGACGCCTTCCCGGGCGAACCCGCGCCCAAGCTGGCGCTCGGCCTGTGCGCGGAGGTGCTGGGGCAGCTCGACAACGCCGCCGAGTACTACCGCCTGGTGTGGTCGACCGACCCGAGCTATGTGAGCTCCGCGTTCGGCCTCGCGCGCGTGCAGCTCGCCGCGGGGGACCGCCGGAGCGCCGTCCGGACCCTGGAGTCGGTGCCGGAGTCCTCCATCCACTACACGGCGGCCCGGGTGGCGGCCGTGCGCGCCCGGCTCCGGCAGCGGACCGCCCTCGCCACCGACGTACCCTTCCTGGAGGACCTCACCGCCGCCGCGGCCCAGGTCGAGGCGTTGGACGCCTACGGTCTGGATCCGACGCGGCGCGAGCAGTTGTCCGCGGAAGTCCTCGGCAGCGCCCTCGACTGGATACTCTCCGGTGGCCAGGGCGTCGGCCCGGCCGCCCGGGTGCTGCTCGGCAGCGAACTGGACGAGCGGGGGCTGCGCTTCGGCCTGGAGCGCTCGTACCGCACGCTGGCCCGGCTGGCGACCGGCGGCGAGGAGAGGATCGACCTGGTGGAACGTGCCAATCGTTACCGCCCCCGGACGTGGGTGTAGTTGATGTCGCAGATGCCCCGGCAGGCCGCCCTGCCGACGTGTCCGAGCTGCGCGGAGCCGCTCGACGCGGGTGACCGTTTCTGCGGCGCCTGCGGATACGACCTGTCCGCCGTGCCACCGCGCCCGGACGACCACCCGACCCTCACGATGAACGGCTCGACGCAGCCGGCTCCTCCGGAGGGGCTGGGAATGAACACGGGGGTGGGCGTGGGGATGACCGGTACGCCCGTACCGGGCGCCGGCCCGGGCCTGCCGGGCGCCACCGGCGCGGCCCTGCCGCCGCCGGACGGCCCCGGTGCGCCGCCCCCGCCGCCCCCCGGAGCCCCGGTGCCGTCCGCCGTCTCCCCCGCCGCCCCCGCCACCGGTGTCCGGTTCGATCGCCCCCCGGAGCCCGACGAGTACGCGCTGCAGGCGCCGGACCCGCGCGTGGCCGCCGAGGCCGCCGCGGGGGCCGAGCCCGCCAAGATGTGCGTGGCCTGCCGTGCGGGCCGGGTGGACGACGACGGGTACTGCGAGAACTGCGGGCACGCCCAGCCGCGCGAACGGGACCATATGGAACTGGAGTCGGGCCCGCTGGCCGCCGTCAGCGACCGCGGCCTGCGCCACCACCGCAACGAGGACGCCTTCGGCCTCGGCTGCACCGCCCTGCCCGACGGCTCGCCGGCCCTCGTGGCGATCGTCTGCGACGGCGTGTCCTCCGCGACCCGCCCCGACGACGCCTCGCTCGCCGCGTCGAGGGCGGCGAGCGCGGCGCTGCTGGCGGCCCTGCCGCAGGGCACGCATCCACAGGCGGCCATGCACGAGGCGATCGTCGCCGCGTCGCACGCGGTCAACGCGCTGGCCGCCGAGCCCGCCACGGCCCGTGAGCACGCCCCGCACCAGAACGCTCCCGCCTGCACCCTGGTGGGGGCGGTCGTCACAGCGGGGCTGCTGGTCGTCGGCTGGGTGGGCGACAGCCGTGCCTACTGGGTCCCGACGGACCGCAGCTCGCCCGCGGCCCGGCTCACCGAGGACGACTCGTGGGCCGCGCAGATGGTCGCCGCGGGACTGATGAACGAGGCGGAGGCCTACGCCGACGAGCGCGCCCACGCGATCACCGGCTGGCTCGGCGCCGACGCCTACGAACTGGAGCCGCACACCGCGTCCTTCAAACCCGACCGGCCGGGTGTGGTGGTGGTGTGCACGGACGGCCTGTGGAACTACGCGGAGGCGGCCGAGGAGATGGCCGAGGTCGTCCCGCCGGACGCCGCCGTCCGGCCCCTGCACAGCGCACGCGTCCTGGTCGGTCACGCCCTGGACGGCGGGGGCCACGACAACGTAACAGTGGCCGTCGTGCCGTTCCCCGCCCCCGTACAGGGGGCAGGATCGGCCTGAGGCCGCAAAACGGGGAAACACGGGTAACGCGGGGTAACGCGGAGCAACACGGCGTAACACGCGGAAGCACGGGGAAGCACGCGTACGGGCCGGTGGGGACCGGCCCGTATCCAGACATCGCCCTGCGAACGTAGGGTTTTCGAGGGGGATTTGAGTAGGCATGGCCAATTTCTCGAAGTCGAACGTGCCGCAGTTCTCGGTGGACGTCTACCAGAACGAGTACCTCCCGGAGGGCGGCCGCGAGGTCAGCGCGATCGTCACGGTGACCTCCACCGGCGGCGGCACGGTGGGCAGCGCGGTCGCCGCGCCGCACCTCTACTCGCCGGGCGAGGGCCCGTCCGCCGCGGTGGCGGTCATGGTGGACTGCTCCGGCTCGATGGACTACCCGCCGACCAAGATGCGCAACGCCCGCGACGCCACCGCCGCCGCCGTCGACACCCTGCGCGACGGCGTGCACTTCGCGGTGATCGGCGGCACGCACGTCGCCAAGGAGGTGTACCCGGGCGGGGGCCGGCTCGCGGTCGCCGACGCGACCACCCGCGAGCAGGCCAAGCAGGCGCTGCGCCGGCTGAGCGCGGGCGGCGGCACGGCGATCGGCACCTGGCTGCGGCTGGCCGACCGACTGCTGTCCACGGCGGACGTCGCCATCCGGCACGGCATCCTGCTCACCGACGGCCGCAACGAGCACGAGGCCCCGGAGGACCTGAAGGCCGCCCTGGACTCCTGCGCCGGACGTTTCACCTGTGACGCCCGCGGCGTGGGCACCGACTGGGAAGTGAAAGAAGTCACAGGGATCGCCTCCGCCATGCTCGGCACCGCCGACATCGTCGCCGACCCGGCCGGCCTCGCCGCCGACTTCACGCAGATGATGGAGACGGCGATGGGCAAGGAGGTCGCGGACGTCGCCCTGCGGCTGTGGACCCCGGTCGGCACCACCGTCAAGTTCGTCAAGCAGGTCGCGCCGACGGTCGAGGAGCTGACCGGACGCCGCACCGAGGCGGGCCCGCGCGCGGGCGACTACCCCACCGGTTCCTGGGGCGACGAGTCCCGCGACTACCACGTGTGCGTCGAGGTCCCGGCCGCGAGCCTCGGCCAGGAGATGCTGGCCGCACGGGTCTCGCTGGTCATCCCGCAGCCCGAGGGCAGCGTCCAGAACCTGGGCGCGCAGGGTCTCGTCCGGGCCGTGTGGACCGACGACATGGCCGCCTCGACGTCGATCAACCCCCAGGTCGCGCACTACACGGGCCAGGCCGAACTGGCACAGGTCATCCAACAAGGGCTGGATCTGCGCAAAGCGGGCGATATGGATGGAGCAACGGCCAAACTGGGCCGGGCTGTTCAGCTCGCGAGCGTCTCGGGGAACGCGGATACTGCGAAACTGCTTGCGAAGGTGGTGGACGTGGTCGATGCCACGACAGGTACTGTGCGACTGAAGGCGAAGGTCGCGGACGCCGACGAGATGACGCTCGAGACCCGGTCCACAAAGACTGTTCGTGTAAAGAAGTGACCTGAACGAGCTTTTGGGACACCGAAGCAGAGAGGGGGACGCGCCGACATGCCGACCTGCCCGAACGGACACCAGTCGGGTTCCGACGACTGGTGCGAGGTCTGCGGTCACCGCATGGCCGGTGCCGTACCTCCGCCCCCGCCGCCGCCCACCGCCGGCTACGGCTTCCCGCCGCCCCCGCCCGGCCAGGGCCAGCCCGGTCAGCCCGGTGGAGGACGGCATCTGTCCTCCGTACCGGACCACGAGCCGGAGCTCTGCCCGCAGTGCCGTACGCCCCGTGAGGGCGGCGCGCCGTTCTGCGAGGAGTGCCGGTGGAACTTCCTGACCAACACGGCGACCTCGTACATGCCGGCCGCCCCGCGCCCCCCGGCCCCCGGCCCCGGCGGACCTGGTGGTCCCGGCGGCCCCGGTGGTCCTGGCGGTCCCGGCGGTCCCGGTGGGCAGTTCCCGCCGGCGCCTCCGTCCTACGGGGGCAGCGATTCGTTCGATTACCAGAGCTCGCGCCCGTCGCAGGTGAACCGTCCCGCCGAACCGCTCCAGCCCTTCGGCGGCGAGCCGGGAGGTCCCTCGGGACGGGCAGGCGGCCCCCCGCCGTTCGGCCGCGAGCCTTCGGGTCCGGGCGGACCCGGTGGACAGGGCGGACCCGGCAGGCCCGGCGGTCCGTCCGGTCCCGGCGGCGGCCGTCCCCCCGGCCCGCCCGGGGACCCCTTCGCAGGTCCGCCGTCGGGTCCCCCGCAGGACCCCTACCGGCGGGAGCAGACCGGACAGTCCTCCGACCCGTTCGGCCGCGAGCCTTCGGCCGACCCCTTCGGCCGTGAGCCGTCCGCGGATCCCTTCAACCGCGAGCCTTCCGCAGACCCCTTCGGACGCCTGCCCTCCGGTCCCGGCGGTCGTCCGCCCGGCCCGCCCGGCTCCGGCCAGGGTGGTCCGTCCGGCTTCGGCGGCGACCCCTCGCGGCCGGTTCCGCCGCCGCCCGGGCCCACGCCCACGGCCGGCCCCGGCATGCCGGGTCAGGGCAGCCACGGTCGCCATGGCGGCGGCCAGGGCGGTCCGGGAGGCTCCGGAGGTCCGGGGGCTCCGCAGGCCTTCCAGCCGTCCGGTCCACCGGCCCAGCCGGGCTACCCGCAGGAGACGGGCCGACCGCAGGGCGGCCAGCCCTTCGGCGGCGGTGACGACGACTGGGTGCTCTCCCCGCCGTCGAACACCGGCCCCGGCGGTCCCGGTGGGCCCCAGGGCGGCGGTGGCTACGGCTACCCGCAGCCCGGCACCACACAGGCGCCGCCCCCGCCCGGCCCGGCGTTCCCGCAGCAGCCGACGACCTGGTCCGCGACGATCGGCCCGGACCGCGCGTACTTCATGGCGATGATGCACCGCTCGGGCCCCGAGGCCGCGGGACTGAACCTGCCCGCGTACTCGCCCGAGCAGCAGCGTGCGCTCACCGGCAACCAGATCACCATCGGCCGCCGCCGTCACTCCACGGGCGAGACCCCCGACATCGACCTGTCGGTGCCGCCGGAGGACCCGGGCGTCTCGCACCAGCACGCGGTGCTGGTCCAGCAGCCGGACGGCAGCTGGGCGGTCGTCGACCAGAACTCGACGAACGGCACGACGGTCAACGGCTCGGAAGAACCGATCCAGCCGTTCGTCCCGGTACCGCTGCAGGACGGCGACCAGGTGCACGTCGGCGCCTGGACGACGATCACGGTCCGCCGCGGCTAGGGCCTGACAGGGCGGCCCTAGTGCTCTCGGGCTCTAGGGCTCTACCAGGCCGGTGTCGAACGAACCGGGCAGGGGCCATGCGTACGGTCCCTCCGGTTCGTCGAGCCAGGCCCACGCGTGCTCGGCGCCGACCGTGATGCCGAAGCGCTCCCGCCCCGGTCTGCCCTCGCGCTCCCACAGGGCGAACGCCTCCTGCGGTTCGAGGGTGTCCCGGGTCAGCGCCAGCAGGAAGTGGAACAGCTCGCTCTCCCTGGCCCGGCGCGGCACCCCGGCGAGCGCCACCGGCTCCGGCTCGGCCCGCTCCGACCCGCACGGCGGCGACCCCCGCAGCGGCACGAAGTAGGCCGCGGTGTGCAGAAAGCGCCCCTCGGCCTGTCCGGCGTCCCGGACGGTCAGCGCGATCAGCCCGGTGGCCAGCGGCGCCAGGATCAGGGCGCCGGGGACGCACTGGGTCAGCCAGACCCGGGGGATCGACGTCAGCGTGCAGGTCGCGATGATCCGGTCGAAGGGGGCGCGTTCGGGGACTCCGCGCGACCCGTCCCCGGTGACGACGGTGGGCCGGTACCCGGCGGCGGCGAGATGCCGGCGGGCGGACTCGGTGATCTCCGCATCCAGATCGACGGTGGTGACGTTCCCGTCGCCGAGCCGGTACGACAGCAGCGCCGCGTTGTAGCCCGTGCCCGCGCCGATCTCCAGGACCCGGCTCCCGTCCTCGACCCGCAGCTCGGCCAGCATCAGCGCCATCAGCGAGGGCTGGCTGCTGGAGGAGACCAGCACACCGTCGCGCAGCCGGGTGGCCAGCGGGACGTCCTCGTACGCGCCGCGCACCCAGCGTTCCCGGGTGCGCGGGTCGGGGCTCTCGCCCCAGCGCCGTTCGTAGCCGCCGGAGCCGCTTGCGCCGCCCACGCCTCCGACGTAGTAGTACGGCACGAAGAGATGCCGCGGGACGTTCGCGAAGGCCTCTCGCCACCGCGGGTCGGCGTCGAAGGCCCCGCTCGCCTCGATCACGCGTACCAGCGAGGCACGCGCGGAGACGGCGAGGCCCGCGAGCGGCTCGCCGCCCCGGTCGACTTCATGGGCGCCCATGACTCCACTGTGCGGCGCGCGGCCCCGGGAAGCGAGCCCCACGGTGACCCTTGGGACGAGCCCCAGGGCTCACCCCAGGGGTAAGCCCTGGGGTGAGCCCTGGCGGTGGTCCTAAGCCTCGGGTCCTCCGTCTCCCCGTCTGAGACCATGGGGGATGTGAAAGAGATTCGGCGCGGCACGCTTCAGGAGCAGACCTTCTACGAGCAGGTCGGTGGGGAGGAGACCTTCCGCCGACTGGTCCACCGTTTCTACCAGGGAGTCGCCGAGGACCCGATCCTGCGGCCCATGTACCCCGAGGCGGATCTGGGCCCGGCCGAGGAGCGTTTCGCGCTCTTCCTCATGCAGTACTGGGGCGGCCCGACGACCTACAGCGACAACCGCGGCCACCCGCGCCTGCGGATGCGCCACGCGCCCTTCGCCGTGGACCGAGCCGCGCACGACGCCTGGCTGAAGCACATGCGCGACGCGGTCGACGAGCTCGCCCTGCCCGAGGAGCACGAGCAGACGCTGTGGAACTACCTGACGTACGCGGCGGCGTCGATGGTGAACACCCCTCAGTGACCCTCGGGGCTGCCTCTCAGCTGTGACCCTCGGGGTCGGCTCTCAGGGGTGCTGTCGACGGACGCTGAGGGACGGCATCCCGAGCCCCGCGCCCGCGCGCCGTACGGCGATCGACCCGTACGGGGTGCGCAGCCGCAGCCACCCGCCGAGCGAGAGCAGCGCCAGGTCCCCCGAACCCGCCGAGGGGCGGAGGAAGCCGAGCGACTGGGCCGCGTGCACGGCCCGCACGGGAAGTCCGGTCTCCCCGACCGTCCGGGACCAGATCTCCCGCCCGATCCGGTCGAGCTCGGCCCGGGTCCGCAGTTCGGCCGCCAACTCCTCACTACGGGACCGGAATTCGGCGACGGCCGCACCGACCATCGCCCGCAGCGCGTCCGGCGCGGGCAGCCCCGCCTCGGGCCGCCAGCCACCGCGCGGCGGCAGCACACCGGCCCATGGCGGCCCGGTGACGGCCGCGGGAACGGCGGCGGTGGCAGCGCCCTCGTCGACGGACTCCAGCAGCTCGCCCGCCGAGACGGTCACGTCCAGCATGGCGTCGAGGCCGTTCTCGTACGGCTTGGCCAGCCGGACCGCGCGGATCGCGAGCACCTCGAAGGACGGCGGCCGGCCGAAGACGGCGAGCGCGGTGCCGGCTGCCTGCAGCCGTACCGCGGCTCCACGGTCGTAGTGGAGCAGCCTGGAGAGGAAGGCCGCGAGATCCGCCGCCTCCCCCTCGTCGGCGAGGTGGAGCACCGTCATGCGGCGACGGCCTCCTTGTCGGCGACCTGGTCGTCGTCCCGGTACTCGTTCAGGAACTCACGCTCGTCCGCGGTGATCCGGCGCGGCGCTTGAGTCTCGAAGTCGAACGGAACCACGACAGTGGAGGCCTGGACATAGACGACGTCCCCGTCCTTCACCTCGTAGGTGATGGTGAAGGACGCCGCCCTTATCTCCGTGACCCACAGCTCGATGTCCACGGGCGTGTGCCGGTGGACGAGCTGCCGCTTGTAGTCGATCTCGTGGCGCGCTACCACGGACCCCTGCTTGAAGTCCTTCTCCGGACGGAACAGGAAGTCGATACGGGCTTCCTCCAGGTAGCGGAGGAAGACCACGTTGTTGACGTGGCCGTACGCGTCCATGTCCGCCCAGCGCAGCGGGCAGCGGTAGATGTGCCGCAAGATCGATCAGCCCCGGGTCAGCTTCTTGTAGGTGGCGCGGTGCGGACGAGCCGCGTCCGCACCGAGACGCTCGATCTTGTTCTTCTCGTACGACTCGAAGTTGCCCTCGAACCAGAACCACTTGGAGTCACCCTCGTAGGCGAGGATGTGCGTGGCCACTCGGTCCAGGAACCACCGGTCGTGGGAGACGACCACGGCCGCACCGGGGAACTCCAGCAGCGCGTTCTCCAGGCTGCTGAGGGTCTCGACGTCGAGGTCGTTGGTCGGCTCGTCGAGGAGGAGCAGGTTGCCGCCCTGCTTGAGGGTGAGCGCGAGGTTGAGACGGTTGCGCTCACCGCCGGAGAGCACACCGGCGGGCTTCTGCTGGTCCGGCCCCTTGAACCCGAAGGCGGAGACGTACGCGCGGCTCGGCATCTCGACCTGACCGACGTTGATGTAGTCGAGCTCGTCGCTGACCACGGCCCACAGCGACTTCTTGGGGTCGATGTTCTCGCGGCTCTGGTCGACGTACGAGATCTTGACGGTCTCGCCGACCTTGATGCTGCCGGAGTCCGGCGTCTCGAGCCCCTGGATCATCTTGAAGAGCGTGGTCTTGCCGGCGCCGTTGGGGCCGATGACCCCGACGATCCCGTTACGCGGCAGGGTGAAGGAGAGATCGTCGATGAGCACCTTCTCCCCGAAGGCCTTGGAGAGGTTGTTGACCTCGACGACGATGGAGCCGAGCCGCGGGCCCGGCGGGATCTGGATCTCCTCGAAGTCCAGCTTCCGCATCTTGTCGGCCTCGGCCGCCATCTCCTCGTACCGGGCGAGACGGGCCTTGGACTTGGCCTGACGCCCCTTGGCGTTGGACCGCACCCAGTCGAGCTCTTCCTTCAGCCGCTTGGCGCGCTTGGCGTCCTTCTGCCCCTCGACCTTGAGGCGGGTCGCCTTGGTCTCCAGGTAGGTGGAGTAGTTGCCCTCGTAGGGGTGGGCGCGACCGCGGTCGAGCTCCAGGATCCACTCGGCGACGTTGTCCAGGAAGTACCGGTCGTGGGTGACGGCGACGACGGTGCCCGGGTACTTCGCGAGGTGCTGCTCCAGCCACTGCACGGACTCGGCGTCCAGGTGGTTGGTGGGCTCGTCGAGCAGCAGCAGGTCGGGGGCCTCGAGCAGCAGCTTGCAGAGCGCGACCCGGCGGCGCTCACCACCGGACAGGTTGGTGACGGGCCAGTCGCCGGGCGGGCAGCCCAGGGCGTCCATGGCCTGCTCGAGCTGGGTGTCCAGGTCCCACGCGTTGGCGTGGTCCAGGTCCTCCTGCAGCTTGCCCATCTCGTCGAGCAGCGCGTCCGAGTAGTCGGTCGCCATCAGCTCGGCGACCTCGTTGAAGCGCTTGAGCTTGCCCATGATCTCGGCGGCGCCGTCCTGCACGTTCTCCAGGACCGTCTTGGCCTCGTCGAGCGGCGGCTCCTGCAGCAGCATGCCGACGGAGTAGCCCGGCGACAGGAAGGCATCGCCGTTGGAGGGGTGCTCGAGCCCCGCCATGATCTTCAGAACGGTGGACTTACCGGCACCGTTCGGCCCGACCACACCGATCTTCGCGCCGGGGAGGAAGCTCAGCGTCACGTCGTCAAGGATGACCTTGTCGCCGTGCGCCTTGCGCGTCTTGCGCATGGTGTAGATGTACTCAGCCAAGAGAAACCGTCCGGCAGCTTGAAATCAGGCAGTGGGCAGATACACCCCATCTTGCCTGAGGTCCACCCCCGGGTGGTAACCCATATGGTCGGGGACGGCTGACCTGGGAGTTCGGGGTCGACGGCCGGGGCTCGTCTGTCGTTGTCGGTCGTCGTCGAGCGGCCTCGGGGGACGTCGGACGGCCCAGGGACGGCCCAGGGACGGCCCAGGGACGGCCCAGCGGTGATCGTTTCGGGAGTGTGTGAGTGCACCACGTCAGCCACGCGGTCAGGGCGTGGTCGGGGCGCCGTCGGCCGCAGATTTCACCGTTCATTCTCGATAGACCACTACCTTGTCGCCAGTGATCTCCAGGTCGACACGAATGCGATGGGCTGCCGCTCCGGAATCTGCCGCTCCGGAATCTGCCGCAGCGCTTCCGTGCGGCAGAATGATATTCACCGTCCAGGGCCCGATGTAGTCACCGCCGGACCACTGGAACTCCGAGGGCAACTCGAGATTGATTCGGGTGAACTTGCGAGGCGGTAGAGCCACGGAGACCGGGATGGAGAATTCGACCTCGGAGCCCCCGCCGCAATGTGCGATCAGGGTCGCGTCGAAGTCGACCCGCTTCCCGGGGTCCGATTCCTCGAATGTACCGATCCAGTCGATGCGCTTCGCGGTCTTGCTGCGCACAACGGTGGCCTCGCTGTCGAGCGTGACCGAGTGATCGCCGCTTGCCGCACATTGGGTGGAGTAATCAGAGGGGACCGTCAGGTGAACAGTCTTCACCAATTCATCGGTATCGCCGCCGTTGTGCACGGTCAGTTCGATCACGTGTCCGTTTTTCGCTTCATCGAGCCCACTCTCTCTCGCGGATTCCTCGCCCCCCGTTTCCCCTGTTCGCAAGGAGGCGATCGTCACCGGCTCCGATGGGGTCGAGAACCCAATCAGGTCATGGGCGATGAAACTTCTCGTCGTCGGTACCGCGATCAGCGTTGCCAACATTCCAGCCGTACCTGCTGCCGCATACGAAATGATCGCGAGCCTTCGCCTTGCCTGGGCGGCGTCGCCGCTCGCCCTGGAGCGGGAAATGGATCTATGGATCCAGATGCCGACGAGGAAGGCCCCGGCGATTACTACTCCGATGCTTGACGCCGGGCGATCGGCGACGATCACAACTGGCGCCGAGATGAGGGAAAGCGTCAGCATGAGCGGGAGTTCGAAGGCGGCAAATCTGCCGCCCCCGGCCCCGTCTCGGCTTGACGGCTCACCGCTTCCGGCTGACACGAATGACGCGGACGGCGTAGACGGCGCAGATGACGTGGACGGCGCAGACGGCGTAGATGGCTCGGCTAAGTGTTCGGGCGTCGCATCTGCGGAATTTCCGGATTGATCATTTCCCTGGGTCATGGAGTGCCTGCCGTGCTCGCGGAAATCAGCATGTATCCCGCCGAGTGGTGGGTCGATCGATGCCGGGCAGAGAGGGTGTGGCGTCAGGCGCGGCTGAGCCGCATGGTGACGAAGTCCATCGTGGCAGAGAAGCACGATGGGCACGGCGTTTTCTTCTCGAGCCGCCGGGCGAGATCGGCGTACGCGCCCCGTCAGTGCTCGGGGAGGCCACACGGCGAGCGGGAAGCAGTCCGGGGCGTTCATGGCGTCGACGGCGTCGACGCCATGAAAAGACAAACGATCAGTCCTGCGCCCTGTTCTCCTTGCGGCCGGTGAGGATCAGTGCCGCTCCGCCGATGACCACCAGGCCGATGGCCGTGCCCGCGATGAGGGGGGTGGCGCTGGTGCCGCCTGTTACGGCGAGGTTGGTGTCGTTCGTGACGGAGGTGCCGCCCACCGTGGCCGGGCTCGGTTCGCTGAGGGTCTGGGTGGTCAGGCCGGCGGTCTCGGCGGCCTGGGTCTGGCAGTCCAGGACGCCGGTGAAGCGGTTCTCGACGCCCTGAGGCCCGTTGATCGTGAAGTCGTAGGCCTGGTCCTCCTGCAGCGGGATCGTCACCGTCTGGGACCCGCCCGCGGGGATGGCGTGCTCGGCGCCCATCAGCTCGTAGACGAAAGCCGCGTCGCCCTGGTTGGTGGCGGTGATGTCCACGCCCGTCTTCGCGCAGTTCTTCGCCGCCGACAGCGCCGGAATGGCGCCCTGCTTCGCCCAGGTCGCGCTCGCCGTCGCCGACACCGTCGACTCGCTGGAGCCGGCCAGGATCTGGGTCTGGCTGCGGCTGTCGGAGGTGAAGGCGCGGCCGACGGGAACGGTGGTCGAGGCCTGGACGGTCAGCTCGGCCGAGCCGTCGGCCGAGTCGAGGGGCACGTCGAAGAACAGCTGGCTGCCGTTCGTCACCGACGTGACCTCCTTGCCGTCCTTCCCGACGATCCGTACCCCGCTGGTGGCGGCGTCCAGCGGGGGCGTCACCATTACGCCGCTCGCGTTGGTGTGCACCGTCACCGGGCCGAGCAGTTCGCCGGGGTGGCCGGAGACGGCGGGTGCGTCGAGGGTGAGCGAGGCCTTGGGCTCGGCCAGGACTCGGGCGGCCTTCTGGAGGTAGTCCGCCAGCCGCTCGGCCTGCGGGTCGACGGCGTCGACGGCCGCGCCGTCCGAGTAGCGCCAGATGGCGACCTGGGTGCCGGCGGCCGCGTCCTGCTCGGTGAGACCGCCGTCGATGCCCGCCTTGTCCGCGAGCGCGGCAAGGTCGTTCACCTGGGGGTAGGAGTTCTGCAGGATCCAACGGATGCGGCCCGCGTCCTGGTTGGCGCCGAGCGAGGTGCCGCTCCACGGCGTCTCGTGGTACTTGGCGTCCCGCTGCGTGGGGTTGAAGAGGTCGACGCAGTAGGTCTGCAGAGTGCCGCCGCCCTCGACGGACATCTCGAACAGGCCGGCCGAGACCTCCTGGTCCCCGCTCTCGGCGTGGATCACGGCGGCGCCGAAGGTCTTGAGGCCGCCTATGGTCGCGGTGGCTCCGCCCTGACTCTGTGTCATCTCGGCGGCCGCGGCCGGGCCGGCGCCCGCGAGCACGCCGAAGGCGGCGACAACGAAGCCGGACACCAGCGTCGCCACCGTGAGGCGGACCGCCCCCCGTCCACGCACGAACGGCGCGGAGAACGAAGAAATCACGCAATTCCCCTTCGAGCAGGACCCGTTGATGTGGGCGGTACGGTCCCACCAGCAGAATCAGAAGCCCCGTGAGCCACGTCCGGCATCCTAGAGACGCCGCGCACCACGCCTACCGGTCATCTCATCGGATCGCCGATCCGACTCGGAATCGTTATCCCCAAGATCGTCCACCGGCCCGGCTTATCGACAAATCCATTCGGCTGCTTGGAACGCATTCGCCGATAAGCCGCAGTTCGACCTCGGGGGCCCGGTCACGGCCGTTGACACTCCGTCACCACTACGCACCCTGCGCGCCTCCGCGCACCCCGCCCGTCAGCTCAACTCATCTCAACTCACGTCGACTCACCGGACCTCACGGCACCGCCACCGGCTCGCGTGGGCGCGAGGTATCGGGCTCCGGCTGCGTGGAGTCCGTGGCATCCATGGAGTCCGTGGCACCCATGGAATTCACGGCCGGCGTCTCCCAGTTGGGCTCGGGCTGCGTGGGCGCTCCGACGCCCGTCGGCTCGGGGCGACCCGAGCGCCGGAAGGCCGATGTGCCCCGCGAGATGTCGTGGCCGATCGCCACCGCGTCGATGTCCACCGACGTCCGGCCCTGCTGTCCGTCGCGCAGCTCCGTGCGCACCTTCAGCCTGCCCTGGACGATCACCGGGTCGCCGACGTTGAGCGAGGCCGTCGCGTTCGTGGCCAGTTGGCGGTTGGCCCACACCGTGAAGAAGTTGGTGTGCCCGTCCGTCCAGGCGCTCTTCTCGCGGTCCCAGTAGCGCGAGGTCACCGCCAGCCGGAACCTCGCCGATCCGCCCGCCGCAAGGTCCCGGTAGACCGGCTGCGTCGCCACGTTGCCCACCGCGCAGATGATCGTGTCGTTCACTTCGACCCCTCCCTCGCCGGACGGTCGCGCCGCCCGGATACGCGTACGGGCCCGTCCCGTACGGTTGCGTCCGCCTCGGCGGTCACGGTCGCCGCGTTCACCGCGTACCGTCACCGCCCTCGCTGCGACCGCGTCCGTCGCGATCGCCGCGAAGCCAGACTGCCTCCGTCGGGCCGGGCCCGCCGAGCGCTGTGGATCACCGTCCGCCTGTGGAAAACTCCACCACCCGGACGAGTGATCTACGCCCCGCTCCCCATGATCACCCGGTCCCACGCGCCCGCAACGGGCGTGCTCACCGTGCGCCCACACCGTGTGTGCTCACTGTGCGTCGTCACCGCGCGCCCGCGGCGTGCGTGCTCACCGTGCGCCCACACCGTGCGTAGTCACCGTGAGCCCGCCCCCACGCCCGTGACCCGCGCGTACTGCTCCCGGACCTCCCGGTACCGCAGCAGCTCCGCGGCCACGGGATCCAGGACGCGCGCCCGGCCGCAGCCGGCCGCCGCCTCCCGCAACCGGCGCTCCGCGTCCTGTCCGTACCGCCGGGCCGGTCCCCGGGCCGCCAGCCGGCAGCTCCACTCGACCAGCGGGCCGCCGATGATGCCGGCCACCATCAGCAGCACCGGAACCCCGAGGTTCGGCGCCATGACCCCGACGATCTGGCCGACCAGCCACAGCCCGCCGACGGCCTGGAGGAGGGTCATGGACGCCTGCGCCAGCACGGCCACCGGCCACCAGCCGGGCCGCGGCGGCCGCCCCGGCGGCAGTCCGGCGCGCTCCGCCAGCTCGTCCAGCGCCTCGGGCAGCCCCTGCGCACCGCGTACGGCCGCCTCCCGCACGGCCTGCGCCCACGGCGTCGGCAGCCCCGCCGAGGCCCGCTCGGACACCGTGCGCACCGCCTGCTCGACCCGTTGCCGTGCCGTGGCCTCCTCGTCGGCCTGGGCGCGCACGGGGAGTCGTCCGGTGGGAGGGTCGCGCCGGTCCTGGTGCCACCGCCACAGCCGCAGCCACGGCGTCCCGCACGCGCGGCCCGCGTGGCGCAGCCAGGCGCGTTCGGCGGCCTCGCCCGCCGCGGTGGCGCCCACGGCGTCCGCGAGCAGGGCCGCGAACTCGTCGCGCGCCTCCTCGCTGAGCCCGGTCCGCCGCCCGGTGGCATAGACGGACCGCAGCCGCCACGCGGCGACGTCCACGTCGGCGGAGATGCGCCGGGCCGCGGCGCCGCGCTCCGCGACGAACTGGCCGAGCAGCTCGCGCAGTTCCCCGATGCCGTCCCCGGTGAGCGCGGACAGGGCGAGCACGGTGGTGCCCGGTTCGCCGTACTCGCCGAGGGCGACGCCGTCCTCGTCGAGCAGCCGCCGCAGGTCGTCGAGGACCAGATGGGCGGCCTCGCCGGGCAGCCGGTCGACCTGGTTGAGGACGACGAACATGACCTCCGCGTGGCCCGCCATGGGCCGCAGATAGCGCTCGTGGAGGACGGCGTCGGCGTACTTCTCCGGGTCGACGACCCAGATGACGGCGTCGACGAGCCCCAGGACGCGGTCGACCTGCTCACGGTGCTGCACGGCCGCCGAGTCGTGGTCGGGCAGGTCGACCAGGACGAGCCCGCGCAACTGGGCCTCCGCGTCCGCGCTCTGCACCGGCCGTCGGCGCAGCCGACCCGGGATGCCGAGCCGGTCGATGAGACTCGACGCGCCGTCGCTCCAGGTGCACACGATGGGCGCCGAGGTGGTCGGCCGACGTACGCCCGTCTCCGAGATGGTCACCCCGGCGAGGGCGTTGAACAGCTGCGACTTGCCGCTCCCGGTGGCGCCCGCGATGGCGACGACGGTGTGCTGCCCGGAGAGCCTGCGCCGGGCCGCCGCCTCGTCGAGGACCCGGCCGGCCTGGGCGAGCGTCCGGCTGTCGAGGCGCGTGCGGGAGAGCCCCACGAGTTCGCGCAGCGCGTCGAGGCGGGAGCGCAGGGCTCCGTCGTACGCGAGCGGGGTCGAGGGCAGGGGGGCGGCGACACCGCCGCCGGGCCGCTTGTCCATGACGGCGGCCTGCTCGGCGGCGGAGGCCTCGCTCACGCGACGGGCGATGAGACCGTCGTCCCAGGCTCCGGCGGAGTCCGTGCGGGAGTCCGGATGCGAGGGGGCGTCTTCGCCGGCTTCGGGTACGCGCGCGGGGTTCGCATGGCTCGCGTGGTTCTCCGCCATGCCGACCTCCTCCATGCCGACTTCCTCGGGACCCATGCGGTCCTGCGCCTGATCCCCGCCTTCCACGTTCAGCTCCGCGCCCGCACCCGCACCCGCGCCATCGCCTTCCCCCTCCCCCTCCGCGTGATCGGTGTGGCTGGTGTGATCGGTGTGGTCCGTGTGGTCCTGGTCAGTGACGGCGGTCACCGGTCACCTCTCCTTCTGCAGTACGGACAGCGCGGCGATGAGCTCGGCCTGGGGTTCGGGGTGGACTTCGAGCGCGTCGAGCGGGGCGAGGCGGCGCTCGCGTTCGGTGTGCATCACGCGGTCGAGATGCTCGGTGAGCAGCCGTCCGGCCCGGTCGCGCAGCCGCAGCGCGCCGTGGGCGCCGATCCGTTCGGCGAGTCCCTCGCCCGCGGAACGCGCCCTGCGGCCGCCCAGCAGGGCGGTGGCGACGAGGGCGGCGACGGCGTCCGGATCGGGTGCGAGACCGCGCTCCAGGCCACGTACCTCGTCCTCGGCGTACTCCTCGAGCTCGCGCCGCCACCGTCGTACCGCCAGGCCGATCCGGTGTTCGGCGTTCTCCTGCGAGGTGTCCCGGTCCGTCAGCGTCGGCGCGCTCGCCGCCGGTTCGCGCCGCCAGGCCTCGTCGATGCGCTCGTCGGCGGCGGTGACGGCGCACAGCAGGAGCGCGCCGAGGCTTTCCACCAGGGCGTCCAGGAGTTCGCCGGCGGTGCAGTCCAGCGGGAAGGCCCGCCAGCGTTTGAGCGCGTCGCCGGCGAGCACCGCGCCGCTCTGCAGACGCCCCCGCACGCGCGTGTACTCGCTGTCGTAGGCCCCGTCGACGGCCGAGGTGAGCCGCAGCGCGGCCGCGTACTGCGCGGCGGCGGCGCCGGCCAGTTCGGGCATCCGGGCCTTGAGCGAGGCGAGGACGCCTTGGGCCGTGCGCGCCAACGCGTGGCGGCGGGCGCCGGGGTCCTGGGTGTGATGGACCAGCCAGGTCCGCAGCGACGCGACGGCGGTGGCCGGGAGGAGCCCGCCGCCCCAGGCGGACTCGGGCAGTTCGGGCACGGTGAAGCGCGGTACGTCGCCGAGCCCGGCCTTGGTGAGCAGGGCGCCGTATTGCCGGGACACCTCGGAGACGACCTGGTGGGGCACCCGGTCGAGGACGGTCACGAGCATGGCGTCGTACTCCTTGGCGGTGCGCAGCAGATGCCAGGGCACGGCGTCGGCGTAACGGGCGGCCGTCGTGACCATCACCCAGACGTCGGCGGCGCAGATCAGTTCCGCGGCGAGGACGCGGTTGTCGGCGACGAGGGAGTCGATGTCGGGCGCGTCGAGGAGGGCGAGGCCGGGCGGGAGGGTGTCGGCGGTCTCGATCCGCAGCACCCGCCTGCCGTCCTCGCCGGGGAGCAACAGGTCGTCCGCCGACTCCTGATGGGGCGCCCACACGCGTGTGAGGCCGGGCAGCACCCGCATGCCGCTGAACCAGTGATGGTCTTCTGGGTGGCACACGAGCACCGGAGTCCGTGTCGTGGGCCGCAACACGCCCGCCTCGCTGACCCGCCGCCCCACCAGGGAGTTGACGAGCGTCGACTTGCCGGCGCCGGTGGACCCGCCCACGACGGCCAGAAGCGGCGCTTCAGGCTGCCTGAGCCGGGGAACCAGGTAGTCGTCGAGCTGGGCGAGCAGTTCGTCGCGGTTGGCACGTGCGCGTGGGGCCCCCGCCAGGGGGAGCGGAAAGCGCGCGGCGGCGACACGGTCGCGCAGGGCGGAGAGTGCGTCGAGCAGCTGAGGCCGTACGTCCAAGGTCACCACACGCGAAGAATGCCCAATTTTAGGGGATTTATGAAGCATATAGGCATGTCTGCGCGCCGATAGGACACAAGGGACGGAAGGTACGACTGGGACAGAGGCACAGCGCAGGCATAACGAGTGCACAACACCCGTAGCCCTGGAGGGCAAAAGCGATGCACGATTCGCACCTGCCTGCGATTATCAGGACCGCTTCACCGAACCTCCACATTGAGCCACGGAGGCGAAGCAACCAGGACAAGGAACCGGGAGCCCTATCCTTGTCCCCGGCAACGTCACGGATCAGCCCACACCCGGGCAGCACGTACGAGGCCACCACACCCGGCCCCCGTAGCTCAGTGGATAGAGCAGGCGCCTTCTAAGCGCTTGGCCGCAGGTTCGAGTCCTGCCGGGGGCGCAAGTCTCCGCCCTCCCTTTGGGAGGGCATTTTTGCTGTTCAGAGCACGTTTCACGCGCCACGACGAGGCCCCGGACACTCCCCCGACGATCATGGGGAGGCTCCGGGGCCGTCCGGCTGTCACCGGGTTTTCGCGGGTGGCCCTGTCGAATACGTGTCGAAATTCTTGACGAGAAGCGTCAGTCTCCGTCGGCCGGCTCGGGGAGATCTCCCGCGGCCTCCAGGCGTCGTTTCAAGTCAGGCAGCTGCCCCTCGACGCACCGTGCATAAGTGGCCAGCAACACCGGCACGCTGTTCCCCGCCCATTCAGCCACCTGGGCGGGCGGGATCCCGTCGTTGAGCCACTTCGTGAGGCGCGTGTGCCGGTTGTCGTACACCCGCCTCCCCGTGGGCGACTCGAAGACATGCGGGGGCAGGACAGCCTTGCGCGCACTGCGCCACGCCCGGCGGACGACCGATCCGGCGAGAATGCCGCCCGTCTCCCCCTGGAACAGCAGGTCACCGGGCTTGAGCTCCTCGTCCTCGATGTGCTGCCGCAGGATGCGCGTCAGGGCGGGATGTCCCGGCACGATGCGCGTCTCGCCCTCGGCACGGCCCTTCAGGTCACGCTCCTCGTGGATCTCTCCGGTGTCGGTCCACTGCTTGCCGATCTCCGGAGTCGCCGTATGGATCAGCAGCTCACACCACTGGTCCCCGGCGTCGGGGCCGGGAAGCGTCACGTCCTGCACTCGCATGGCTACGGCTTCCTCCGGCCGCAGAGCGCAGTAGTACAGCGTGGCGAAGAACGCGTGCAGCCGCCTCCCTCCACGCGGCCGGCGCCGGATCCAGTCGAGGAGTGCCGCCGCCTGTTCCGCGTTCATCAGGGATCGCTTGTCCACGGCGTTGCTGGTCTTGGTGACAGCCGTCGACTCCTTCCCCTTGGGGAGCGGGTTGGTCCGCAGGACGCGCCGCCGGACCGCGTGCTTCATGACGACATTGAGGATCCGACGGTGGCGCTTCCTGGACCAGGCCGCCGCCTGCTTACCGTCAAGGCGCGTGTCGACGGCTCGCAGGACCTCATCGACCTTCTCTGCCTCCTCCCAGACGGAGACCGGCAGGGAGTTGCGCTCCACCCACCGGAGGATGGACACCACGTCTCGCGGGGCGTCCGCACGGCGGGTCGCGTTGAACGCCCATTCGCGCAGTGCGGTCCGCACGGCCACCGGGGCGAACTGGGTCGGCTGGACACGCAGCAGCGTGATGGTGACCGCCGTCAGGGCCTTGGCCGTGTTCTTACGGCTGTTGCCGCCGAGCTCCGGCCAACGGGCATCCACGTACCCGACGGCGAACGTGTACCAGCTCATAGAAGCCGACTTGGAACGGTGGGACACCGGCAGCCCGGTGGCGATGACGAAGGCCTCGCCCTTCCCCGTGGCCCGGATCAGTTCGGAACGGAAGCCCTCAGCGAGTGCGACGGTGCCGAAGGGTTCACGCCAGCGCTTGTCCGCGACCACCCAGCGCACGGTGTACGTGGTCTTCCGGGCGCCCTTGTACGTGAGGATCTTGTAGACCTTTACGTCGTACGTGGTCTCCATCAGACGGCGTCCTCACGGTCGTCGAGCCAGTGGTCGAGATCGCTCCGCCGGATCCTCAGGTCGCCGTTCGGGAGCTTGATGCAACGCGGCGCACGCCGCTTCGCCCGCCAGTCGTAGAAGGTCGACCGCGAGACGCTCAGCTCTTCGCAGACTTCGGCGAGAGTGAGCATGTTGCGTGACCAGGCGGCCGTGATCATGCCGCGCTCCCTTCGCTGAGCAGGGCATCGCGGGCGGTCTCGCGGTTGGTCTGGAGGTCTCTTGCGATGGTCGCGGCGAGAGCGGCTTCACCAGGGGTGTGGCCGTGGCCGGCGTACTGCCAGTCGGTAAGGACTAGGACGGAGTCCGGCTCACGATCGTCGAGACCGAGGACGGAAGCCTCTTGCGCGGCGCGGTAGTCGGCGCGTTCCTGGCGAAGGGCGCCGAGGGTGGTGGAGTAGGTGCGCGACTTGGACGAGAAGTGCCCGCGGAAGCCGAGCATGTGCGCCCAGGCCCACAAGCGTCGGTCCGGATAGTGGCTGTCCAAGTCGCGGCACGCGGTGATGAGCCGCCGGGTGTGATCGGGGACCTTGTGCCGGTCGAGTTCGGAGAGTTCGCCGATTCGGCGGTCAAGGGTGCCGGTGTTCTCGGCGGCTTTGGTGGCGTACTTGGCCACGTACGAGGCAACGGCCTGTTCGGTGATGTCGGAGCCGTCACCGAAGGCCTTCACCGGGCGGACGTCGAGCTGTCGGCCCCATCGGAACGTCCGGGCCGGCTGGTCGTCGGCAGCCGGGACCGAGACGGACGTGTACGAGTGCGCGGCGGCGGCACGTATCGCGTCCGTGAGCACGTCGACCGTGGCCCAGGTGGGCGGCAGTGCCCCGGGCCCCTCGGGGCCGTCGAGGCGCACGACGGCATGGAAGTGCAGGGCCCCGCGCTTCTGGAACTCAGCCACCTTGCCGTACGAGACGCGCAGATGGTCGGCGAGTTCCCGGCGGGCCAGGCCGCCGCGGGCGGCGAGTTCGCGGCGGAGCCGGGTGGTGAAGCGCTGCCAGAGCTGTCCGGCGTGGTTGTTGAACAGGACTGCGCCCGCGTAGTCGTACGTGTCCGGGTCAAGGGCAGTGCCGAGGGTGGGGGCGTCGGCCGGGTGGCGGGTGCCGCAGCGGCAGACACCGGAGTCGGGGCGGTTGTGGACCGGGCCGAACGAGGGGGCCGTGAGGGTGGCGAAGACTCGCGGGTGGTCGCGGACGGCTGGGGGGATGTCTCGGCGGTCGTCCCCGGCGAGGCCCGCGCGGATGAGGTGGTAGGTGTCGCCCGCGTACGTCCAGGCGCAGGAGGGGCAGCGGGACGCGCGCCGGTTGCCACAGGCGAGGCGCAGGCGTCCGCCCGGCTCGTTCTCGGTGGAGTAGTGGTGCAGCGTCTCGCCGGTGGTCTTGTCCTTGTGAAGGGTCCAGCCGGTCAGGTGGATCGGGTCGGAGCAGCCGCCCGTGCGGCGGATCTGGTCTTCCCAGCGGGTGTAGTCGGAGGCCGAGGCCACCCGGAGGATGTCTCCGAGGGTGATCGGGTCGAGCGATTGGGCGGGCGTGGGCGTCTTCAGTGCCGCGGGTGAGGCCCGGTGGGCCATGCTGGGGGTTCCTTCCGGTTGCGAGATCGATCGGTGGGGACGGCTCCCGGGCGGCGGATGCTTGGCGGTATCAGGGCCGCCCGGGGGCCGGTCAGCGGCGTTTGGCGTCGGAGGCGAGCAGGGAGCGCAGGACGACGGCGCAGACGGCGACGGACGCGCCGGTGATGGCGACCGCCAGGAGCAGCGAGACGAGGACGGCACCGAGCACCAGGACCACGGCCGTGCCGGCCCCGACGAGCGCGAGCGCGGTTCCGGGGGTGAGCTGGACGACCGGGCGGGACGGGGCCGGGGCGACGGGCGTCGACGGCGGGACCGGGGTGCCCGGGGTGATGATGCTCGGCTCGATGACGGCGGGCGGGGAGACGAGTCCGGTCGGGGTGGGCATGGTCGGGATCTTCGGGCGGAGCATGGCGGATCTCCCTACTTGATGGCGGTGTCGATGACGGGGGCGAGCAGGGTGTCGGCGATGAGGTAGCCGCCGAGGAGCAGCACCAGGACCAGCCAGAGCGGCGGGCGGATGAGCTTGCAGCCGAGGTAGCCGACGACGGCGAGAGCGAACCAGAGCGGGACCTGCATGGCGGTGTCTCCTAGCGGACGCGGCAGCGGTGGGTGCGGGCGGCGAGCTGGGCGGCGCTCTGGCTGGAGTAGTCGGCGGACCAGCCACAGCGGTCGGCGGTGCAGACAGCGGCGTGCACGGTCCGGCCGTTGCGGTCGCGGTGGGTGCCGATCTGCACGGGACCGATCCGCATCACGGAATGGAAGTTGTCGCGGGCGGGCATTGGGGTGTCTCCTTCCTGGTCAGGCGAGTTGAGCGGCGATGGCGTCGGCGAGGTGGGGCGGGACGCCGAGGCGGGAGCGCAGGGTGTCGGTGTCGATCGGAGCCCCGGTGCGGGCGCGGTACTCGTCGGCGATCTTGCGGGCGTGGTCGACCAGAACGGCGGGGACCGGCGTTGCAGGCGTCGAGGTGGGAGCCGGGGCCGGGACCAGGGCTGGGACCGCGTCAGGCTCGGGCACGGCTGCTGCCGGTGGCTGGGGCTCGGCGTCCGGGGTGCCCGGGGTGTCCGGGGTGTCCGGGACAGGTGCCGGCAGAACCGGCTCAGGCTCCGACTCCGACTCCGACTCCGCGGCCGACGAGTGAGCGAGAAGCGTTCCGCCGAGGAAGGCGAGCGCGGGCCAACCTGCGATGCCGAGACGGAGCGGGGCGGGCGGATCGGCCAGGTCGAGGAAGCCGGCGGTGGCGACGTTCGCCCCGAGCGAGGCAAACAGGGCGATGAGGAACCAGCACCAGGCCAGCCGGGACGGGCCCTCACTGCGCAGGCGCCGCCAGGCCGCGACCAGGAGCAGGTCGACACTGACCGGGTAGGCCCACGCCTTCCAGCCGTCCTGTCCGGCAGCGGCAGCCAGGTCGTGCAGGTGAGCGAAGGACAGGGCACCGGCGATCACGGCCTGAATCAGCACCGCGTCGACACGAAGGCCGTGACGAGCGCCCATCAGCCGTCCTCGCCGGGGTAGGTGGGGCCGCCGTCGAGGTCGTCGCCGGACGGGAACATGCCGGGCGGCGGCTCGGGCAACGAGACGGCGAGAGACGCGCTGACCGCTTCCACGAAGTCGAGGTCTGCGCCGCCCATGTCGGCGTACAAGGCGAGTTGACCGAGGAGGAGCACGGTCCGGGCGAAGTCCTCGCAGTTCGGGCACATGCCGAGTTCTCCCTTCAGCAGGCATGGCAGGGGTAGGGACTTGGCGCGAAGGCGGTCACGCCGACCGATGGGGCGAGCGAGAGATCAGGCAGTGGCCGGCGAAGGCTTGGCCGACGGCACGGGAGCGGCTGCGGCGGGGCCGGAGAGGGCGGGCCGGAACGGTGCCAGCTCGGGTAGGTCCGGGGTCCGGTCGGCGTGCCGGTTGCAGAGGTTCACGGCCTGGCGGAGCGAGGTGTGCGGAGCACGGATGCGGTGCCAGCCTCCGGAGGAGTCGCCCGCGATGGCGATCCCCCGCATCTCAGCCGGGATTTGGATGGCGGCGAGGACGGCGTCCGGGGAAATGTCGCCGAAGGCCATGTTGGCGGAGGTCTCGTCGTTGACACGGTGCGCGGTACGGCCGGTGAGCTGAGCGCGGAGCATGGTGATGCCCTTGCCGAGTTCGGAGCCGAAGCGCTGTCCACAGATTTCCAGGTAGATGCCGGCGGCGCGGCCGAGCTGGGCGAGGCGGACCAAGGCGGTGATGATCCGGTCCCGCCGCTTCTCCTCCTCCTTGCTGGCGTACAGGGCGAGTTCGGCAACCTCGTCGACCAGGACGACGACCGGAGTCGGACGCAGTCCGTCGGGCAGGTCCCAGATGTCGGCGGCGATCTCCGCGTCCGACACGTCGACGGTGATCCGCTGTTGGGCGCGGATGAGCTGATAGACGTCTGCCATCCGAGCCACCAGCGCGTCGAGCAGCTCGGCGGCGGTGTCGGGGTTGTCGGCCAGCGCGGAGAACCTCCGGGCCAGCGGGAACAACTCCACCCCTTGCTTGCAGTCGATGCCGACGAGGGCGACGTCCATCGAGGCGAGCCCGGCGACCAGGTTGCGTTGGTAGACGGACTTGCCGGATTCCGTGGCCCCAAGGGTGAGGGCGTGGGGTATCGCCCGGTAGTCGCGGTAGTGCACCGAGCCGTCCTCCCGCAGGGCGACGGGCACCCGCATGGGCCGAGTCTCGGTCGCAGCGGGCATCTGCACCCGCTTGAGCACGTCGTAGCCGGTCATCCGCACCTCCACGACGCCGGACCGCAGCTCACGCGAGGTCACGCCGTACATGGAGAACGAGTGCCGAAGCCGGTCAGAGGCAGCCGCGAAGTCGAAGGCGTCCTGGCCGGGGCGAAGTTTGAGCCGCAGGACCAGGCCGGTGCGAGTCGGCCGCAGCCGCAGGATGCGCGGCGGACGGGACTCCGGCATCGGCCGGTTGGTGGCCCGTGCCAGGACGAGCCGCCATCGGGCGGGCGGTACGGTCAGCCCGCACGCGTCCATGACGGAGCCGTACCGGACCAGGACCCGCAAAGCGGCCAGGGTGACCCCGAAGGCCAGCCAGTACCAGGCGGGACGCCGCCACCGCAGGAGACCTGCGGCAGCGACGACCAGCACCAGAGCGACCGTGAAGCCGGTCATGATCAGGCCGCCTTCGGCCCGGCGGCGGCGTTGACATTGGCGAGCGAGGTGACCGCGACCGCACGGAACGCGATGCCGTGTCGCTTCTGACCGTTGAAGTCGTTCTCCCAGGGCCGGGCGATCAGCCCGGTGAGCGCGACCGGCGTACCCATGGCCAGCTCTCCGCTGATCCCGGGCTCCGGGACGGTGATGGACAGGATTTCCACCTCTTCGTTTGCCGCGAACATCACGTCGACCGTCATCAGCTTCGAGCCGGACTCGATGTCCATGGCGATCTCGCCGGTGCGGCGGTCCTTGACCTTGGGCTGCGGAGACTTGGCGACCATCACGATCGCGGCGGAGGTGTCGACGGGAATCTGACGCACAGCAGATCACTCCTCTATAGATGTTGAACTCCGCCACTCATGTACATGAGTGACATAGAGAAGAGTGCCTCACTCCTGTACATGAGTCAACCCGCCGCGAAGAAGAACTCGCGACGGGCTGCGGGGAGTTGAGCGGGCGTCAGTCGTCGGCAGGGATGCGGTACTCGAAAACGAACTGGTCAGCGGCCATGAGCGTGTCGCACACCTCGACGACGAGACCCGCGGCCGTACGAGCTTCACGGATCAGATGAACCACGGGCGCACCCGGGCTCAGCGCCAGCTCCGAGGCCTCCGACTTCGAGGCCGGCCGCGCTTGCAGCGTCTCGGCGAACTCCGCGAACTCATGTCCATGGTCTTCGAGTCGGGCATAGATGCCACCGCCGCCGGGGTTCTCGGCGAACAGCTCCGGGATCTCCTTCACGACGTCCCACGGCAGGTAGGACGTGGCGGTCTCGACCGGAATGCCGTTGCGGAAGTAGAGGCGCCGACGGGCCAGTACCTGCGCACCGACGGGAACACCCAGCCGTCGGGCAGCGTCCTCGGGGGCCTCCATGGGCCCGATGTAGAGGACGCTGACCTTCGCGGTGGCACCGGACTGTGCGGACTCCGCGAGGTAGGCCGCCTGCCCTCCCTGCCGGAGCGACCGCCGGAAGCGATCGGAGGAACGATGCCGCACAGGAGGACGGTTCTTCACGATCGAGCCCTTGCCGTGCCGGGTCTCGACGAGCCCACTCGCCCGCACCTCGACCATGGCCTTACGGATCGTCCCGCCGGACACGCCGTACCGCTCCACCAGATCGGACTCACTCGGCACCATGTCACCGGGCTTCAGAATCCCCGCCCGGATCTGCTGCACGATCTCTTCCGCGATCTGCACGTACCGAGGCCCGGCCGTGCCCCCTCCAGCAGCAGTTCCCATAGTCCTTCTCTGCCTCCTAAGCTCCTCTACATGAGTCAACCACAGGAAGCGACACCGTCTCCCCTGCACTCCGTGTCCGTAGCCGGAGTAGTGGTGCGCGAGGACGGCCGCCTCCTGGCGATCCGCCGAGCCGACAACGGCACCTGGGAGCTCCCCGGCGGCATCCTCGAACTCAACGAGACCCCAGAGGCCGGCGTCAGCCGCGAGGTCCTGGAGGAGACAGGCATCCACGTCGAGGTGGACGAACTCACCGGCATCTACAAGAACATGACCCGGGGCATCATCGCTCTGGTCTTCCGCTGCAAGCCTTCCGGCGGCACCGAACGCACCTCCGGCGAGTCCACGGCGGTCTCATGGCTCACACCCGACGAGGTCAGCGAGCGCATGTCCGAGGCCTTCGCCATCAGGCTCTTGGACGCCTTGGACGGCAACGGCCCCCATGTACGAAGCCACGACGGACAGCGCCTCATCCCAGCGGGATAAGACTTTCTCTCCTTCATCAAGCGGCTCGCTCCGCTCCCCGCGCGTGGCCCGGCCCCCGGCCGGGCCTGCGCTCCTGTCTACGCCCCGCTCCAGCCCGGCCGGCGCCCGTGCCACGCGCACTGCGCACAACAGCAGCCGTAGCCGCAGGTGGAAAAGGAGCAGCAGTCCACGAAACGACCCCCTGAGCCCTTCTGCTAGAGCGACGAGAGGAAAACCCCCAAATCGGTTTCCTCAAGATCAGCTCTACTCATTTCCCCAGCGGCTCGCCAGTTATCCGTCTTGCGCCAAACAGCCCCTCGCGACTTCGCAAGCTTATCGTAGGGCCCCAAAGCTTGTGCTGCATCCCCAAAAGCGCGTTTTACTGCAGCGTCGGGGAAATAATTTTCCAGCGCTCGGCGCTCCAACACATGCCCCTCGATTCCAAGCTTCTCACAAACGCTCACAAACGCTTTTCTCTCGACCCCCAAAACATCTCCAGGATTTTCAAGTTCACTATCGATCAGAAAGGAAACATCTCCACCAATCCGCAACAGGTGGGCCAACTCCTGTTGGGAGTCGCCACGGATCAAAGACTCCCCATGCAGGGGAAGCATGAGCACTTCATGCTCCTTCCCATAAAGTCGAAGGAACTGCATGAGCACGCGCAGTTCAGTCTTCCCTTCGACCAAGAGGACCTTACTGAACCCAGTTTCCAGACGCTTATCAAAGGACATCTGCCCCAACAAGGTCACAAGGTCTTGATCCTCCTCAAACTCCTTGACCTTAGATGTTCCCCCATTTTGTTTGGTGAGTGTGTAGATATGATCAGCGACCGTCCTAGCCAACCCAAGGCTGTGAGTGGCGAAAATAATTCCGTGCTCTGTGTAGCCAGCCAGAGTCTGCAGAAAATCCAACTGTAGCGAAGCATGAAGGTTTAGCTCCGGCTCATCAATGAGCAAAAGTCTCGGCTTACGCACGAGCACATTTGCCAGAACAAGCACGAAATGCGCGAATCCCGCGCCCTGCTCATTGAGTCGGTAACTTCTGCCGTCAATGAAGAGCTGAAGGGTATCGCCGGATGAATTAATATCAAGACGCCCGTAACCGAAGATCCGACTCAACTGCTGAAGCATTTTATCAACCGCTTCATTTGCCAGCGGATCCGAACCTGACTTATATTGCGAATAGGTGTTGATAAATGCATTACCGGTTTGGATGTCGAAATAGTTTTGCTGTGCCCCTACGTTGATGGCATTACGAAATGGTCCGATGTACATCGCCTCGCAGAGTCCACGCATTGCAGAGGCTAGGGGGGCGAAGAGCTGCTCTCCCATAAACGGATTCTCTTGATCTTCCTTAACTTCACTCCCTCTCCATCTCTTAATTGTCGGGCTTGCGGCCTCCCCGTGACTAACCTGAGTAGTAATTACGAGTTGCTCGCCATCGAGGAAAAATCCTCCGTCAGGGCCATCATGTACGATCACTTGGATCTCCATTGGCCGATCAACTCCAGCCCTGACGATTCGTTCTCCTTGAGGTACTGACGGACTCCATCCGTAATTTCGCAGCCCTTGCAGCGCCTGCCTCTCAACACCATTTACGCGCGCGCCCGACTGAATAAGGTTAAGGAATGGCCTCACTTCGTACAGAAATCGCAACAACGAGCTCTTACCTGAGTTATTTGTTCCCAAAAGAGCCGTAAAGCCGTCGCGGACGCGGAACGAAGTCGGTTCGTCGCCGAAGCATCGATAGTTCTTGATGATGAATTCCACATCGAGCATTGCAGCATCGTACGGCTGTTTTGGGCTCATGTCAGGCCGTCTCTCACTTTTGCAACGCAATGGACTTGGGTGATTTCACGCAGGGAGCCGCTCGCAGCGCTGTCGCTGGATCCAGCCAACTCTGATCCGCAGCAGGTCCGAAGATCCTGACTGAGGCTGGAGTGCAGCGAGGACACCTGGCCAGCTGGCGAACCCACCACCGCAACTCACTGCCTCTGGCCGAGGTGCTAACGACGACTCGGCGCATGTTGAGAGAAAGTACGGGACGCCAAGCCGATCCGGGCCCTACCGTAGCCACCATGACCACTGCACCCTTGTCCCCGGAGACCGTCACCAACCTCGTACAGTTGCGCGCGCTCCTTTCATCAGCAGATCAAGCGAGTCTCTCCAGTTCGCCGGTAACACGGCCAATGGCAGTAGTCCTACTTGATGCCGTAAATGAGAGAGCCACGCATTTCGCAGCAACATATTTGAACCTCACGATCCCGAACAAGGCGAGCTTTGAACAGTTGATGCAGATCGTGAAGGATCATCTTGGTGCCCGCTGGACGACAAGCACCTGGCCTGACATTCGACGACTTCACAGGACCCGCAACCTGGTGCAGCATGAGGGACTCGAGGTAGATCAGAAAAACATCAATACTTGGGCCGCCGTCACGTCGTCCTATACTCGCTCGCTGGTCAGTGCGGTGTGGGACACAGACATCAACGAGACCACTTTGGCAGAGGCGGTCAAAGATCCTAAAATTTGCCAATTGCTTAAAGATGCCGAGAGATGTATCGAAGAAAACTCGCCCGCCAAGAGCTTGGCGAACTCACGCCAAGCGTTCGATTTCGCTTACAAGCTTTGGCGGAAACATTACCGTAGGCGCATCCCGTTTCACAGTAAGCCAATGGGTCGACAAATCATTGACGAAAAATCTTTCAAATATTTGGAGGGGGAGATCGCGGAAGTGAATGAGGCGTCAGTCGCTATCGCGTTCTCGGGAGATCCGGGAGAGTATGTTTGGTTTCGAGACATCACCTCGAACGCAGATGCTATTCAGATTTCCACACTTGACGAGGCTCAGCGAGCTCTCGGCTTCGTATTCGGATGGGTCATCAGATGGGAGGCTTTTCAAGAGTCCTTCATCCCCGACAGGCGGAGCGTGCGTGAGCAGGAGAGCCGGTGCGTACGCTCTTCCAACACAGCCGCGCGAGTTAGCTCCGTATCTGTCACAAGGCAAGGGGGTCGATTTTTGGTGGAGGTCAGTTTGTCAGACGTTCCCCCTGTGAACGAGTACAATGCTTGGAGTTCCAAGCTAACCACTCTTCTAAACAAAGGGAAGAAGGCGTCTGACTGGTGGCGCGTCACAAACAGCGGAGTGATCAATATTCGGCTCTCCCAAGGATCTGGGGAATCCAGGGAAATCTTTGAAACTGTATCCAATGCACTGCTTGCAGCAGACGTTGAGGTCCAAAGGGATCGATTGGCAGACGAAGCGTCACGTGAAGCAAAACGGGTTGAGGCTCAAGCGTATGCGGAAGAATTCGAAGAGAATAAGTCGACTTTCCCTGCTTGGGTGACAAAAGTCTGGCTGACGGATGATCTGACGATTATGAGCGGTCACCCTCAGAGTCGACTGAGGGTTTCACTGTCAGATGATGCGGCAGACCACTGGAAAAATATTGTCGCAGACCTTCCATTGCATGAATTGGTTGACTCTTGCATTTTCGAATGGCAAGGTCACGTCATTCGCATCGAGCCACAGCTCACGGTAACTGAAATCGGTGAAGCCCTGCAATCCGTTTCGGAATCAATTGAAGGGCTCATCTCGCAGCAACGGGCGAGAAGAGATGAAGAAGAGAGCGGCCGCTACTCACTAGAGGCAGAGTTGCGTGAAGCGTTCCGCTTGTAGCAGCTACTCACCAAGGGAATTTCTTTCAATTGACGCTCGGAGACTAAGTGCGTGACAACGCCGACGGACAGCGACCGACAAGCACGGACGCCCGCGGACCAGCGCCGCAGGTGAAAGGCGCACTCGCCGCAGGTCGAGCCGCTGCCCAAGTTGCTTCGGGACGAAGAGGTCATCACCCAAGGTCTCGCCCCCACGCTTCCGCCGGCGCAACTTGCTCTGGTCGACGGCATGGCAGCGTGGCTGAGGCCGGTGGGGGTGCAGCGAGGCATACGCGTGCGTGGTCGGTCGGCGCACCCGCCGTCGTGGCTGACTGTCGACGGCTGAGGTTCGTGCCACTGCCGTGTCAGATGCAGGGGTCAGCCACGGTCAACGGGGTTGTCTAACGGTCGAGTTCTTGGCGTCCTGACCAGGTATCAAAGATCCAGCTCAGCGGCACGATTCCTCCGCCTCTCTCCTAAAGCGGTGTTACACCTCCGGAGCGTCTGCGTAGTAGTTGGTGTCAGACCTTGAGGGCGTAAGCCTTAGCAGCCTTGTCGATCTCATCAGCCAGCGTCCGGAGATCTGTTGAGAGCGCCTGGCTCCAGTCCTTGATGGGGCACTTGAGATCGACTCCCAGGCTAGCGAGCTTCTCCACTTGGCCCCTCAACTGCTCCATGACAGCACGATGCTTAGTGAGCTTGTCGCGCTCGGTGGCTGCTTCGACTGCTACGTCAGGCCAGGATCGCGCCGTGTACTCCAGTGCACCCACGAAAGTTTCATTGGTGTGGGTTCGAACCGCTTCGTTCGCGAGCGGAAGGGCCTTTTTGAGTTCTGAGTGGGCGCGGCGAACCCTCCTCCGTTCGGCTTCGACAGCCGCAGCCGCCTGCTTCTGCTTCGCTTGTGCGGCTTCCGACTCCGCGCTCAGTTCCCAGTCCAACTTTGCATGCCGGATCGCCTGGTTCTTACGACGATCGGCTTTACGTACCAGGACCTGGTCACGGAGGTCGTCCAGCCAGGCCTGAGCAGCACCCTTGGCTACGATGCGCCAGGCTGTCGTCAGCCCCCCGAGAAAGCCAACCGCCGCCCCAATTAAGAGTTCCACCAACATTGCCGCGCCCCCAACACCAACGTGTCCGCGTGATCGCAGATCGTAGCGAGGAGCGTAGTCAAGGTCGGCAGCGCGCACCACGACCGCACCAGATTGGGCAGGGAGCCGCGGGGAATCACGGTGAAAGCCGCTCCGCCCAACCAGGCACCAGTAACCTGCGACGATCAGTCGTGGCACATCTGGAGGCTTCGTGGAAGCTACCGCTCTCGTCAGTCCCGATCGATTGTGGTCGGCGCAAGAGATCCTGGTGCGTCCGAGCCCTGTCCCAGCGGCGGCAGGGGTCTACGGGTGGCACTTCAAGCAACAGCCCCACCCGGACCTGGACGCTGGGCGCCTGCTCTACGTCGGGATAGCCCCGCGGTGCATGGCGAATCGGACCAGCACGCAGAACCTGCGCAAGCGGGTCCGCTACCACTACCGGGGCAACGCGGCCGGCTCGACGCTGCGGCTCACCCTCGGATGTCTACTCGGACTTGAGCTGCGCCGCGTGGGCAGCGGCAAGCGGATGACCTTTGGCGAGGTCGGCGAAGCAAAGCTGAGCCAGTGGATGGCGGACAACGCGAGGGTGTCTTGGATCGAGCAGAGCGAACCGTGGGACCTGGAATCGCAGCTCATCTCCCAACTCGACCTCCCGCTGAACCTCGACCAGAACCGCCACAACGCGTTTCACAGTCGCTTGAAGGAGCTACGAGCCCAAGCACGTCAGCGAGCACGGGAGTTGCCTATCAGCTCGTAGGCCCACAGATGGGCAACGGGCCGATGTCTGGGCCGTCCCTGGGCCGTCCGACGTCGCTCGACAGGGGCCAATGACGACCAACGTCGACCACCAAGCGCACGAGCCCACGGCCCTTGAACAGCGAAACCGCAGGTCACCAAGATCGGCGGCAAGACCCAGGGCAAGAAGACATCTAGGTTGCATCCCGCAACGGATCCGACAGATTGTGCCACTCGTGTCCGCACCCGTCGGCGCAATGCCGCGTCCGCCTGCGGGTGTCCGCGATGCTGAAGAGGGCGACGAGCAGGCGGAAGGACTTGGTGAGTTCATAGGCCGGTAGCGCCGCCATCCCGAACCGCCACTTCGTGAGCATCACCGCCGGCGTGTGAGTGGGACGAATGCCAGAACGCGCGATGCTCTCCGGCACATCGTCCTCGCAGGCGCGGGCCTGCCCGCAGAACAGCACCAGAGCACGCAGGACCTTGCGTTGGCCATCCTCCGAGAGGCCCTCGAACCACTCGACACCCTCGGCCGTCGGCCTGAGTCCCTGCGCGAGCTCGTTCAACACCACCTCGTGTGCGTACAACACCGGTTACCTCCCGACTCAGTTCAGGCCGACAGTACGTTCATCGATTCCTCTGCTGTTCAGCGAAGGCGTGAAGCCAGCGGACTGGTCGAGGTGGAACGCAGAACCCGGAACCGTCGGAATCCAAGCCTCACGCAGAGCGAGCCGAATGGCCGCGGCAACGCGGGACGGCTGTACGGGCTCAGCCGCGCGTCCGATCCAGTTGCTCGGATGCGGCTGGTCGGTGGTGACCACGAGCGTCGCTCCTGGAGTGTCTGCGTGCTCGACCGCGAACGTGCACGGCGACCAGGCCAAGCCCTGGAAGTACGTTGGCCTGCCTCGCAGCCGCCAGCGGTAGGCCGTGCCGTCGACAACGATCCGTCGTGATCCCTTGCGGACCAGTGCCATGGCGTCCCCCTTCAACAGCGAAGATGCTAGCGAGAGCGACCCTGCCGTCCGTCTCAGTTTCCGTCTCATTCAGCGCCGTTCACGGCCGTTGAGACGGGACCGGAGGCGGTGACCGCCCAGACGACTGACCGCCCATGAACGCAGGTGAACGCCCTCGCCCGAGGCCCCCGGGGCCGCCACCACAGTTGGAAAGTGGGTTGGCGGTGCGAGGCTTCAGCAGATGTCTGGTCGTGCCGGGCCCAGTTGGGATTGACGGACGCCAGTGCACGCCACCAGCGTGCTGCCGTCCTCGTCGAGGAACAGCATGAAGATCCAAGATCCGTCGGCAGTCCGGATCTGGCCCAGGCGAACCGGTCGGCTGTATAGGTCGAGGCGTTGCACAGCCCGGGCCAAGCCGGAGGTCTCGATGCCCCTCCGAAGGGTGTGACGGAGTCGGTGCCCGTAGACCGTCGCGAGCGACCTGGGTGACGTCGTTCCGTCCCAGACGACGTATGAAGCGCCGGCGCGGAGTGCAGCGAGAGCGGCCGACGACGTGTCGTCGCCACCACCCAGCAGCCGTTCGAGCTGTTCCCGTTCCATGGCCACACCCCCGGTCGGGATCCTGCTGTACAGCAACGAGGTACAGCAACCCCAACAACCGGCAGCGACCAGCACCGGCCGCCAAGCCCCTCCCCGCGGCCTGTAGGACCTCCAATGACCGATCTCTCCAGAGCTATGGATCAGAGGGTGCGGCCATGGTGTGCGCACCATAGCCGCACCACAAGTGCACCAGATCGAGAGGGGAACAGCGGGGGTCCACGGTGAAATCGGCCCACCCCGCGAGGCCTCACCTTGACCGTTCGCGCAGGTCACGCCCAAACGAACCGCAAATGATCGCAGCTTTCCCAACTGAAAACCTAAGGGGAAGGCCAGGACGGACCGCTATTCAATATCCGGCACCTGAGCCGCCTCCTCCAGGAAGTCGACATAGGCGATCAGTGAGCCCATTGCCGGCAGGAGGGCGGCCAAAGTTGCGAGAGTAAGGATGCCCGTTACTGCGCCCAGAAAGGTTCGCCATCCCGTCGCCATACAGACTGGAATGCCGGAGATGACTAGCAAGCAGATCCCGGAAAGTACGCCGAGGAAAATAACACTCAGGAACGGGCCAAAGAACTCTGTCGGCTTTACACCGATCCGCCTCAGCTTCTTCAAGAGTTGCGTGTCAAACGATCTCGTCATCATTGCCAATCCGCCAACAATTGCACCGATGATGACGCCAATCATTGAGGCAGCAACACGGGTAACAGATTCAGTCTGCGGAGAGTTATTGTATTCCAACCAAGCGCCGCCAGCCCCACCGGCGAGGGCAAGGACATATTCGACGATCGACCAACTGCTTGGCCCCAAGCTGACGAGGGAAAAGAAGCTGTAGAGCGCCTTATCCCCTTCTGTCCAACCACGGGGTTCCTTGGAGCCTGGTGTAGCACCGCGCCCCGGTTCTACACTCAATGAGCCCCTCCGCTTCCACTCATGGGCCAATTTGAGACCACCCATGCCAACGCCGCGAGGAGAAGCGCCGCGGTGCCAGCCTTTTCCCAATGAGGCTCTGGCGCGAACTCCTCCGGCTCATCACGCATACTCCACGAACCCGTCGCCGACTCTGCCGCTACCTCAATATCTCCTGTCTCGACCCCTTGTGTAAGCTGCTCCAACTCTGCGCGATCGAGATTGATCCCTTGTTGGCTGGTGTAAGTCTCCTCGTACGTCTCCGCCGCCAGCGCAACCATACGTCGCCTTTCTTCTCGCCATACTCTTCCGGGGTTGGGCAATTTTACTTCGACAGAAAGACTGACCACCGTTCCAAGTTCTTCAATGGCCTGAATCACTCTACGAGGCCGGGCGACCGGATCCACGTCGATGATCAAACGCGAATCAATTCCTCCCTTATCTGCAACCGTGCGAAGGAGATTTTGAACGTCGTCTACGGCTTTGACCGGGCTCATGCCGTTCGGAACGGAAATTGCGACCCATCGCCTAAGGCGATCCAGTGCAAACATCTCATCATTTCGCGCCCTGCAAAGAATCGCCTCATGACGAGAGGCCCCTGTTTCCATTGCTGCGAATTCACCGGCGGCCTCGCGCTCGTCACGGAGATCGAGGTGATTCAGTTCACTGACTAGCCGGTTAAATGCCTCTCCATGCCGCATTGCCTCTCGGCCCACGTAGGAATAGGTATAGGGGCCAGAGTCAGTAGATGGCTTTGAGCGGATGTTGACGCGCCCCATAACGATACGAACCATACGGCAGACCGTAGAGAGGGAGGAGGGTGCGATCAAGGGCCCATTGAGGTGAAAGACCGCATGTCACAGACATAAAGCGATGGAACCGTGCGCCCCGAAACGTTCGCTCAGCGAGATGTCAATCTGATCGCTCAGTTCGAGGTGGGTGGCCCGTTGGGTACTCCAGCTCAGTGACGCTCATACGCGAGCCGAGCCCCGGAGCCGTTCGTGCCACCCAACGCCCGTGCCCGAAGCAGACGGTGTCGCCTGAAGTCCAGAGCCGACACCAAGGACGCCGGACGTCGGACACCATGGGCACCGGCGTGGACGCCGCTGAAGCCGACCGAAGAGGCCCCTTGATCGAACTTCTAAAGCGGTGCTCAGTCGGCCGTGGACTATCCGTGGACTTGCCCCGTCCGATCTGCCAGGTGCAGGCCTGTGACCTGCCGCGTTGCCCAGGTCTCAAGCGGCCTCCGGAGCCGTTGCAGTACAGCAAAGAGCACAGCGACCACACGACCGCCATCGTTGGTCGACTGGCCAGCCCACATTCCTCTGGTGCCCCCGGTCGAGAGTTCGGGACGAAGAGGTAGCTTGCCCAGGGTGCCGGGAAGGTGTCGATCCGAGGAGGCCCGCTCGTGGCGCAGAGCTTTGCAGGTCCGCCGGTCGATCTGGGTGACCTGATACCCGAGCTTGCGACTCTGGGCCGACGGACGACGCTGCTGTTGCCGAAGAGTGGCTCTCCCGGTGTCCGGGATAGTTCCCTGGGCGGCCCTCTGTTCTGGCCTGCTGACGAGCCCTGGCCCTACTGCGGGCAGCCAGGACACTGGGCCTGGCCCAACGAGAAGAGTCCGGTCGGGACGGCCCCCATGGTGCCGGTGGTCCAGCTGTTCGCGCGCGATGTGCCCCAGCTGCAGTTCCCAGACGCCACAGACGTACTCCAACTGGTCTGGTACGCGTTGATCCACCCCAGGACCCGGCATGCGCCGCGTTGCCGCGCCTCTACTGGCGTAGCGAGAAGGAGGTTCTCGCCAGCGGCGTGCTGCGTGACATCCCCGCTCCGCAACAGGGCGAGTACGACGAGGACTTCATGCCCCGTCCGTGCACCGTGTCCCCAACCCAGGTGGTGGAGTACCCGAACTGGGACCTCCCTGAGAACCTCCGGCAGACACTGCAGCCTCGCATCGAGGAGCTCGAAGAGCGCTTCGGGCTGGACTACACCCAGTGGGCGTGCGCGCTGCAGAACAAGGTTGGCGGGTACCCGGCCTGGAACCAGCCGCCCAACTGGCCGGTCTGCGAGCGCGGTCACCGCATGCAACACCACCTCAGTATCACCGGAGAAGCAGACCTGGACATGGACATGGGCGACTTGGGAGGCATCTACGTCTTCCTCTGCCGCCAGTGCCCCGAACTGCCCTACGCGCACCGCTATGACTGCTAGTCCACGGCCATAGCGCCGATGAGAGGCGTGCCAGACCCTGATCAGGCTCATGCCAGGTCGTACGGGTAACACCAGGGAACCCATCGACCGTCCACCAGGCGTCTGCGTCCCTCCGTCACCGGTCAGGCTCGGAGCAAGCCCCAGATGCCCGTCTCACTGACCAACGGCATCAGCCAACGACGTTCTTGAGTGCGTCGCCGAGGGCACTGGCCTCGTCCGGGGTCAGTTCGACTACGAGCCGACCGCCGCCTTCGAGCGGTACGCGCATGACGACGCCCCGCCCCTCCTCGGTGACCTCAAGCGGGCCGTCGCCCGTCCGCGGCCACATGCTGGCCCTGACACTCAACGGCTGAGTGGATTCACCGTCGTTGAGGGGCAGTGCCTGATTGGGTTCCCAGCCGGAACCACTGATCGTCACCCGCGCCCCGTTGCCCTCGGTCTTGACTGTGTACGTCCCCGGAGCGGGTGTCGCGGTGGCGGCAGGCGTTAGGACGACTGCGGCCCCCAGAACGAACGATGAGGCGACGAGCGAGATGACGGCATTGCGTCGGATACGCCGGGCCATGATGGGTGTCCTCCCTCGCGATGAGTGGAGGGCGCCGCGGAAACACGGGGGCAAGTCGCCGCGCCAGCGCTCCGGGAGTTGTCCCTCCAGCCACAGCGCGACAACGGATGTACGGCTGTGGCGCCACTGTGGCGCCGGACTGATCGGAAAGGTGCCACTCCATCCATCGTCCCCCTCCCCGAACCGGGTGTCGACCGGACGGCCATGTGAGCCGGCCTGTGCGGACAGGCCCAGCAACGCGCCACACGGCGGCTTGACGGCTTGGCTTCGTGAGGCGTCTGCCTTCATGCCCAGACCACCGGAGCATCACCCGACTCAGCACCCTGTTCGAACCAACAGACCCCACGATCGATACGGCAACGGGTTCTTTGCTTCCCAAGCTGAGGCTCAGGTAGTTCCTCACACCCGGCCGTCGAAGCTTCTCTGAGCGAACAACCCCACGGTGTGGTTGAGGACTGAGGGGGCGTTGTGAGGCATGCACGCCCTGATCAGTCTGTGTCTCCAGGAGTAGTGGCCGACTGCCGTCGGCTGAGCTACAGCGGCTACTTGCGGTGTCGTAAAAGCCGTTCGGCGTCCTCCGCCAGGTAGAGAGAGGTAAGGCGCTTGGGGTGCCACATGACGATCTGCGTTGTATCGAACCCGTACCAAGCCGGCCCACCGAACGCCGCCATGAGGCCAGCCTCCCTCCATTGCTCGATGCGGCTTCGATCATCCTCATTCACTGAATACGGCGCGGAGGTGATCACGGTTGGCAGCCCGTCCTTGAGCCAGAAGATGGGGTGATCAAGCCAGTGATCATCGTTGCGTGAGCCAGAACCGTACTTGCCGCACGCATCGGGTCCGCACTGCCTACTGGCGTTGCGCAACAGCCACCGCGGACAGCATCCGCTCTCGCTGCTGCGCAGACCGTGGTCTTCGGCCCAATCAACGATGACCTGTTGAGCCACATGCGCGTGCGCAGCAGTCTTCTCGTACTGCTCCTCGCTGAGCCCACTCCGTCGTCGGTCCGGGGTAGCAAGCCCGTAGGGCCATAAAATCTCACCCTGCTGCTTGCTGAAGATCCTCGATGCTCGAAGCTCAAAATCGCGGTTCAATGCCGCCTCCTGGGACTAGCGAACAAGTCGTGACCGTTGGTGGCCCGTTGAGGGCTACGGCTGGACTACCCAGATCGGACGCCACCGTACGCTTGCGAGTCGGATGCATAGGCGGCTCTGTTCGGCACTCACGTTGTCTCTTTGCCGCTCCGAGCGCAGGCACGTCCGGAGGTGCCGTCCCATCGGGTACCACCGACGTGACGCAGCTGGGAGAGAGACCCAGACCCCTGTCCAAGTCCCTCTCCCAGCGCGGGAGAACGGGACGCTGCCCGGCACCCGCCTTGCCGACCGTCCTCCTCAGATGCGGTGAGGTTCACTCACCTCCAGGAGGCGACCCCGGCTGGTAGCCACGCGGAGTACGTCTCGCAGAGCTCCGGTCAGCTCCTTCGCCAGGAGTTGCACGTCCTCCGGCCCGACATGCTCGTCGCCGAGGGCTTCCGCAGCCTGCTTCAGCAGGTCGGCCGCCGTCTCGAGTTGCTCGGATTCGATGTTGTCGGCCAGCCGGGACATGAAGCCGTTCCTGTCGTCGGTGCTCAGGTAGCAGGGCTTGTCCTCCGGGCCCGACCACGGGAGTAGCCGCAGTTCGTTCCGTGACGTCATCCTTGCGTCTGCCTCTCATCGATCACGTGGTGGGTGGTGAAGACCGCGTCGACGCGGTCCCCCGGGAACACCAGAAGCGCGGCCTCGACGACGCGGCCGGAGGTGTCGGCGGCAACGCGTGTGATCGCGAGTACCGCAGTGGTGGGGTTGATCCGGAGAGTGGACACCTCATCTGGTGTCGGGCGGCGGGCGGAGACCGTCTCCCGGACTTCCGCCGACAGAGGGCTCAGCACAGCGAAGCTCTCTTGCGTCCGCATGTATGAGGGGCCGTCACTGAGCGCTTTGGTGGGCTCCAGGTCACGCGGGACGTAGATGCGGGCCAGGCTGTGCGGGGACTCTCCCTGGTAGCTGATGCTGAGGAATTCAGTCAGTGGGCTGCCGTTCGGAACTCGCAGCAGGGCTGCCAGATGCCCATGCGCCTCGATCTCAGTGGCGCAGTCCGTGACGTGCAGAGCCGCTTCTGCGGCTGTCCATGGGTCCAGCGTCCCCCAGCCGCCGACATACATGATCTTGCGTAGGCGGTGGCGGACGAAATTTCCCTTGCCGTGGATCTTCTCGATGAGGCCTTCCCCTTGAAGCACCGCGAGAGCGTTCCGCAGCGTCGGCGTGCTGACTTTGTATTGGCCGGCCAGTCCGACTTCGGACGGAAGGCGTTCGCCAGGCTTGATGCGACCGGTCGTGATCTGACGCTTGATGTCATCGGCGATGTCGTGATGGCGAGAGCGCATGGTCTGTGTCACCGCCTTCTCTGCATCCGCACGGCGACAAGCCGGGTCCTCGTGTGCATGGTCAGCAGCTCCCCCGACTCAAACAGCAGTTGCTTGGAGCCTTGGGGTAACTGGAAGAGGTTGCTCACCCGGCATGCCCGGCCACCGACTTGGATGATGTCGCCGCGCTGCACAGTGGTCGAGGTGATCTCGATGGGCTGGGATACCAGTGCGCCGCTGAACGCTCGTTGCCTCACTGCTGCACCTCCGCAGGCGCGGGCTGGTTCGTCGCCGCGTGGCACGGGCAGTCGCACACCTCGTAGATCACAGGCAGCTCGACCGGCGCCGTCGTCGGGGAGGACTCCCGGCAGGCATGGTGAGTGCCAATACGGCATGCAGCCGATCGGTACGGGGTGGACGAAGCCTCCGTGATGTGAGGCTGTCGGCGAAGGGGCATCAGCTGACTCCCTTGAAGACCGACCAGGCTTCGGCCGGCTGTTGGGGCGCTGTGACCCTCGAACGCCGCGGCCGTTCCCGCTTCTCCCAGGCCAGCACGTACGGGCGGACAAGCGCGCTGTCCTCGCCCGCGAGCGGGCCCGTGAGGTTCGCCCGGTCTGGACCCCGCCACCGGACGGCTGTCGGCCCCTCCGTGAGCGCAGCGGGTGCGTAGGTCGGCAACGGCCTGGTGGACGTTAAGGGGCGGCGGTGCCTGCCCTTGGAGAAGTGCCGCTCTCTGGTGAGCGAGACGGCACGGCGGATACGGTTGAGCACGCTGATCAGCTCCTATCGCTGATGGATCGGTCCCCCGACATCGCCCGTCGTGGGGACCGCTTTGCGTACGACCGCCCAGAGGGTGCGGCCGTTCATGCTGGTGGCCAGGAGCCCGAATCGATCGGCCTCCGCCACCACGTCCAGGACCTCCCGCCATGACTCGGCGGAGAGCGCTTCCGGCACCTCCGCTTCGACCGACGTGTGCCGGGGGTGTTCCTCCACTCGCGTGAGGAGCCCGAGGGCAGACAGCCGGGCGGCGAGGGCCGCCGCGCTAACTCCCGAAGCGGGCACAGGGCAGCCTCCGTCACCAGCGATCACTTTCAGTGAAGCTAGTTAACTAGATTAGAGCTAGTGGACTAGATTTTCCATATGCCTGAGCAGCCGCCCTATCTCCGCATCGCCGACGAGCTCCGGCGGCGCATCGCGGAGCATGTCTGGGAGCCGGGGGACCGCCTCCCCTCCCGCACCCAGATCGGTGAGGAGTGCGGCGTGGGCGAGAACGTGGTCCGCCGGGCGCAGGAGTTGCTGATCTCCCAGGGTGTGCTGGAGGGCCGCGCCGGGTCAGGCACGTACGTCGCCGAGCCTCGCCAGCGCGTGCGGGTGGTCCGCTCCTCGGCACGCGAACAGCCCAACGGGTCACCCTTCCGAGCGGACATGAAGGCTGTCGGCAGGCAAGGGGATTGGGAGAGCCGGACCGACGCCAAGGTGCCGGCACCGGCGGAGATCGCGGCGCGTCTCGGGATCGCCGACGGCGACCTGTGCGTCCGAACGGCCTATGAGTTCCTGGCCGACGGCAGGCCGGTGCAACTCTCGACGAGTTGGGAGCCCTACGACATCACGGCCGGCACTCTCGTCGTCCTCCCCGAGGGAGGGCCGCACGCCGGGGCGGGTGTCGTGAACCGCATGGCCGCGATCGGCATCACCGTCGGTCACGCCGTGGAGCAGCCGGAGCCGAGGCAGGCGACCTCCGAGGAGGCGTCGCTACTCGGCATCCAGAAGGCCGCGCTCGTCACGCACATCCGGCGGACGTACTACAGCGACGAGGGGCGGCCCGTCGAGACCGCGGACATCGTGGTGCCCGCCGCTCACTGCGAGATCGTCTACGAGATCCCGATCAACCGCTAGCAGGGCAGCTCCGCCTCAAGGCCGTAGTCCGTCGGCTCGTATCGTGGCCCCATGCGAAACGAGAGGCACGATGAGCGGTTGTCGGACGACGAGTTGGAACTGTTCCTCCAGTACCTCCACAGGTTCGCGAATCACGACCTCGATCTCTTCGCCCTCATGCAGGTGGGAGACCCTGAGCACCCCGCCTACGTATCCTTCAGCAGGAAGCCGGAAGCGGGTGTCGACCCTTCGGCCTACCGGCGGCCGTAGACCGGCTCCGGGCCCTGTCGAATGCGTGTCGACAGCAAGTCACGAGCTGCCGGGAGAAGGGGTTGCTGCCCTGGTCAGCGACCGATCCCAGGCAAACACGTCAAGCGCCTTCTAAGCGCTTGGCCGCAGGTTCGAGTCCTGCCGGGGGCGCAAGTCTCCGCCCTCCCTTTGGGAGGGCATTTTGTTGGTCGAGGGGCGCGGCTGCGCATGCCCTCAACGGCCATATCCGGCCACCAGGGCAGAGGCGTCGCGCTGCGCGACCCGCACCGCGCCGGAGCCCATGCCCGTCGCCGCCACAGCCGCCGGATGCACCCCGTCGACGACCATGTCCGCCATGGCCAGTTCGGGCGGGGCGGCCAGTCGGTCCGGCCAGGACAGGACGGCCGGCGGTACATCGGGCGCCGACACCTCCAGCCCACTCGGCGGGACGCGCAGGCCCACGCCGAGGGCCTTCAGCACGGCTTCCTTCCTGGTCCAGACGCGCAGGAAGGCAGGCTGCCGCTCGGCAGGGGGGAGGGTGTGGAGAGCGGCCAGCTCGGTGCCGGAGAGAGCCGTCCGCGCCGCATTCTCGACGTCGACGAACCCGTCGGCGTCCTCGACGTCCAGGCCCACCTGGACGCCCTGGCCTCCCCGGCACACGGCCACGCCGACGAGCGCACCGCTGTGAGTCACGGAGAACTCGTACGACGCAGGCGCACCCGGCGAATCCCGGGCATCCAGTCGGACCTTCCCGTGCGGTCCGCCGCAGCGTGGACACTCGCGCCGCAGCGGCACCCTCGCCGGAGGCACATCGAGAAGTTCGCCCAGGAGCAGCCGGCTCAGGGCGCAGCCGACCAGGAAGCGAGCCCGGTTGGCCGGGTCGACGGTCGCGTCGTGGCGGCCTCGTTCCACGGGGTCCAGCAGATTCAGCAGGCCCTCGTGGGCATCGCCGAGGCGCGCCCACGAGACCTGCACCGGCACCTGCGCCGCCGTCTGCACCTGTACCTGCGCGGAAAGCACGACGCCGACCGGCAAACGGCTTCGGAAACGGCTAGTGAACCGCGCGCAGCATGCGCGTCACGTTGATCCGGGTCGGCGAAAGACCGAGCTCGACGCTCTGCATCATCCGCTCGCCGTTCAGCCGGCCGTAGGCGAGCAGATCCACGTTGGCCAGGCTGAATTCGGGCCAGGTGTGAATGCTCAGGTGCGAGGCGGAAAGCAGGAGAATCGCGGTGACGGCGCCGTTCGGGAAAACGTGCGACGCCTCACCGAGTACCGTGGCGTTTCCCTTTTCGGCGGCCGTGCGCAGCACCTGGAGGAGGCGCTCCTCGTCGGTCAGGATGCTGTGGTCGCTCACCCATACATCGACGGCATAAGAGCACAGATCGTCGACGTTTATGCCCTCGGTGGCGAGGCTGGCGGAGTTGGTCATGGGGAACCGGGGGTGACGAACCGCTGCCCCCGTCTCCTTTCACATAGGTCTGCGCTGGTCCGCGCGGCCGAAGGGGAAGGTTGCGAGGCCGGTAAACGGCCCTCGATGGTGCCCAGCGTAGCATCCGGGGCGCTCTAGGGCTCGCGCGCGCACTGCGTCAAGGGGCACAGGGGGGGTCCGACGGATTTGGCCGAAAACCCACCTCGACCGTTTCGCAAATCATTTCAGAGAGCACCTCCGAACCACCCTGAAATCATTCTCAAATCACCCCCGAAGCGCCCACGAAGCACCTCCGAACCGCCTACGAACCGTCCCGGAATCTTCTCGGAATCTTCTCGTAATCCTCCCGGAAAGGATTCCGGAGAACACCTCGGAAAACGTCGTGAAAAACATCGCTTAATTTTGCTTTGCATATCGGCCGCGCACTCGAATCACCCGCCGTTTCCGCATCCCCCGAGCGGGTCGGGCCGACTGTCCGCCAGCCCGTATACTCGATAGTCCCGGAATCCACCAATCAGCTTGCCTGGAGCAGCATTGTGACGAACGCGCGTCGGCACCCTCGGAGTACCACCGCCGATTCTGTGCTCACGGAAGTCGCGGACGCCGTCCGGCTCCAGGAGGGTCCGCCCGGAGTGCGGTCCGTCCTGCGCGCCCTGCGCCGGCTGGCTCCGGCCTCCACGAAGGACCTCAGCCGCGCGACCGGACTGCCGGTGCCGATCGTGGCGGCCCTGGGGAACGAGCTGCGCCGTCGGGGACTCGTCACCAAGGAGCGTCCGTCCCGGCTGACCGAGGCCGGCTCGGACCTCGTCGCCGAGCTCGGCATGGATCTCACCCTGGACGCGACCTGCGACACCTGCGACGGGCGTGAGCTGGTCATCCCCGATGTGCTGGACGAAGCCGTGCGGCGACTGCGCGCGCTCATGGAGTCGGGACCCGCCGCCGACATGGCCATCGACCAGTCGCACTGCACGGCCGAGACCAAGGTGCGCCGGGTGCTCGCGCTGCTCACCGCGGGCGCGCTGCCGGGCGGCTCGCTGCTGCTGATCGGCGACGACGACCTCGTCTCCCTCGCCGTCGCCGTGGTGGGCGACGTGCTCGGCGGTCCGATCGTCGAGCGGGTCACGGTCGTGGACATCTCGTCGGAGATCCTCGACTACATCCAGAAGGTGTCGGCCGGGCTCGGCACCCGCGTCGAGACCGTCCAGCACGATCTGCGCCTGCCGCTGCCCGCCGAGCTCCACGGGCAGCACGACGTGGCCATGACCGACCCGCCGTACACCCCCGAGGGCGCCCGGCTCTTCCTCTCCCGTGCCGTGGAGGGTCTGCGGGCCGGTCCCGCGCACAGCGTCTTCTTCTCCTTCGGCGGCAAGAGCCCGGACGAGATGCTGGAGGTGCAGCGGGAGATCATGGGGCTCGGCCTGGTCACCAACGGCTACATCCGCAACTTCAACGAGTACGAGGGCAGCGGCATCCTCGGCGGTGTCGGCTTCTTCCAGCACCTCCTCACCACCACCTCGACGGCCCCCTCCCACAAGGGCGAGTTCAGCGGTCCCCTCTACACGGGCGACAAGCGGACTCGGCAGCGCGAGTACACGTGCGTGGCGTGCGAGGCACGGGTCCGCGTCGGCCCCGGCGCCCGCTGGACCTCGGTCGCCGCCCTGCGCGAGGACGGCTGTCCCACCTGCGGCAAGGGCCCCTTCCGCCCGGGCCGCCTGGTCCCGGCGGAGGATCCGACGCCGCCGACCCCGACCGAGCAGTCCCCGACTCCGGCCCCGGCCTCTGCCCCCGCGTCCGCGCCCGCCCAGAAGGCCCCCGCCGCAGCCGTGTCTCCAGCCCCGCGCACGCACGGCTGGCATCGCCCCGCCGACGCCGAGCGCGCCGCCCTCGCCGAGCGGGCGCGGCCGTACGTCACCCGTCAGGCCGACGAGCGTGATCTGCCGGCCATCGGCAGGTTCGAGGCCGAGATCGCCCGGGTCTCCTTCGGCGAGGACGCCATCGACGACCCGGAGCGCTGGGCGGCGCGCCTCGGCAGGGCGATGGAGAAGTCGAAGGAGGGCATGATCGTCGCCCACGGCCCGGGCGAGGAGCCTGTCGGCTGGTGCTGGGTGAGCATCAACCAGAACGCGATGACCGGCGACCGCTACGCCAACTTCCGCTCCCTGGCGGTGTCCCCGGTGGACAACCGCAGCGACGTCGCCGAACTCCTCCTCACCGCCGGCCTGGAGTTCTGCCTGGCGAACGGGATCACGGAGGTCGTCGGCCGGGTCCACGTGGGCAACGTCCCGATGCGCACGGTCTACCGCAAGTTCGGCTTCGACCCGACCAGCCTGTCGATGAAGCTCTTCCTGCCCGAGGAGGAGCGATGACGGTCTTCGACGCCGAGGGCGTCAAGTGCGTCGTCTGGGACCTCGACGGCACTCTCTGGGACGACGTCGCCGTGGAGACCCCCACCGACGAACTCCCCACCCCCCGCCCGGAGATGCTCGCCGCGATCGACGCGCTGGCGGCGCACGGCGTGCTCGGCAGCATCGCGAGCCGCAGCGCGCCCGCCGTCCTGGACCGGCTGGCCGCCGGCCGTCCCGACGTGCGCGAGCGCTTCCTCGCGCCGCAGGTGTCCTGGCAGGACAAGAGCGAGTCGCTGCGCAGGATCGCCAAGGACCTCGGCATCGCCGTGGACGCCCTGCTCCTGGTCGACGACTCCCCGTACGAGCGCGCCGAGGTCGAGGCCCTGCTGCCGGGCGTCCGCACCCTCGACCCCGCCGACGTACCGGAGCTGCTGGCCGCGTTCGAGGGCCGGGAGGTCACCCCGGAGTCCCGTGAGCGCGTGCGCCGCTACCGCACCGAGGAGACCCGCCGGGCCGAGGGCGAACGCTTCCAGGGCTCGCGCGAGGAGTTCCTGCGCTGGTGCGACATGCGCCTCACCGTCGGCGCGGCCACGCCCGAGGAGATCCCCCGCGCGCTGGAACTCGCCGCCCGCACCCACCGGCTGAACTCCTCCGGGCTCACCCCCGACCGGCTGCGCGAGCTGGCCGCCTCGGACGGGCACGAGGTGTACACCGCCCGGATGACGGACCGGTTCGGCACGTACGGGATCATCGGCGCCGCGCTCGTCGACCGCACCGCTCCCGCGACCTGGTCCGTCCCGCTGCTCGCCCTCTCCTGCCGGGTCGCCGGCCGGGGCGCGGCGGCGGCCTTCCTGTTCCGGCTGCTGGAGCGCGCCCGGGAGGCCGGCGCCGAGGAGTTCCGGGTGACCCTGCGCCCGACCGACGCCAACCTGGAGATGCGCATCCTGCTCCGCCAGGCGGGCCTGCGCCGCACGGACGACGCCGCCGGCACCTCCGCAGACACCGCCACAGCGAGCGCCGCGACCGCCGCGACCGCCACAGATTCCGCGGTCCTGGGCCGAACGCTCCACGGCGATCTGCCCACGCCGCCCGCATGGCTGCACGTATCCGACCGAGAGGACGCCGAGGCGTGACGGACACCCAGCACACCCAGGACACCTCGACCCCCCAAGCCCCCCAAGCCCCCCAGGACCGGGTCGCGGTGGAGCGGGAGCTCCGTTCGATGATCGCCGAGGCCGCCCGCCTGGACGAGGCCTTCGTCGCGGAACTCCCCGCCGACACCGACCTGTTCGGCCCGCGGATCGGCCTCACCTCACTGGCCGGCGTGACCCTCCTGGGCACGATCGACCAACGCTTCGGCGTCGACGTGGCCGCGCTGGACCTGAGCCTGGACAGCCTGCAGTCGATCGCCACGCTGTCCGACTTCGTCACGACACACCTCCAGCCGCACTAGCCACCCGTCTGTACGTGTCTCCTGTTCAAAAAGGGTGATCCGTACGGCCGTGCCGTGACCCGTGCGGGGCGGCGGCGTTGAACGGGGAGTGCGACGGCGCCCCCTGCCGCCGCATGAACCGAGTCACTAAGGAGAACGTGATGTCTCGCATCGCGAAGGTGGCCGCTGTTGCCCTCGGCACCAGCGCCGTGGTGGTCAGCGGAGCCGGCCTGGCCATGGCGGACGCGGGTGCGCAGGGTGCGGCCGTGGGCTCGCCGGGTGTCCTGTCGGGCAACATCATCCAGGTTCCCGTGCACGTTCCGGTGAACGTCTGCGGCAACACCATCAACGTCGTCGGCCTGCTGAACCCGGCCTTCGGCAACACCTGCGCCAACGTCAGCAACCACCACAAGGGTGGCGACCACGACAAGGGTGGCGACTACGACAAGGGTGACCACGACAAGGGTGGCGACAAGCACGACGGCTACGGCGGCTGAGCCGACCTCCGTACGCACCACCAGCACGAACCAGCACCACTAGCACGACCAGCACCACGCACCACCAGGAGAGCCCCGGCACCTCGAGCGCCGGGGCTCTCCCGCGTCCCGGACGGGGTCAGGCGTACCGGTACGTCCCGGACGCGTCCTCCAACTGGTCCGGGGTCACGTCCCACGGGGCCAGCCTCTCGTGCCGGGCGACGACCCGGCGGTACTGACGGCTGCGCGGTCCCGGCGGCTCGGCGGGCAGATAGCGGTGCTCGCCGTGCCGGCTCTGCCAGCGGGTCCACAGCAGGTCGACGAAGGCGTGGTGCAGCCAGAAGACGGGGTCGTTGACGGAGGCGCCGCCGAGCATGACCCCGCCGACCCACCGGTGCACCCGGTTGTGGTTGCGCCAGGCGGCGCTGCCCGAACCGCTCCCCCACCCCTCCAGCTTGTTGCGGAAGCCCTGGGCGGCCGTCGAGTCCCAGGGCTCGGTGTCGTAGACCGGGTCCTGCAGCGCCCGGTCGACCTCGCTCATGACCGGCAGTTCGATGGGGGCGGCGGCGCGGCCGAGGTCGCGGGTGAGGAACTCCCCGTCGGTCACGTTCTCCGTGATGGTCCAGTCGCCGTTGGCGTAGGCGAACGGCCCGGTGGTCACCTGGTGGTCGGAAGGCCGTCCGTTGCCGCCGAGGAGGTCCTCGGTCCAGGGGACGGAGGTCGAGGCGCGGTCGCGTGTCCAGTCCCAGTACGGCAGTGTCACCGAGGAGTCGACCCGGCGCAGCGCCTCCTCCAGGTCCAGCATGAACCTGCGGTGCCAGGGCAGGAAGGAGGGCGTCATATGGGCGGTGCGCAGGCCGCCGTCGCCGTCGGAGACATAGTGGTCGATGTGCATCCGGACGAACTCGTCGTACTCCCCCTTGCGTTTGATCTCCAGCAGCGCGTTGACGAAGCGCCGCCGCTCGGCGGCGGTGAGCGTGCTGACGTCCTTACGGATGTAGGCCATGGTGTCCCCCCATGTGCGTGTCGTGGTGTGCCGGAACCGCCTCGCGCAGTCGCTCTCCCGGGCCCAGTCCGTCGACGGCGGCGCGGGCCGCCTCCAGCGGGGTGGCGTACGAGCGGTAGTGGTCGACCATGCTCAGCCAGGTGCCGTCGGCGCGCCGCATGAGGTGCAGCGGACGACCGTCGACCGTGACCGCCCACTCGGCGTCGGCCGCCGTGGCCGTGCGCCCCGTCGAGATCCGGGCCCCGCTGATGTGCCGGCCCCGGTAGGTCTCGTCGAAGGAGTCGAGGGAGTCGTGGGAGGAGTCCGCGGGGTTGCCGTCCGCCGGGCGCGAGGGCCAGGAGGCGGCGACGACGGGGACGATCGCGAGGGCGGCGGCGCCGCCGAGCAGCCCGCGCAGCAGGTCACGCCGTCGGGTGTGGCTCGCCGGGCCGGGTCTGTCCGCGCCCGCCGACTCGGTGGTCGCGGGTACTCCGTCGACGCTGACGACCATGGTGTTCTCCTCGTCCGATGCGGTGCAATGCGGTGCGGTGTGGTGCGGTGTGGTGCGGTGTGGTGTGGTGTGGTGCAGTCCGGTCCGGTCCGGTTCTCTTCGCGTCTCTTCGGTTCTCCTTGGAGGTAACCGTCGAGTGGGCCGCCTGGTCACCGCCCGGTGCCGGATGCGGACATGACGACGGGCATGACGACGGGCCCGGACAAGGCGTCCGGGCCCGTGGTCGTGGCGGTTCGGCTACGGCTCTCCCCGTCTCCCTACAACCCCTTGCCCAGCCCGAGGTCCGCGGTCGGCACCGTCTGCAGCACGGGCGTGAGCACGCCCGCCTCCGGCAGCTTCAGGTCCGGCAGCCCGAAGCGGTCGGGGTTGGGCGCGGTGAGCGGGGCGTCCACGTCCAGGCCCGGGCCGAGGGTGCGCAGGTCGGAGGCGGGGGCGTCGAGGCCGATGTGGTTGAACTCGTTCCCGAGGATCTCCGGCAGGGGTGTCCGTACTCCCAGACCGGGCAGCCCGGCGGCGACGGGCAGCTGCGGTACGACCCGCTCCGGGATGAGACGGCCCTCGACGAAGCGCGGTCCCTCGGGCGCGCCCGGCGTCGGCAGCGGGATCTCGCCGCCGATCCTGGGCAGTTCCACGTTGAGGGACTTCTCGACGCCGTCCAGCGGTACGGGGACGGGGACCGTGCCGATCGCGGCGGCGGGCGCCACACCGGCGGCGGCGCCTGCTGCGGCCGCGACACACGTGATCACTGCGGCGAGGGTTCCTCGGGTGGTCGACTTCATCTCGGGTACGGGCCCTTTCGGAGGTGTACGGGGGTGCGTCCGTACCGGGTAACGAGCCGGAAAACGGCATCAGTTCACAATTCCCCCGGGTGCCGTAATAGTGCTACGAATGATCAGCTCGTCCAGAAATCCCACCATCGGGTCAGAATCAGCATGCCGACCACTCCGATGTGCAACAGCGGCAGGACCCAGGTGAATTCGGCGAGGAAACTCCGCACTCCGGCCGGAGCCGGCAGGAAGCCGTGGCGTACGTCGTACGAGACGGCGTACCAGAACAGGAGGATCGTGGCGACCCACGCCAGGCAGCACCACAGGCACAGGGCGTTGATCCGGTACAGGGACTCGAACTGCAGCCAGGACACGAACCCCACGCCGAACAGACAGCCGGCGGTGAAGGTGAGCCAGTACCAGCGGGGGAAGGCGGCTCCGGCCAGCAGGCTCACACCGACGCACACGACGATCCCGTAGGCCACCAGGCCCAGCATCGGGTTGGGGAACCCGAACGCCGAGGCCTGGTCGCTCGTCATGACGCTGCCGCAGGAGACGACCGGGTTCAGGCTGCACCCGGGGGTGAACCCGGGGTCCTCCAGCAGCTTGAACTTGTCGAGGGTGATGACCCAGGCGGCCAGCAGCCCGGCCGCGCCGGTGAGGACGAGCAGCAGGGCGTACGCGCGGCCGCCGCCCGCGACCACCGGCTGGGGCTGGGGCTGGGGCATCAGCCGCGCAGGCGGCGGGCGGGCAGAACGATGTGCGCCGCGGCCGTCAGGGTCTCGTCGGCGCCCGCGAACGCGGCCAGCGCCTCGGGCGTGACGGCCCGGCCGGGGGTGGCCTCCGGCCAGGCGCGGGCGGTGAAGACGAAGTAGGCGTAACCGCGCTGCTCGACGGCCGCGAGCCACTCCGGCGGCGGCAGGCACTGGGCGTTGAGGCTCGGCATGTTCAGTACGGCCGCGCCGGACTCGACGAGCAGGCTGAACGGCAGGCTCGACCGCTCGGTGCCGTCGACGACGTCCCCGCCGACGGACATGCCGTTGTCGGCGAGCAGTCGCCGGACGGCGGCGGCCGTCCCCTCGGGGCCGTCCTCGGTGTCGCCGAGGGAGTAGGCCAGGAGGTAGGGCATGTCGCTGCCGTCGGAGGCCTCGCCGCTCCACGGCATCACGACGAGGGTGCCCAGGTCGGCCACGCGGAAGGGGTGGGTGGTGCTGGGGGTTGAGGTCACCGCGCGACCCTATCGGCGCAGCGCAGGCCCTCCGGGCGCGTTCTCACCCGACCGGGGGACGCCGATCCGTTGCGCCACACGAACGAGGGACGCGCCGCTCGACTCGGCTCGAACAGCACCGAGGGCCGGTCCCGTCGGTGACGGAACCGGCCCTTCGGGGGCGAGCGGCTCAGCCCTGCAGCGGCAGTCCGCCGAGCAGCGGGTTGTGGGAGTTGAGGGCACCCGTCGCGCCCTTGACGGTGCTGAGGACGGAGTCCTTGTTCTCGGTGTCGAGCGCGTCCGACTGGTGCTGCAACGGCAACGCGTCCTCCAGGTTGATGGGCCCCCTGGCGAGGGTGTCCACGGCGCCGTTGAGGCTGGTGGGCGTGAGGTCGGCGGGGGTGGCGAACGCGGGCGCGGCAGCGCCGGCGAGGGCCAGGGATCCGGCAACGACAGCGGCAGCCTTCAGGGACTTCATCGGATTCCTTTCCGGGGAAATTCTGACGCCGTGCATAACGATCCCTGCCGGATGCGGAAACCCCGTACGCAGAAAATTCCCGCACCCCGGGGGAACTCCGGGGTGCAGAAATCGGGGCTGCCGGAACCGGTGAGCGGCCGTCAGGCGACGGGCGGTGCCGGGGCGTCCGGAAGGATCGTCACCGGGTCCGTGGGCGTCGCCGGGGCGGCCGGGAGTGTCGTCGCCGGGGCTGCGGGGAGGGCCGGTGGGGGCAGTGAGGTCAGTGGGGTGGTTGACGTGAGTTTGGCGACGGCCGTCTTGATGGCGTCGGCGAGCTCGGTCGCCTGGGCGACGGTGAGTTGGCCGTCGTCGAGCTCGAGGACGGTGTTGATCAGGTCGGTGACCGGGGTGAAGACGGTGTCGAGTGGATCGAGACCCTCGGCTTGGGCGAGCAGCGCGGCGACGCCGCCGTCGTGCTCCGCAACAGATCGAGCGCAGCACGTGACCGACGCTTGTTCGCATGGCGCGCATCAGTGCTGATGACGTGGCCTGTCAAGGTCCGTCGAGCGTGTCGCGACCCCATCCCCCGTTCGGGACTGCCCGAACAACGCGAACGGCCGCCCTCCTGGCGGGAGGGCGGCCGTTCGGCGAATGACGTGTCGTGACCTCTGGGGGACGACGTCAGTCGTTGATGCAGGTGTTGCCGAAGGCGGGGTTCAGCAGGCCGATCACGTTGATCGTGTTGCCGCAGAGGTTGATCGGAATGTGAACCGGAACCTGGACGACGTTGCCGGACAGCACGCCCGGGGAGTGCGCGGCGACGCCGTTCGCGTCACTGTCGGCGGCGGCGATGCCGGAGGCGCCGGCGACGGCCGCGGCGGCAACGGAGGTCAGGACCAGGCCCTTCGCGATACGCGACATGGAGAGGTGCTCCTTGGGGTTTTGACACAAACACCCGGGCGGGGATGCCCGGCGCTGAGGTCAACGCGCGGGACCCACGGGGGTTGTGCCGCCAAATGAGTGATGTCACCGGGGACTCGACTTCACCATTCCGACACACTTGTCCGGTTTCTCAGGATTAATCCTGATATCGACTAGAGTTGCGCACCATCCGACCCACGCTTATAGCAAGCAAATCGCACGAAAGGGCACCGCCGCTCATGCGCAATTCCCTGGGTCCGTCGCTGCGCCGCGCGACGATCGGTGTCCTCGCCCTCGCCTCGCTCGGGGCGCCGGCCGGCGCCCGTGCGATCGGCGCGCAGAGCGCCGCGCCGCCCGCCGCCGAGGCCGAGCGCCTCGCCTTCGCTCAGCGCTACCACGCGACACAGCACGGCGGGATCGTCCGCGCGGCCAACGCGGCCATCAGCTGCCGGGCCGCCCCGGCGACCGGCGCGGCGCCCACGTGTCCCGCCGTGCGCCAGGGCAAGGCGGCGGCCAACAACGACTTCGACATGTTCTACGTCGACGTCGACAGCGACCCGAACACCTACAACTCCTCCCGCGCCGAGGTCCGTCTGCCGCTGGGCGCGCGGGTGTCGTACGCGCGGCTGTACTGGGGCGGCAACCTGCGCGTCGGTGAGCAGAAGCCGCCGAAGGACAACGGGCGGGTGCTGATCGCCGAGCCGGGCGGGGAGTACAAGGAGGTGCTCGCGGACACGGTCGTCGGCCACCGCGTGGCCCAGGGCGCCGACGCCTTCCAGGCCTCCGCGGACGTCACGAAGCTGGTGCGCGAGAGCGGTCGGGGGCTGTACACGGTCGCGCAGATCAACGTGGCCATGGGCAAGTCGGCGGCCGGGGCCTGGGGCGGCTGGACGCTGGTCGTGGCCTACGAGAACGCGGCGGAGCCGCTGCGGGACCTGTCGGTCTGGGACGGCTTCGACACCCTCGAGGCCGCCGCCGGGAAGGAACTCCGGCTGCGCGGGCTCCGCATCCCCAAGGGCGCGAGCGGCCGGGCCGGACTCGTCGCCTACGACGGCGACCGCGGCGACCTCGGCCGTTCGGGTGATTCGTTCACCCTCTCGACCGGTGGCGGGGCCGCCACCGCGCTCAAAGACCCGGTCAATCCATCTGACGATGTGTTGAACTCCACGATCAGCGAGCCGGGGGCGGCTCCGGCGGCGCGTGTACCGGCGTACGTCAACACCCTCGGCTACGACTCCGACGTGTTCGATCTCGGCGGGGGTTTGCGGCGCGGCGGTGACCAGCTGACCGTTCGGCTCGTTTCCCACCGGGACGCGGCGTGGGCCGGGGCGCTCTTCGTCGCCGTCGACACACAGAAGAAGTAATCAGGCGCGTTCCCGCACGTCCCGAGCGCCACCGTGAGCGAGGAAACCGCGCAATGCACCAGCCAGAACCCGACGACAGACCCCGGGTCCTGCACCTCACCCAGCCCGTGGACGGCGGGGTCCCCCGGGTCGTGACGGACCTGGCGCGGGCCCAGCTCGCGGCCGGTCTGCACGTCACCGTCGCCTGCCCGGCCGGCCGGCTCGCCCGGGACCTGCGGTCCCTGGGGGCGGACGTACGCCACTGGGCGGCGACACGGTCGCCGGGGCCCTCGGTCCCCGGTGAGGTGCGGCGGCTCGTACGCGTGCTCGACGAGGTACGCCCCGACCTGGTGCACGCGCACAGCGCGAAGGCCGGTCTCGCCGGGCGGCTCGCGGTGCGCGGACGGATCCCGACCGTGTTCCAGCCGCACGCCTGGTCCTTCGAGGCGGTCGGCGGCACGACCGCGGCCCTGGCCCTCAAGTGGGAGCGGTTCGGGGCGCGTTGGGCACACCGGGTGGTGTGTGTGAGCGAGGCGGAGCGGGACGCCGGTCTGCGCGCCGGGATCACCGGACAGTGGAGCGTCATCCCCAACGGCATCGATCCCGAGCGCTTCCACCCGGCTCCCGTCGACACCGTGCGGGCCGCCCTGCTCCCCCGGCTCGACCCGGCCGCCCCGCTGGTGGTGTGCGTGGGGCGGCTGTGCCGGCAGAAGGGGCAGGACGTGCTGCTGCGGGCGTGGGACGCCGTCGCGGCGAAGGCGCCCGACGCCCGGCTGGTGCTGGTCGGCGACGGGCCGGACGGGGAGCGACTGCGGGCCCGCGCACCGAAGTCGGTGCTGTTCGCCGGGGCCGTCCCCGATGCAGCGCCCTGGTACCAGGCCGCCGATCTGGTCGTGCTCCCCTCCCGCTGGGAGGGCATGGCGCTGACCCCGCTGGAGGCGCTGGCCTGCGGGCGGCCCGTGGTGGTCACCGAGGTGAACGGCGCCCGGGAGAGCCTCCCGGGCGCGCTCGCGGCCCGCTGTCTGGTGCCCGCCGAGAACCCGGCGGCGCTGGCCGACGCCGTCGCCGCACTGCTGCTCGACCCGCTGCTGCGCGAGTCGCTCGGCCACCAGGGGCGCCGTCACGTCCTGGCCACCCACGATGTGCGGCGCACGGCCGAGGCGGTCGCGGGCGTGTACCGCGAGTTGCTCACGACCACGGAAGGGGCGCGCGTCGCGCCCACCGAGTGCAGGGAGTCCATCCACTCGTGACTGCGGAAAGCACCGTCCCCTCCCCGGGCGCGCAGCCCGGATACTCGCCCGTCTCGGTCATTCCGCGGCGGGAGAGCGCAGCGGGATTCCGGTTCCCCACCCGACGGCCCGTGGCGCGGCCCGCGTCGCCGGTGCCGCTGCTGCTCGCCGACGGCCTCGCCGCGTTCGTGGGCGCGCTGGCCCTGACCGGGGCACAGCGCCGCCCGCTGCTGGTGGCCCTGCTGGTGGCGGCCACGATGCTGCTGCGCCCGCAGCACCCGCGCCCGGTGGCGGGGGTGCTGGACGAACTGCCCCTCGTGTGCGGCCGGATCGCGGTGGCCTGGCTGGCGCTCGGGGCGCTCGTGGCGGCGTGGAACCCGACGCACGCGCTGTCGGCCCGCACCCTGCTCCTCGGGTGCGCGGCGCAGGCCGCGGCCGGCTGCGTCGCTCGCGCGCTCGTGCATCTGCGGCGGCACCGGGCGCTGTTGCGCCGCCCGCGCGCCGCGCTCGTCATCGGCCCGGCCACGACCGCGCAGCGGGTGGCCGCCGCCGTGCTGCGCCACCCCCGGTGCGGGGTCCAGCCGGTGGGGATCGTGGCCGAACAGCCCGACGGCGCCGACGGACTACCGGTGCTGACCACCGGTCAGGAGGTGCAGCGGGCCCTCATCCAGAACGGCGTCCGGGACGTGCTGTGCGTCCACCCCGCCGTGCGCAGCGTGCAGGGCCCGCTGCTGCGGGCGCTCGCCGAGTCGGGCTGCACGGTGTGGGAGATCGACGCCGACACCCCCTCGTACACGAGCCGCGAGCAGCTCGCCGGGTTCTCCTGCCGGCGCCTCGACATGGGCGCCGGGCGCCGGGGCAGCCTGGGCAAGCGGCTGCTGGACATCGCCGTCTCCGGGACGCTGCTGCTGCTGGTGAGCCCGCTGCTGCTGGTGTGCGCGGTGGCGCTGCGGCTGTCCGACGGGCCCGGGGTGGTGTTCCGGCAGGAGCGCATCGGCAAGGACGGCAGGCCCTTCACCCTGCTGAAGTTCCGCACCCACCGGCCGGTCGACGAGCACGAGGCCGCGACCCGCTGGAGCGTGGCCGGCGAGCGGGAGATGAGCCCCTTCTGCCGCTTCCTGCGCCGGTTCTCGCTGGACGAGCTGCTCCAGCTGTGGAACGTCCTGTGCGGCGACATGAGCCTGGTCGGGCCGCGTCCCGAACGCCCCTTCTTCGTCGGCCAGTTCAGCCAGACCTACCCCGGATACGCGGCCCGGCACCGGATGCGGACCGGCATCACCGGCCTCGCCCAGGTGCACGGGCTGCGCGGCGACACCTCGATCGAGGACCGGGCCCGTTTCGACAACGCGTACATCGACAACTGGTCGCTGTGGCAGGACGTGTGCCTCCTGCTGCGCACCGCGGCCGCCCTCGTGCGACCGACCGGGAGCTGAACCGACCGATGACCCTCGCCCCGCCCCCGCCTCTCGCCCCGCCCCCGCCTCTGCCCCTCCCGCTGTCCCGTGCCCGGTCGCTGTCGCCGGTGCTGCCGGTGGTCGCCGTCGTCGCCCTGCTCGCGCTGCCCGCCTCCCCCGGCGGAGAGGGCGGCGCGGGACCGGCCGACGCGCTCTCCGCGCTCGTCGTGGGGTGGTGTGTGGTCCGGGAGCTGCGACACCCCAGACGTCGGCTGTCGCACTCCGCGGCGGTGGTGCTCGGCCTGCCGGTCGTCGGGCTCACGCTCGCCGCGCTCAACGCGTCCTCGCCGGGCGCCGGGCTGACCGGCCTCGGCCGCTATCTCCAGGTGTTCGTGCTGGTTCCGGCGGCCGTGCTGCTGCTGATCCGGGACCGGTCGGACTTCCGGGTGCTCGCCTGGTCGTTCGTGGGGCTGGCGGGGTGGCAGGGCGCGGTCGGTGTCCACCAGTTCGTCACCGGGACCGGCGCCTCCTACCAGGGCGAGGACATCCGGGCGGTCGGCACCTTCGGATCGCAGGACGTGATGGGCATGGCGACCGTCGTGTCCTTCGGGCTGATCTGCGCCGTCGGGCTGGCGCTCGGCCGGACCTCCCTGCGGCCGCGGGCGATCGCCGCCGGTTTCGCGCTCGCGCTGCTGGTGCCGCTGGCGCTCTCCTTCAGCCGGGGCGCGTGGATCGCGACCGCGCTGACCTGCACTCTTCAGCTGGCGCTGGCCGGGCTGCGGCGGGCGCTGAAAGTCGGCGCCGCAGTCGTCCTGTCCGGGGTGGTCCTGGTGGGCGGGTTCGGCGTCGGCTCGGCGATGCTCCAGGAGCGCGTCAGCAGCATCACGCAGGTCGCGGACGCGCCCGACCAGTCCGTCACCGACCGGTTCACGATGTGGGCGGCCGCGGTCGGCATGTGGCGCGAACAGCCGCTCACCGGCGTCGGGTTGAAGGGCTTCCCCGAGCACCGGGACGCGCACGCGTCGCTCGCGCTGTCCTCCGGCAGCGACACCGCGGGCGCGGGCACCGGCTTCGTCCGGCAGCCGCTGCTGTCCCCGCACAACATGTATCTGCTGATCCTCGGCGAGCAGGGCCTGATCGGGCTGCTCGCCCTCACGGGCGGTTGGCTGGCGCTGCTGGTGTGCGCGCTGCGGGGCCGGCTCCGGGTCAGGGACCGCGGCCCCGGTCTGGACTGCGCGCTCGTCGCCTGCGGGCTGCTGATCTGGCAGCTGATCGACTTCATGTACGCCGACATCGGCGGGCCGTCGACCGTTCTGACCGCCGTCGTCTTCGGGCTCGTGGCCTGGTGGGCGCTGGTGGGCAGCAGCGGCAGGAGCGACGGCCCCCATGTCGGCAGCTCCCATGGCGGCAGCGGCGGGCGCGAGGGGGCGCTCGCGCGATGACGGTGAAGCCTCCTCGGACACCCCGCACGGGCGGACCCGTGTCCGTTCCGTCGGCGCGGACCGCCGGGCCGACCGCACGGTCCGGGGAGACGGCCGAGGAAACTGCCGGGGAGGCCGGCGACCTTCCCCCGGCATCACGGGGTTTCCTCGCCAAGGCCGCGGCCGTCACCGCCGCCCTCTCCGTCGCCGGGGCGTTGCTCGGGCTGGTGCGGGACCAGGCGCTGGCCCGGCTGTTCGGGGCGGGCAGCGACACCGACGCGTTTCTCGTCGCGTGGACCGTGCCCGAGTTCGCGGCCACGCTGCTGATCGAGGACGGACTGGCGTTCGCGCTGATCCCGGCGTTCAGCATGGCGCTGGCCCGCCGCTCCCAGGGCGCCCCCGGCGACCCGGTCCGGGCCCTGGTGGCCGGCACGCTCCCCCGGCTGTCGCTGGCGTTCGTCGCGGTCGGCGCCCTGTTCATCGGCATCGCCCCCCAGCTGGTCGCGGTCCTCGCCCCCGGTCTGCCCGACCCCGCGCTCGCCGTCGACTGCACCCGGCTCACCGCGACCTGCGTGGTGAGTTTCGGGCTCGCCGGGTACTGCAGCGCGGCCCTGCGCGCGCACCGGCGGTATGTGGCGCCCGCGGCGATCTACGTGGCCTACAACGTCGGCATCATCACCGGGATGTTCGTGCTCGGCGGGCGCTGGGGGGTGCGCTCGGCGGCGGCCGGGGTGGCGGTCGGCGGGCTGCTGATGGTCCTCGCCCAACTGCCCTCCCTGTGCGGGCAGTTGAGGAAGAAGCGGCGTGGGGCGGACGGGGCGGAGATCGTCGAGGAGCCGCGGCCCCTCGACACCGCTCTGCTCACGACCGTCCTGCTGTTCGCGCTGTGTCGGCAGTCCCAGACCCTCGTCGAGCGGTTCCTCGCCTCGAACCTGCCGGCCGGGGCGATCTCGCACCTCAACTACGCGCAGAAGGTCGCGCAGATGCCGATGATCCTGTCGGTGATGGTGTGCACGGTCACCTTCCCGGTGGTCGCGCGGGCGCTGGCCGAGGGGGACACCGAGCGGGCCCGCGGCCGGGTGGAGCGGGATCTGTCGCTGGCCGCCTGCATCGTGCTGCTCGGCACCGCCGCGGTGGTGGCCTGCGCGCCGCAGATGATCGAACTGCTCTTCCAGCGGGGCGCGTTCACCGCACGGGACACGGCGGCGACGGCGGGCGTGATGCGCGTGTACGCGCTCGGGCTGCTCGGCCAGACCATGGTGGGCGCGCTGGCCCGCTCCTACTTCTCGGCGGGCCGCGGCTCCTGGTACCCGGTCGGCGCGATGGCCGCCGGGATCATCGTGACCGCCTGGATCGGCGCACTGAGCGTCGGCGCCTGGGGGGTGTACGGGATCGCCGCCGCCAACGCGACCGGCATCACCGTCACCGCCCTGGTGCTGCTGGCCGGGATGGGTCCGCGCAGCGTCCCGATCGGCGTCCGGGGCGTGCTGCGCGAGCTGAGCCGGCCGATGCGCGCGGCCCTGGTCGCGACCCCGGTCGGGGCCCTGGCCGCCGCGCAGTTCACCGACCCCATGGCCGGTCTCGCCGCCGGGGGCTGCACCGTGACCGTCGTCTTCCTGCTGCTCGGCCGCGCGCTGGGCGCCCAGGGCATCGTCTCCGCACTCCGTTCCGTACGTTCCGCGACCCGAAGGCTCTCCCATGGCCGCTCCTGACAACCGCAGACGCAGCTCCGTCCCGTGGGTGGCGATGTACCACTCCGTGAACGACTGCACCGAGGACCCCTACCGCATCACCGTCACCCCCGAACGGCTCGACAAGCAGCTGACGTGGCTGCGGCGGCGCGGGCTGCACGGCGTCTCCATGGCCCGGCTGCTCGCCGCCCGCGCCGAGGGCCGGGGTCACGACCTGGTCGGCCTGACCTTCGACGACGGGTACGCCGACTTCCTCACCGAGGCCCTGCCCGTCCTGCGCCGGCACCGCTGCACGGCCACCCTCTTCGTGCTGCCGGGCCGGCTCGGCGGCGACAACGCCTGGGACCCACTGGGCCCGCGCAAGCCCCTGCTGACCGCCGACGGCATCCGCCGCGCGGCCGACGAGGGCGTCGAGATCGGCTCGCACGGCCTCACCCACGTCGACCTGACCAAGGCCGACGACCTCACCCTCAAGAAGGAGACGGTCGACAGCCGCGCCGACCTCTCCGCACTGCTCGGCACCGAGATCGACGGCTTCTGCTACCCGTACGGGACGATCGACCGACGGGCCATGGACGCCGTGCGCGAAGCCGGTTACGGCTACGGCTGCGCGATCGACCCCGGCGAGCTGAACGGCCTGCACGCCCTGCCGCGCGTGCACATCGGGCAGGACGACAACACGCTGCGCCTGTTCCTCAAGTACCGGCTGCACGGACTGCGCCGGCGTCCCGTCGAGGGGCTGCGGTGAAGGCGCTGCACATCATCACGGGGCTGGGCGTCGGCGGCGCCGAGCAGCAACTGCGGTTGCTGCTACGGCACTTGCCGGTCGACTGCGATGTGGTGACGCTGACCAACCCGGGGTCGGTGGCCGACGGGCTGACCGAGGACGGGGTCCGGGTCGTCCACCTCGGCATGGCCGGCAACCGCGATCTGGGCGCGCTGCCGCGCCTGGTCCGGATCATCCGCTCCGGCGGCTACGACCTCGTCCACACCCACCTCTACCGGGCCTGCGTCTACGGCCGACTGGCCGCGCGCCTCGCCGGGGTCCGCGCCGTCGTGGCCACCGAGCACTCCCTGGGCGACTCGCAGTTGGAGGGGCGGAAGCTGACCTCCGGGGTCCGCGCGCTCTATCTGGCCAGCGAACGGCTGGGCCGCACCACGGTCGCCGTCTCGCCCACGGTCGCCGACCGGCTGCGGAACTGGGGGGTGCCGGCCCCCCGGATCGAGGTCGTCCCCAACGGCATCGATCTGGACCGCTTCCGCTTCGATCCGGTCGCGCGCCACACCACCCGGCGCCGCCTCGGGCTGCCGGACGACGCCTACGTCGTCGGCGGCATCGGACGCCTCACGGCCGGCAAGCGCTTCGACGTCGTCATCCAGGCCCTGGCTCAACTCTCGGACGACCACTGGCTGTTGCTGGTGGGCGGGGGCCCCGAGGAGAACGTGCTGCGGCGCACCGCGCACGAGGCGGGCGTCGCCGACCGCGTCCTGTTCACCGGCGAACGCCCCTATGTCGCCGACGGCACCCCCGGCCCCGACCTGCCCTCCCTGGCCTGCGCCATGGACCTGTTCGTGTCCCCCTCCCCCGAGGAGACCTTCGGCCTGGCGGTCGTGGAGGCCCTGGCCTCGGGACTGCCCGTGCTCTACGCCTCCTGCCCCGCGATCGAGCACCTGCCCGCGCAGGCGGCCGGCGCCCGCCGGGTGACCGGCGGCCCCCGGGCGTTCGTCCGCGCGCTGGCCGAAGCCCGAGCGCGGCCCCCCGGCCCGCGCACCGCCCCGGGCGCCGCCCGCCACTACGACATCGCCCGCAGCGCCGCCCAGCTCATGGACGTGTACGCGGCCACCGTCTCCGGACCACCCCGGCTCTCCCCCGCTTCCCCGACACCCCAGGGAGTCAGTTCCCCATGACCGAGAACCCCCGCCGTCCCGCCGCACTGCGCCGCGCCAAGGCGCTCCCGCCCTGGTCCCTGCTCGCGGCCGGCGCCGTCGCCGGCGGCCTGCTCGGCGGCACGTACGGAACCGTCAAGGCGCCCGTCTACTCGGCCACCGCCTATGTCGTCGCCGTCCCGACCGCGAAGTCCGACCCGGCGTCCGCGCTCGGCTTCGCGCAGGCCTACGGCCGGGTCGCCACCCAGCTCGCGGTGCTCGGGGACGCGCAGGTCTGGGCGGGCGTGCCGGTGAACACGCTCCGGCGGAACGTGCAGACGGCGACCTCGCCGGACGCCCCGATGGTCGCCATCACGGCGACCTCCACGCGCGCCGACCTGGCCGCCGACATGGCCAACGCGGTCTCCCGCTCGCTGACCCAGCACGCGAAGAGCTCCCGGTCCGCCACCAACGTCGAGCTCCAGCAGTTCGCGCGTGCCGTGCGGCCGACCGCGCCGTCCTCGGCGTCCACGACGGTGACCGCTCTGGTGGGGGCGAGCGCGGGCGGGCTGCTCGGCGGGCTGGCGGTGCTGGTGCGGCCGAGGCGGGGCCGCGAGGAGGAGGTCGTGCGCTCCGCCGCCGTCCCCGGCCCGGCCCTCGCCGCTGAAGCGCACGGAGCGCTGTGAAGCCGACGTTCACGGCCGAAGTCGTCACCGACGAACAGGCGTTCGCCGCCCTCGCACCCGCCTGGGGCCGGCTCTACCAGAGGTGCGCGACGGCCACCCCGTTCCAGAGCCACGCCTGGCTGCACTCGTGGTGGCTCTCGTACGGCAGGCCCGGCCGACTGCGGCTGCTGCTGGTCCGCAACGGCGCCGAACTCGTCGCCGCCGCCCCGCTGACGGCCGTCCGCCGACCGCTGCCCGCGCTGGTGCCGCTCGGCGGGGCGATCTCCGACTACGGGGACGTCCTCGTCGACGACGAACACGGCGAGCGGGCCGTGGCCGCGCTCACCGAGGGCCTCGCGGCGGCCGCCCGCACCGCGCTGATCGACTTCCGCGAGGTGCGCCCGGGCGGTGCGGTGGAGCAGGTCTACGAGCTGTGGCACGGGCCGCGGCGGCGGGTGAACGACTCGGTGTGCCTGGAGCTGCCCGCCGTCCCGATGGACGAGCTGGTGGCCCGGCTGCCCTCGGCGAAGGCCCAGCGCGTGCGCGCCAAGCTGCGCAAACTGACCGCGCTGGGCGTGCAGCGGCAGGTCGTGCGCCCGGAGGAGGTGGACCCGGCGCTGCGGCGGCTGCTGGAACTGCACCAGTTGCAGTGGCAGGGCCGGAAGGTGACGGGCGAGCACCTGCTGCCCCGGTTCTGCGAGCACCTGGTGCGCTCGGTCGCACCGATGGTGCGCTCCGGGGACGCGGTGGTCACCGAGTTCCGGCTGGACGACGACGTCGTGGCCGTCGATCTGACCCTGCTGTCGCGTCGGCTGGCCGGGGGCTACCTCTACGGCGCCCATCCGCAGCTGCGCGAGCGCAAGGCGGACGTGGCGGTGATGCTGCTCGACGCATGTGCCGAGCACACCCGGGGCGGCGGGCGCGCCGCGCTGAGCCTGCTGCGCGGCAACGAGCCCTACAAGCACCACTGGCGGCCCGAACCGGTCGTCAACCAGCGGCTGCTGCTGGCCCGTCGGCGCACCGCGCCGCTGCTGTCGGCGGCCCTGTGCGACGTGGCCGCGCGGCGGCGGGGCAAGGAGCTGCTGCTCCGGCTGGAGCAGCGGAAGGAGCGGGCCGGTGACGGCAGGTCCTGACGCGGGCCTGCCGCCACCGCACCGCGGTTCACCCGCTGCGCGACCACCAGTCCAGGCGGAGGCACAGCTTGCCGCCGAGCCAGTACTCGACCCAGTCGCCGAGGTCCATCGGCAGGCAGTTCACCCGGGGTTCGACGCTGGGCTCGGGCGTGGGTTCCTCAGCGGGCTCCTTCGCGGGCACCGTGGTGGGCACCGGTGCCGTCGGCGTGGTGCTCGGCTCGTCGGTGCGGCCGGACAGGAGCGATCGGTAGACCGCGGACGACCGAGGGTTCTGCAGGCACTGCCACACGCCGTGCGGGCAGTAGTCGGTCAGCGTGTTGTACAGCGGCTTGTGCTCGTCCATCCAGGCGAGCATGCGCCGCATGTATTCGGCGTTGTCACCGTTACGGAAGAGTCCCCATTCCGGGTAGGAAATGGGCTTGCCGTGCGCTTTGGCGAAGTCCACGTGCGCCTGGAGCCCGTAGGGTTCTTTCACCTGCTCGTCGAAGGACAGACCGGTCGGCTGGTCGTAGGAGTCCATTCCGAGGATGTCGACCGTGTCGTCCCCCGGATAGCACTGGGTCCAGGGAATGGCGTCCTTGCCGCGGCTCGGCGTGAAGTCGAACTTGAATTTCTGACCCGGCACCGAACGCATCGTGGAGACGATCCTGTTCCAGTACTTCTTCCAGGCCTCCGGGTCCGGGCCGCACCGATGGGTGTACGTGATGCCGTTCATCTCCCAGCCGAGCACGATCACCGTGTCCGGCACCTTCAGCGCGACCAGTCGCTCGGCGAGAGCCCGGTAGTGGTGGTCGAACTCCCCGGCCGCGCCCTGCCGCAGCAGCTTGCGCACCTCGGTGTCGGAGACGTCCTCCTCGTTGCGCTCCAGCATGGGCACGTTGAGGACGAACATCCGGTCGTCCCGCTCCAGCCTCCACTTGGCCCACGCCTCGAGGAAGTCGGGCAGGCCCGCGATGTTGTGCCACCGGTCGCCCGGCAGGTAGGTGTGGCCGACGCGCAGCTTCGCGCCTCCCAGCCACTCGCTGAGCTCGGCGATCCGGGCCACTCCCCGGGCGCCGTAGTCGAGGTAGGCGCCGAAGGCGGAGGCTGCGTCCTTGGTCGGCGCGGTGGACGGCTCGGTGGACGGCTCGGTGGACGGCACGGGGGCCTGCGTCGGGGTCACCGGTGCGACCGGCTCGATCGGTGCGACGGTCGGCAGGGGCGCGGTGGTCGGCAGGGTGGTCGCCGTCTGCACGGGGGCGGCCGGTTCGGGCACCGGTTCGACCACCGCGGGTCTCGGGACGGTCGGGGTGGGAGCGGGAGGATCGGCGACCCGCACCACCCCCGCGCCCGCGGCGAATCCAGGTCCGGACGCCAGAACGGCCGACGCCGCGACCGACGCCGCGACAACGGCCAGCCGTCGGGACCGCGTGGTTCGCTGCTGTGGGGTCATGCCTGCTCCTTTCTCCACTCTCACGTAACGCGCAATGTCCGCGCATTACTGACACTCAGTCATATGAAAGTCACACGAAAAGGAATTACGCCACCGCCATTAGGGCTTTCGAGTGCCTCGATCGCCCATACCGGTGAACTGAACCGAAGGACCGGCAAAAAATGCCCGAGTCGTTGCTCGACACCCGCGTCCCCGCCGTACTCCTGCGGATCGACCGGAATCCCTTTCACCACGGAACGCTGGGTGCCGTGCGCTCGCTCGGCAGAGCCGGAGTCGATGTGCACGTGGTCGCCGACTCGACGGGAAGTCCCGTACGCACATCCCGCTTCGTACGCCAGTTGCATCCCCCGCCGCCGCCCGGCGCCGCCCCCGCCGACATCGCCGCCGTCCTGCTGCGGGTGGCCGCCCGCATCGAACGGCCCGCCGTCCTGATCCCGATGGACGACGCCGGCGCGATCGCGGTCAGCGCTCTACGCGCGGAACTGGCGCCCGCCTACCTGCTGCCCCAGCAGCCCGGCACGGTGCCCGAACGCGTCGCCGACAAAGCCGAACTGGCCCAACTGTGCGCGGCGGCCGACGTGCCGCACCCGCTCACCGTGGTCCCGGACAGCGCGGCCCAGGCCGCCTCCGCCGCCTGGCGGCTCGGCCTGCCGGTGGTGGCCAAGTGGAGCCGGCCCTGGCTGCTGCCCGCCGACTCGGGGCTGCGCAGCACCCTCGTGGTGCGCTCCACCCAGGAGGCGCGCGACCTGTACCTGCGCACCGAGGAGGCGGGCAGCCGACTGCTGCTCCAGGCCTTCCTGCCGCCGGGACCGGACCGCGACTGGTTCTTCCACGGGTACGCCGACCGCTCCGGCGCGGTCGGCGGCGGCGGCGCGGGCCGCAAGCTGTGCGCCTGGCCGCGCGGCGCGGGACTCACCGCGGTCGGCGAGTGGACCGAGAACCCGCAGGTGCGGACGCTGGCCGAGCGACTCACCGACGAACTCGGCTACCGGGGCATCCTCGACCTCGACTTCCGGCGCTGCGGCATGACGGGCGACTACCACCTGCTCGACTTCAACCCCCGCCCCGGCGCCCAGTTCCGGCTCTTCGCCGACGGCGGCGGGCTGGACGTCGTCCGCGCCCAGCACCTGGATCTGACCCACCGTCCGCTGCCCGCCGGGTCCCCGCTGCCGGGGCGGGCGTTCGTGGTGGAGAACTACGCGCCGCTGGCCGCACTGCGACCGGCGCGCCGCGGCCCCGGCCGCGAGCTGGCCTGGCACGCGGGCGACGACACCGCTCCCGGCCGGGCCATGTGGGGACTGTGGGGCGCCCATGTCGCCCGCCGGCTGCTCGGCCGGCTGCACCGGCTCGGCACGGCGGGCGCGGCCGGGGTGCGGCCCCGCGTGGTCCGCCAGTCCCCGCCACCCCCGCCGTCCCTGACGGGCCTGACCGAACCGACCGACGACGAGAAAGCGAGCAGTTGCTGATGTACGACCTGTTGGTGGTGGGCGCCGGCCCGTACGGCCTGTCCATCGCGTCCCACGCCGCGGCCGCCGGGCTGAGCCTGCGCGTCTTCGGCCGGCCGATGGCCTCCTGGCGCGACAACATGCCGGACGGCATGTTCCTGAAGTCCGAGCCATGGGCCTCCAATCTCTCCGACCCCGCAGCCCGTTGGCGACTCGACGCCTACTGCGCGAGCCAGGGCGTGACGGCCCGGCACGGGGAGCCGATCCCGGTGGAGATGTTCGCCGAGTACGGCCTGTGGTTCGCCCGCAACGCCGTCCCCGAGGTGGACGAGCGCACCGTGACCCGGATCGCGCCCCGGCCGGGCGGCTTCGAGGCGGTCACCGAGGACGGCCAGACCGTGCACGCCCGCACGATCGCCCTCGCGGTCGGCGTGATGCCGTTCGTCGAGATCCCGTCCGCCCTGCGCGGACTCTCCTCCGGCCTCGTCTCGCACAGCAGCCACCACGGCGACCTCGACCGCTTCCGCGGCCGGGACGTCACGGTGATCGGCGGCGGCCAGGCGGCCCTGGAGACGGCCGCCCTGCTCGCCGAACAGGACACCCGGGTACGGGTGTTGGCCCGCGCCGACCGACTGCGCTGGAACGATGTGCCGCCGGCCTGGGAACGCCCGTGGTGGCAGTCGGCCCGCTCCCCGCTCAGCGGCCTCGGCTGCGGCTGGCGCAACTGGTTCTACGCGGAACGCCCCGGCCTCTACCGGCGGCTCCGGGAACCGACCCGGGCACGGATCGCGGCGACGGCGCTCGGACCGGCCGGCGCATGGTGGGTACGGGACCGGGTGGAGGGCGCCGTGGAGGTGCGTCTCGACCACGAGGTGACGGCGGCGCGGGCGGTCCCGGGCGGGGTGCGCCTCGAGGTGACCGGAGCGGACTCCTTCGAGACCGAGCATGTGATCGCGGCCACCGGCTTCAAGGCGACCCGCGACCGGCTCGGGCTCCTCTCCGGCGACCTGCGCGACTCGCTGGCCACGGTGGCCGACGGCTCCCCCGAGATCGGCCGGGACTTCGAGTCGTCCTGCCCCGGTCTGTTCATGGCCGGCCTGGTGACGGCGGCCGGCTTCGGCCCGGCGATGCGCTTCGTCTACGGCGCGACCTTCACGGCGGGGTCCCTCGTCCGGGGAGTCCGGCGCCGGCTGCGCACGGGCATGCCGAGCGGGGCGATCCCGGCGCCGGGTCGCCAGGACACGGCGCCGGCGGTGCGGGGCTGAGCGACGCGGGTGCCGGGCGCGAGGGCGTCCGGCACCCGGTGCCGTTCACCGACGGGACGCGGCCCTGCCTCGCCGGTACAGGAGGGCGCCACTGCCGATGAGCACCGCGCTGACCCCGGACGCGGCGAGCAGCGCCGCCTTGTCACTGCCGGTGTGCGCCAACGCGGGCGGCGTCGCGTGCCCGGCACCGCCACCGTGCGGAGGCACGGAGTGTCCGCCGCCACCGTGGGGCGGCGTCGAGTGCCCGCCGCCGGAGGGAGGCGTGGAGTGCTCCCCACGGTGCGGAGGCGTCGACTGCCCGCCGCCGGAGGGCGGAGTGCTGCTGCCGCCGTGCGGGGGCGGGGACGAGTGGTCACCACCCGGCGGAGTACCGCCCCCACCGCCGTGCGGAGGCGGCGACGAGTGACCGCCGCCGGGCGGCGTACCGCCCCCACCGTGCGGAGGCGGGGTGGAGTGGTCGCCACCGGGCGGAGTGTTCCCACCACCGTGCGGGGGCGGGGAGGAGTGGTCGCCACCCGGCGGAGTACCGCCCCCACCGTGCGGAGGCGGCGACGAGTGATCGCCCCCGGGCGGAGGCGGGGTGTGGCCTCCACCGGGAGGCGGCGGGGTGTGCTCCCCGCCCGGCGGAGGCGGGGTGTGCCCCCCACCGGGAGGCGGCGGCGTGTGGCCTCCGCCGCCGCACGAGTCGCCGTAGCCCCCGCAGTCGTCGCCCGGACCGTGGTCGTCGTAACCGTCGTCCCCGTACCCGTCGTCCTCGTACCCCTGGTCGCCGTACCCGGAGTCCCCTCGATCCGGGCCCCCGTATCCCGAGTCGCTGTACCCGTCACCCCAGTGATCCGAGTCCCCGTGACCCGAGTCCTGGTAGCCGGAGTGCCCGTGGCCGGACCCCCCGTACCCGGAGTCGTCGTCGCCGTAGGGCGTCCCGTGTGGGCCGTATGCCCCGTCGGTGAGGTGGGCTCGGTGCTTGTGCTCGGCGGAGAGGTTGGCACAGGAGTTGCCGAACGTGGGGTTGAGCGCGGCGGCGGCGTCGACCGAGTTGCCGCAGGCGTTCACCGGGATGTTCACCGGGGCCTCGACATGGTTGCCCGACAGGAGTCCGGGCGATTCTTTGGCGGCCCCGTCGGCGTTCGAGTCGGCGAGGGCGGAACCGCCCCCGCACAGGGACAGAATGCTCGTCGCGGCGGCGGCCGCGACCATTCCCCTGCTCAGGGTCTGGCGCAATCTCGTTGTCTTCCTGCTTGAAGAAGTGGGAAAAGCCGACCCTGGACCACCGAAGAGTCGTCCAAGGCCGGCCTCGACCCAGCCGTACGACTGGTGCGATCCGCCGTCAGTCGTTGATGCAGACGTTGCCGGCGGTCGGGTTCAGCAGCGCGATGACGTTGATCGAGTTGCCGCACACGTTGATCGGGATGTGGATCGGAACCTGAACGACGTTGCCCGACAGGACGCCCGGGGAGCCGATGGCGGCACCGTGGGCATCAGCGTCGGCGAAGGCCGGGGCGGCCCCGCCCAGCGCCAGGATCAGACCCGCGACAACAGCAGCACTCTTCTTCATGGGATTCCCTTCTCCGCGGTCGTGCCCGGATGCACGACTCGCAAGCTGCAAACGAGAGATAGACAGCCGAAGCAACTGACGAACGCGCGTCGCCCGGGAATTCACTCGAACGCATTCATATAGTTCACACATCAGGCCCACTACAGAAGAAACGCTTCTCCAGACAAACACCGCCGGACGGCCCGCCGAAAAGGCACGGGCCGTCCGGCGGGCAGCGCCGATGGACGTCAGCCGTTGGCCACGCCGTTGCCCGACAGGGCCGAGATGTCGTCCAGGATGTGCGACAGCGGCTCGTCGCCCTTGGCCTGGGTGGAGTTCTCCGCGCACTGCTGGTTCTGCGGGGAGGCCAGGACGTTGATGTCCTGGACGTCGATCGGGACCGCACCCAGGATGCCTTGCACGTTCCCCTTGACCGGCAGGCCGATGCACAGCTTGTTCAGGGAGCTCTGGACCAGCGTGGCCTGCGGGCTCAGGTCGCCCTTGGTCACCGAGTTACCGAACTTCGACGAGGCGCCGTTGCCGCTGGCGGAGGTGGTGCCGGCGTCGTCCCCGATGGCAAGCGCCTGAGGCGCGGCCGCCGCCGAGACACCCACGACGGAAGCGGCGACCGCCGCCACGGCCATTGCCTTCTTCAGCATTTCGCTATTCCTTTCCCTGTCCTGGCTCGGGCCAGGACCATGTGCCTGCCACCGAACAACCGGATGCGCCGGTTTTGGTTGCGGCCCTTCACCCGATCGGTTTTTCCGACTCGGCGACGGGAGTTCACCTCGATAGGCCATCGGAGTGAAGCGGAGCAACCAAACAGGGGTGAGGCAGTTATTCAGACCGCTCCGGTGGACGGGGTTTCTCCAGAAGGGACTAGCAAGTGATCAAGAAGGTTCTGGCCGCCGCCGCGGTCGCCGCTTCCGTCGTGGGCGTCTCCGCAGCTGCCGCAGCTCCGGCGCTCGCCATCGGCAACGACAGCGGCACCACCTCCGCCAGCGGCAACGGCGCCAGCCAGTCGTTCGGCAACTCGGCCACCTTCGGCAACATGAGCCCCCAGATGGCGCTCATCCAGGGCTCCCTCAACAAGCCGTGCATCGGCTTGCCGGTCAAGGGGAACCTGCAGGGCCTCGTCGGTGCTGTCCCGATCAACGTCCAGGACATCAACGTCCTGTCCTCCCCGCAGAACCAGCAGTGTGTCGAGAACAGCACCCAGGCCAAGGGCGACGAGGCACTGTCGCACATCCTCGACGACATCTCGGTCCTCGCGGGCAACGGCGCTGCCAACCACTGACGTTCCACCCCGACAGCGGGTCGACGGACCACCGGCGACTCGCTGTCCGGCGCAGGCGTGACGATCGCGCAGCGCCTCCCCCGGAGTCCGCTTTTTGAAAGGGAAAGAAAATGAAGAAGCTGTGGGCAACCGCGGTGGTCGCCGCCTCCCTGGCCGGTGTCGCGGTCGCCTCCGCGCCGCAGGCCCTGGCCATCGGTGACGACAGCGGCACCACCTCCGCCAGTGGCAACGGCGCCTCGTCGGAGTTCGGCAACTCGGCCACGTTCGGCGACCTGAGCCCGCAGCTCTCGCTGGTCCAGGGCTCGCTGAACAAGCCGTGCCTCGGCCTGCCCGCCAAGCTGAACCTGCAGGGCCTCGTCGGCGCTGTCCCGATCAACGTCCAGGACATCAACGTCCTGTCCTCCCCGCAGAACCAGCAGTGTGTCGAGAACAGCACCCAGGCCAAGGGCGACGAGCCGCTCTCGCACATCCTGGACGACATCTCGGTCCTCGCGGGCAACGGCGCGGGCAACGGCTGAGCCGCAACCTGACGTAGTGCGACGGCGGGTCACCGGAACTCCGGTGGCCCGCCGTTTCGTGTGTCACGTGCTGCTCTGCTAGAGGTCGAGACGGCTTGCGTCGGCGATGGCTTCGGCGAGGTCGGCGACCTCCTTGTCCTCGGTCTTCCGCGCCAACGCGTCGGCCGTTTCGCCGAGTTCGCTCAGTGACGGGGCGTCGGGCAGCGAGCGCTCCGAGTCGCGCAGGGCGTCGGCGAAGTAGGCGGCCGTCGTGGTGACCTGGAAGCGGACGGGTGCGTCGGCGAGGTCGTCGTGCAGGGCGTCGGTCTCCAGCTGTCCGGTGGCCTCGTGCGGGGTGCGGGTGTCGGGGTCGAGCCAGCGGACGGTGGCCGTGGCGAGGTGGCCGTCGGCGCCGGACTTGGTACGCACGGCGTAGAGGGCGGTGACGGTGTGGCCGGGGCCGACCTCGCCGCCGTCCACGCCGTCGTCGCGGAAGTCGTCGTCGGCGACGCGGCGGTCGTCGTAGCCGACGAGGCGGAACTCGGCGACCGTCTCGGGGTCGAAGGCGACCTGGGCCTTGGCGTCGCGGGCGGTCAGGTCGACGTTCTGCGGGAGGTCGGTGGAGAAGACCTTGCGGGCGTCCGCCTCGTTCGAGACGTAGGCGGTGTGGCCGTCGCCCTTGTCGGCCAGGCGTTCCATCAGCGCGTCGCCGTAGTCGCTGCCGACGCCCACGCCGAAGAGGGTGATGCCGTGTTCCTCGCGGGCGTCGGAGATGCGCTCCAGGATGGAGTCGGCGTCCGTGTCGCCGGTGTTGGCGAGGGCGTCGGAGACGAGCACGACCCGGTTGGTGGCGCCCTCGCGCAGGCCTTCGACGGCGGTTTCGTAACCGGTCTCGACGCCGGCGCCGAGGTTGGTGGAGTCGGTCGGCTCCAGGCTGTCGATGGCGTCGTGGACGCGGTCCCGGTGGTCGCCGAGCCGGGTCATCGGCAGGACGGTCTCGGCCTCGCCGCTGAAGGTGACGATGGCCACGGAGTCGTCGTCGCGGAGCCGGTCGGTCATCGTGCCGAGGGCGGACCGGGCGAGGTCCAGGCGGCCGGGTTCGGCCATCGAGCCGGAGACGTCGATGACGAAGGTGAGGGCGGCGGGCGGGCGTTCGCCCGTTGCGGCGCCCTTGCGCGTGGCGAGGCCGACGCGGACCAGGGACCAGTCGTCGTCGCCGGTGCGGGCGCCGTCGACGGTGACCGAGAAGCCGTTGCCGTCGGGGCGTTCGTAGTCCTGGCGGAAGCTGTTGACGAATTCCTCGGGGCGGACCGTCGAGGGGTCCGGGAGCCGGCCTTCGGCGAGGGTGCGGCGGGCGTAGCCGTAGGAGGCGGTGTCGACGTCGAGGGCGAAGGTGGAGAGGAGGTCGGGGGCGGCCTTGCGGTCCCCGTCCGTGAGGTCCTCGTCCGCGCGGGGTTCGCTCGGGGCGGGGAAGCCGTCGCTGCGGTTCGCCGCTCCGTCCGAGGCCTTGCTGCTGTCGGAGTCGGCGCCCGCGCCGCAGCCGGTGAGCAGAAGTGCCGTGGCCGCCGCGGCGGCGAGGAGTCGTGCTGTCCGGTGGGTTTTCATGTCCCGTGCCCCCTGTGTCCGTCGATGTCTGTGACTGTGACGGGGCAGGGGGCCGGAGCGTGCGGCACGGGGCGTTGCGGATACGTCTCGAAGAGGGCACGACGGCCGGTCTTCGAGACCGGTGGGTGATCTTCCGGTGACCTAGGGGACGACGTCCTTGCGGGCGAAACCCCTGAAGGCCAGGGCGAACAGGACGAGCGCGTACGTTACCGAGACGGCGGTGCCCTGGATCATGCCGGACCACTCGGGGGTGGGCTGGACGGCATCGGCCCAGGCGAACTGCCAGTGCGCGGGCAGGAAGTCGCGCCAGTCGCCGAGGGCCGTGACGGCGTCCAGGACGTTGCCCACGATGGTCAGGCCGACCGCGCCGCCGACCGCGCCGAGCGGGGCGTCGGTCTTCGTCGACAGCCAGAACGCGAGCCCGGCGGTGACCAGTTGGGAGACGAAGATGAACCCGATCACTATCAGCAGCCGCTGGGCCGCCGTGCCCGGGGCGAGCTCGCCGCCGGTGGGCAGTTCCAGCGGGCCCCAGCCGTAGGCCGCGGAGCCGACGGCGAGCGCGACGACCGGCAGCAGGACCATCGCGGCCAGGCTGAGGCCGAGGCCGACGACGAGCTTGGACCACAGCAGCCGGGCCCGGGGCACGGGCGCGGCCAGGAGGTAGCGCAGGGAGGACCAGCCGGCCTCCGAGGCTACCGTGTCCCCGCAGAACAGGGCGACCGGGATGACCAGCAGGAAGCCCGCCGAGACGAACAGGTTGACGGCGGCGAAGTTGGCGCCGGACGCGGTCGCGGTGTCCATCAGGGACACCGTGTTGTTGCGGCCGCCCGGCTCGCCGCCGATGGCGAAGGCGATGAGCAGGACGAACGGGAGGGCGGCGAGGACGGCGCCCATGACGATCGTGCGGCGGCGCCCCAGCTGGCGGACCAGCTCGACGCGCAGCGGGAGGGTGCGGCGGGCCTGGTAGCCGGAGGCGACCTCGGTGAGCGTGCTCATGCGGAACCTCCGATCAGGGTGAGGAAGGCGTCCTCCAGGCGGCGGTGCGGGCCGACGGAGGTCACGGGCACGTCGAGCCGGACGAGTTCGGCGACCAGGCGTTGGGCGGTGCCGTCGGCGTCCAGCCGGACGAGGAGTCCGAGTCCGTCGTCGGTGGCGGCCGCGGAGGCGATGCCGGGCAGCGCCGAGATCTTCTCCACGACCGGCTCCTCCACCGGGGCGGCGGTGCCCACGAGGAGGGTGTCGCCGGAGCCGATGATCGCGGCGACCGGGCCGGCCTGGACGAGCCGGCCCCGGTCCATGACCACGAGGTGGGTGCAGGACTGCTCGACCTCGGACAGGAGATGGCTGGAGACGATCACCGTGCGGCCGGCGGCCGCGTAGCGGATCATCACCTCGCGCATCTCGCGGATCTGCGGCGGGTCGAGGCCGTTGGTCGGCTCGTCGAGGATGAGCAGGTCCGGGAGGCCGAGCATGGCCTGGGCGATGGCGAGGCGCTGGCGCATGCCCTGGGAGTAGGTGCGCACCGCGCGGGCGAGGCCCTCGCCGAGGCCGGCGATCTTCAGGGCCTCTTCGAGGTGGGCGTCCGCGGCCGGGCGGCCGGTGGCCTGCCAGTACAGCTCCAGGTTCTCCCGGCCGGTCAGGTGCGGGAGGAAGCCGGCGCCCTCGACGAAGGAGCCGACGCGGGACAGGACGGGGGCGCCCGGACGGATGGCGTGGCCGAAGACGCGGATCTCGCCGCCGTCGGGCTTGATCAGGCCCATCAGCATGCGCAGGGTCGTCGTCTTGCCCGCGCCGTTCGGGCCGAGCAGGCCGAGGACCTGGCCCTTCTCTACCTGGAAGGAGAGGTCGCGGACGCTGTAGCGGTCGCCGCCCGCGTACTTCTTGCTCAGGTCGGTGATCTGCAGCGGGACGTCGGCGAGCTCGGGGTCGGGGGCGGGGGCCGTGGTGACCCGGCGGCGGGCGGTCAGCAGCAGGGCCAGCGCCACGGCCGCGCCGGCGAGGGGCAGCCACCAGACCCAGGACGGGAGCGGGGCCGCCGCCGTCGTCACAGCCGGGGCGGTGGGGACCGACAGGTCGCTCTTCAGGGAGACCGTGTACGTCGCCGGGGTCAGCGGGGAGGCGTAGCCGAGGTCGGTGGAGGCGAGGACCAGGCGCAGCCGGTGGCCTTCGTCGACCTCGTGGTCGATCGCCGGGAGCGTGATGGTGACGTCCTTGCCGGCCTTGGCGCCTTCGACCCGGACCGGGGCGACGAGCTGGGAGGGCAGCACCTGCTGGGCGCCGCCGACGCCGACGTCGTAGACCTTGGCGAAGAGGACGGCCTGGTCGGTCGTCGACTTCACGTGGACGGTGACCGTCGGGGAGCCGGTGACGCGCAGGTCGCCGGTGACCGGGGCGGAGTCGAAGGAGGCGTACTGGCCGGGGAAGTCGAGCGAGACGCCGACGCCGAGGGAGGAAAGCTGGGAGAGGCCGCCGCCGCCGAGGCCGGGCAGGGCGGAGACGGCGGGCGGGCTGGCGCCGGCCGGGTTGGCGAAGGACTGCTCCGGGCGGCGGCCGGTCAGCGGGAACGAACGGTCGCCGCTGGTCAGGCCGGGGTAGTCGGCCGCGCTCGCGCCCCTGAGCTGGGCGGCGCCGTCGGTGGAGTCGACGCCTCCGGTGCGGGTGACGCGGAAGGCGGGGCCGGTGTCGGCGGAGGTGTCCTTCTTGAGATACCGGTCGAACCACGAGGTGACGCGTGCCTGGACGCGGCTGCTCTCCAGGTCGCCGCCGTCGTGGCCGCCCGCGATCCAGTCGACGTCGACGGGTGCGCCGTTGGCCTTGATCGCCTTCTCGGCGGCGTCGGACTGGGCGAGGGTGAAGAGGGAGTCCGTCTGGCCCTGGATGAGGAGGGTGGGGACCTTGATGCGGTCGGCGACGGCGGACGGGGAGCGCTGTTCGAGGAGTGCGCGTGCGGCGGCGTCCGGGGTGCCGGACTCGGCGACGCGCTCGTACATCGTGGCCAGCGCGGGTTCGAAGTTGGCGGCGCCGCCGCCGGTGTTGAAGAAGATGCCGGCCCACAGCTTCTTGAACACGCCGTCGGGGAACAGGGCGTCCGCGAGGTTCCAGTAGGTGATCGCGGGGGCGATGGCGTCGACGCGGTCGTCGTACCCGGCGGCGAGGAGCGAGATCGCGCCGCCGTAGGAGGCGCCGGCCACGCCCACGCGCGGGTCGCCGGTCTTGTCGAGCTGGACCTGGGGCTGCTTCGCGAGCCAGTCGATCAGCTTCGAGACGTCGGCGACCTCGCCCTTCGGGTCGTTCAGCCCGATCTTGCCGGTGGACTCGCCGAAGCCGCGCGCCGACCAGGTCAGCACCGCGTACCCGTCCTGGGCGAGCTTCTCGGCCTGCTCGCGGACGTCGTCCTTGCTGCCGCCGAAGCCGTGTCCGAGGAGGACGGCGGGGCGGCGGCCCGATCCGCCGGCGGTGAAGTAGGAGGTGTCCAGGCGTACGCCGTCCACCGCCATGACCCGGTCGGCGCTGTGCACCGCGGGCGTGTCGTCGTCGGAGGCGACGGCCGTCCAGGTACCGGCACCGGCGAGTACGACCACTGCGGCCGCGGCGGAGATGATCCGTCGCGGCCGCCATGGTCCTCGCAGACCGGGCAATCGAAGATCCATGCTTCAACGGTACGGCGTCAACCTGTCGTGGAGTTGTCGACCGTAGACCGAACTGGCCGACCTCCTGGGGGCGTACGCGACCGGCCGCGTGTACCGCAGGCGCGGTACACGGCGCCCGCCTGAATTCAGGGAAAACGTGCGGACGTTCGACGTACGGGCGTGCCAGTGTGTCCCGTCAGGGTTGTGCGGGCACAGACGTTGCACAGGGGTGGGGACATATGGGACCGGGGCACAGGGCTGTCTGGGTGGCGATCACGGCGGCCACGCTGCTGGCCGGTGTCGGGTGCGGCAGGCGGGCGGCGGAGGCCGCCGACGCGTCGTCCAAGGTCGTGGACGACACCGCCGGGATCCTGTCGGTGCTGACCCGGGCGGGCGACCTGAGCCAGGACCTGGGATCCGCCGAGGTCAGGATGACGACCGACCTGGGAACCGGGCAGCCGGTCGCCATGGACGGCCTGTACACCTGGGGTGACGGCTACGCCTTCGACGTCGAGATGGACACCGCGGCCGCCCGGCTGCAGACGCTCCAGGACGCCCCGAGGATCCGCGCGCTGTTCGTCGACGGCGCCTATTACTACGACGTCGATCCGCAGCCCGCCGGCCCGCTCGCGGGCAAGGAGTGGATGAAGGTGGACGCGTCGGCGATGTTCGGCGACGCGGGCCCGCAGGCCCTCTCCGAGAGCGCCGGCCCGGTGGCCTCCCTGAGCAGCCTGCAGTACGCCGACGACGTGGAAGAACTCGGCAAGGAGACGGTCGGCGGTCAGCGCACGACCCACTACCGGGCCGTGCTCGACAACAGCCGGATGGGCGGGTTCGACGACGCCTTCACCGACGGCAGCACCCTGTTCGGCTCGGTCACCGGCGACGCGGACTCCATCACCGTGGACATCTGGGTCGGCGGCAAGGAGCTGCCGGTCCGGTTGAAGCAGACCGTCGGCAAGGTGACGGTCACCATGGACTTCGAGAAGTTCGGCGGGACGGCCGCGGTGCAGGCCCCGCCGGCCGCGCAGACCGGCGACCTCACCGAGGCCGTCGAGCAGGGCGGCGCCGCACAGTGACACGAGCGCGCCCTGTCCCCCTCGCGAGAGCGAGAGGGGGCAGGGCGCGGTCGGTGTTCGAGTGTTCGGGCCTCAGTGGTTGCGGGCCTCAGTGGTTGCGGGGGAAGCCCAGGTCGACGCCGGTGGGGGCGTCGGCGGGGTCGGGCCAGCGGGTGGTGACGACCTTGCCGCGGGTGTAGAAGTGGGTGCCGTCGTTGCCGTAGATGTGGTGGTCGCCGAAGAGGGAGTCCTTCCAGCCGCCGAAGCTGTGGTAGCCGACGGGGACCGGGATCGGGACGTTGACGCCGACCATGCCGGCCTCGATCTCCAGCTGGAAGCGGCGGGCCGCGCCGCCGTCGCGGGTGAAGATCGCGGTGCCGTTGCCGAAGGGGGAGCTGTTGATCAGCGCCACGCCCTCGTCGTAGGTGTCCACGCGCAGCACGCACAGCACCGGGCCGAAGATCTCGTCCTGGTAGGCCTTCGCGGTGGTGGGGACCTTGTCGAGGAGCGAGATGCCGATCCAGTGGCCGTCCTCGAAGCCGTCGACGGTGTAGCCGGTGCCGTCCAGGACGACCTCGGCGCCCTCGGCCGCCGCGCCGGTGACGTAGGAGGCGACCTTGTCGCGGTGGACGGCCGTGATGAGCGGGCCCATCTCGGAGGTCGGGTCGTTGCCGGGGCCGATCTTGATCTTCTCGGCGCGCTCGCGGATCTTCTCCACCAGCTCGTCGCCGATCGAGCCGACCGCGACGACCGCGGAGATGGCCATGCAGCGCTCGCCGGCCGAGCCGTAGGCGGCGGAGACGGCGGCGTCCGCGGCCGCGTCCAGGTCCGCGTCGGGGAGGACCAGCATGTGGTTCTTCGCGCCGCCGAGCGCCTGCACGCGCTTGTGGTTCGCGGAGGCGGTGGTGTGGATGTGCCGGGCGATCGGGGTCGAGCCGACGAAGGAGACGGCCTTGACGTCCGGGTGCTCCAGGAGGCGGTCGACGGCCGCCTTGTCGCCGTTGACGACGTTGAACACGCCGTCCGGCAGACCGGCCTCGGCGAGGAGCTCGGCGAGCTTCAGGGACGCCGAGGGGTCCTTCTCGGACGGCTTCAGCACAAAGGTGTTGCCGGTCGCGATCGCGATCGGGAACATCCACATCGGGACCATCGCCGGGAAGTTGAACGGCGTGATGCCCGCGACGACGCCCAGCGGCTGGCGGATGGAGGAGACGTCCACCCGGCTGGCGACCTCGGTGGACAGCTCGCCCTTCAGCTGCACGGTGATCCCGCACGCCAGGTCGACGATCTCCAGGCCGCGCGCGACCTCGCCGAGCGCGTCCGAGTGCACCTTGCCGTGCTCGGCGGTGATCAGCTCGGCGATCTCGTCGCGGTGCGCGTCCAGCAGCGCACGGAACTTGAACAGGATCGTGGTGCGCTTGGCGAGGGACGAGAGGCCCCAGGTCGCGAACGCGTCCTTCGCGGCCGCAACCGCCGCGTCGACCTCCTCGACGGAGGCGAACGCGACCTTCGTGGTGACCGCGCCGGTCGCCGGGTCGGTGACCGGCCCGTAGTTGCCCGACGCGCCCTCGACGGTCTTGCCGCCGATCCAGTGGTTGACGATCTTCGTCATGACCGAGTGCTCCTTCACAGATGGCGGCGTCGGGTAGAGACGTGCCGTTCGTACAGCTCACGTGCCTTCACCGCGGACGGTCGTGTCGCGGTCTCGGCCACAGGTACATCCCACCAGGCCTGCGCGGGCGGCGGGCCCGACACAGTGTCGGCCGTTTCGGTCTCCACGTAGACACAAGTGGGAGTGTCGGCGCGGCGCGCCTCGGCGAGGGCCTCGCGCAGTTCCTGGACGGTCTTCGCGCGCAGGACGCGCATCCCGAGGCTGGCCACGTTGGCGGCCAGGTCGACGGGCAGCGGGGCCCCGGTGAAGGTGCCGTCGTCCGAGGTGTAGCGGTACGCGGTGCCGAACCGCTCGCCGCCGACGGACTCCGACAGACCGCCGATCGAGGCGTAGCCGTGGTTCTGGATGAGCAGGATCTTGATCGCGATCCCCTCCTGCACGGCCGTCACGATCTCGGTCGGCATCATCAGATACGTGCCGTCGCCGACCAGCGCCCAGACGTTGCGCTCGGGGGCGGCGAGTTTCACTCCGATGGCCGCCGGGATCTCGTAGCCCATGCAGGAGTAGCCGTACTCCAGGTGGTACTGGTCCCGGGAGCGGGCCCGCCACAGCTTGTGCAGGTCGCCGGGGAGGGAACCGGCCGCGTTGATGACGACGTCCGACTCGTCGGCGAGGGCGTCGAGGGCCCCGAGCACCTGCGGCTGGGTCGGGCGTACGTCGGGCTCGTCGGCCTCGTAGCAGGCGTCGACGCGCTGCTCCCAGCGCTCCTTGTCCTCCGAGTACTCGGTGACGTAGGCGTCCGGGACGCGGTGGCCGTGCAGTCCGAGGGCCTGCGTCAGCTCGCCCAGGCCGCTGCGGGCGTCCGCCACGAGGGGCAGACCGGCGAGCTTGTGGCCGTCGTAGGGGGCGATGTTGAGGTTGAGGAAGCGGACTCCGTCGCCCGTGAACAGGGTGCCCGAGGCGGTGGTGAAGTCGGTGTAGCGGGTGCCCACGCCGATGATCAGGTCCGCGGTGCGGGCGAGTTCGTCGGCGGTGGCGGTGCCGGTGTGGCCGACGCCGCCCACGTCCTGGGGGTGGTCGTAGCGCAGCGATCCCTTGCCGGCCTGGGTGGAGGCGACCGGGATGCCGGTGGCCTCGGCGAACTCGGCGAGGGCCTCCTCCGCGCGGCTGTGGTGGACTCCGCCGCCGGCGATGATCAGGGGGCGGCGGGCGGCGCGTATCGCACGGACCGCTTCCGCGAGTTCGGTCGGGTCGGCGCCCGGGCGACGGACGACCCAGGTGCGCTCGGCGAAGAACTCGTCGGGCCAGTCGTAGGCCTCGGCCTGGACGTCCTGGGGCATCGCGAGGGTGACCGCGCCCGTCTCCACGGGGTCCGTCAGCACCCGCATCGCCTGGAGGGCCGCCGGGATCAGGGCCTCCGGGCGGGTGACGCGGTCGAAGTACCTCGACACCGGGCGCAGGCTGTCGTTGACCGACACATCGCCCGCGTAGGGAACTTCGAGCTGCTGGAGCACCGGGTCGGCGACGCGGGTCGCGAAGATGTCGCCGGGGAGGAGGAGGACCGGGAGGTGGTTGACGGTCGCCAGGGCGGCGCCGGTCACCAGGTTCGTCGCGCCGGGGCCGATGGACGTCGTCACCGCGTGCGTGGAGAGCCGGTTCGACTGGCGGGCGTAGCCCACCGCCGCGTGCACCATCGACTGCTCGTTGCGGCCCTGGTGGAACGGCATCTCGGCGCCGTACTCGATCAGCGCCTGGCCGAGGCCGGCCACGTTGCCGTGGCCGAAGATGCCCCAGGTCGCGCCGATCAGCCGCTGCCGTACGCCGTCGCGCTCCGTGTACTGGGCGGCGAGGAAGCGGACGAGCGCCTGGGCGACGGTCAGCCTGGTGGTCGAGGTCGACGTCATCGGTAACCCCCTGTGCTCTCTACGTGGTCCGGGTGGAAGCAGATCCGCCACTCCCGGGTCTGGCCCGGTCCCGCCATGACGTTCAGGTAGTACATGGCGTGGCCCGGCTGGGCGATGGCCGGCCCGTGCCAGCCGTCGGGGACGAGGACGGCGTCACCGGAGCGGACCTCGGCGAGGACGTCGGCGCCGCCCTCGCGCGAGGGCGAGACGCGCTGATAGCCGAAGCCGCCCGGGCCGTCGATCTCGAAGTAGTAGATCTCCTCGAGCTCGGCCTCCTCGCCCGGCCGGTGCTCGTCGTGCTTGTGCGGCGGGTACGAGGACCAGTTGCCGCCGGGGGTGATCACCTCGACGGCGATCAGCTTGTCGCAGTCGAAGGCGTCGGCGGAGGCGAAGTTGCGCACCAGACGGGCGCAGTTGCCGCTGCCGCGCTCTTCGACGGGGACCTCCGGCGCGGGGCCGTAGCGGGCGGGGAGTTGTCGCTCGCACTTCGCTCCTGCCAGGGCGAAGCGGCCTCCCGCGCCGGAGGCGATCTGGACCCGGGCGTCTCGGGGAACGTACGCGAAGTCGGAGACCGACGCGAACACGCTTTCCCTGCCCAGGAGTTGGAACTCTTTTCCGTCTGTTTGTACGGTACATCCGCCTTCGAGCGGAAGCACGATCCACTCGCTGTCACCGGTGGTGAAGAGGTGCGTGCCGCCCGGCTCCAGCTCGACGATCCGCAGGCTGCTGTGGGTCCAGCCGGCCCGCTTCGGGTCGATGTCGAGGACATAGTTCCCGTCCGCGGTGGCGCCGCGCGGGACGTACAGGTCGTTGTTCGTCATGCGGCCCTCACAGCAGTCCGACGGCGGTGTCCACGGCGGCGGCGACGTCCCCGTCCGCCGGGTAGAGCAGCGAACGGCCGACCACCAGGCCCCGCACGGTGGGGAGTTGCAGCGCCCCGCGCCACTTCTCGTACGCGCCGTCCTGGTCGTCGCCGACCTCGCCGCCCAGCAGGACGGCGGGGAGCGTGGACGTCTCCATGACCTCGGCCATGTCGTCGGGGTTGTCGGTGACCGGAAGCTTCAGCCAGGTGTAGGCGGACGTGCCGCCCAGACCCGAGGCGATGGCGATCGACTTGGTGACGGCCTCGGCGGAGAGGTCGTTGCGCAGCTTTCCGTCCTCGCCGCGGCGGCTGATGAACGGTTCGACGAAGAGGGGGAGCTTGCGGGCGGCCATGTCGTCGATGGCGCGGGCCGTGGTCTCCAGGGTGGTGAGGGAGCCCGGGTCGTCGTAGTCGATGCGCAGCAGCAGCTTGCCCGCGTCGAAGTTCAGCCGCTCGATGTCCTCGGCGCGGTGGCCGGTGAAGCGGTCGTCGAGCTCGAAGACCGCGCCCTGGAGACCGCCGCGGTTCATCGAGCCCATGACGACCTTGCCGTCGAGGGCGCCGAGGAGGAGCAGGTCGTCGAGGATGTCGGCGGTCGCGAGGACGCCGTCCACGCCGGGGCGCGAGAGCGCCAGGCAGAGGCGTTCCAGCAGGTCGGCGCGGTTGGCCATGGCCATCCGGTCGCCGCCGACGCCGAGCGCGCCACGGGCCGGATGGTCGGCCGCGACGATCATCAGCCGGCCGGAGTCGTCGAGGAGCGGCCTGCGCGGGCGGCGGGCGGCGGCCTCGGCGATCGCCTCGGGGTACTGCGTGCGCAGCCGGACGAGTTCGGAGACGTCGACGGTCGTGGTCCCGGTCGTCCCGGTCGAGGTCTCGGTCGTCCCGGTCGGGGTCTCGGTCACGGGCTCGCTTCCGGATGGCTGCTCGATCATGCCGTGGCAGCCCGTGTCGTAGGTCTCGTCGGGGGCGCCGCGCTTGCGGCCCGCCATCACAGCACCGCTCCGGCGGCGATCGCGGCCTCGACCTCGGCGACGGTCGGCATCGCGGAGGAGCACTCCAGACGGGAGGCGACGATCGCCCCGGCCGCGTTGGCGTGGCGCATGATCTTCTCCAGGTCCCAGCCCGCGAGCAGGCCGTGGCAGAGGGAGCCGCCGAAGGCGTCACCGGCGCCGAGGCCGTTGAGGACGTTCACCGGCAGCGGCGGGACCTCGGCGGACTCGCCCTTGCTGTTGACGGCGAGGACGCCCTTGGGGCCCTGCTTGACGACCGCGAGTTCCACGCCGGCGTCCAGCAGCGCCTGCGCGGCGGCCTGCGGCTCGCGCACTCCGGTGGCGACCTCCACCTCGTCGAGGTTTCCGACGGCGACGGTGGTGTGCTTGAGGGCCTCGGTGTAGAAGGGGCGGGCCGATTCCGGATCCGACCAGAACATCGGGCGCCAGTCCAGGTCGAAGACCGTGGTGCCGGCCCTGGCCCGGTGGGCGAGGGCGGCGAGGGTCGCCGTACGGCTGGGCTCCTCGCTCAGGCCGGTGCCGGTGACCCAGAAGATGCGGGCCTCGCGGACGGCGCCGAGGTCGAGCTCATGGGCGTCGATCTCCAGGTCCGGCGCCTTGGGCCGGCGGTAGAAGTACAGCGGGAAGTCGTCCGGCGGGAAGACCTCGCAGAAGGTGACGGGCGTCGGCAGCCCGGGCACGGAGGTGACCCAGCGGTCGTCCACGCCGAAGCCGCGCAGGGCCTCGTGCAGATAGGTGCCGAAGGGGTCGTCGCCGGTGCGGGAGATCACCGCGGTCTCCCGGCCGAGCCGGGCGGCGGCGACGGCGACGTTGGTCGCCGATCCCCCCAGGAACTTCCCGAAGGACGTGACCTGCGGGAGTGGCACACCCGTCTGCAGCGGATAGAGGTCCACTCCGATCCGCCCCATGGTGATCAGGTCGTACGCCATCGAGTTCCCTTCGCATTCGGCCCGTCCCCGGCACACGTCCCTCGTCCACGTCCGGTGTCGGCTCTCACGGCTTTGTAGCCCCGCGCGGCGGGCCCTGTCAATGTTTTGTCCAGACATTCGGACCAGCCCTTGACACCCCCTTCGGGGAGACCGCACGCTGACGCCCATGACGTCGTTGTCACCTGAGTCCTCACTTTCCCGCATCCGGATCGGATCGGCCCCCGACAGCTGGGGCGTCTGGTTCCCGGACGATCCCGCCCAGGTCACCTGGCAGCGCTTCCTCGACGAGGTCGCGCAGTCCGGCTACGAGTGGATCGAGCTCGGCCCCTACGGGTATCTGCCGACCGATCCCGCAGTCCTCACCGAGGAGACGTCGAAGCGCGGCCTGAAGGTCTCGGCGGGCACGGTCTTCACCGGCCTGCACCACGGCGAGGCCGTGTGGGAGAAGACCTGGGCGCACGTCGCGGACAACGCGGTGCTCGCGCAGGCGATGGGCGCCAAGCATCTCGTCGTCATCCCGTCCTTCTGGCGGGACGACAAGACCGGCGAGGTGCTGGAGTCCGACACGCTGACGCCCGAGCAGTGGCGCAATCTCACCTCGCTGACGGAACGGCTGGGGCGGGAGGTGCGGGAGCGGTACGGGTTGCAGATCGTCGTCCACCCGCATGCCGACACCCACATCGACAGCGAGGAGAACGTCGTCCGGTTCCTGGACGGCACCGACTCCGACCTGGTCTCGCTGTGCCTGGACACCGGGCACTACGCGTACTGCGGCGGCGACAGCGTCAAGCTGATCGAGACGTACGGGTCGCGGATCGGATATCTGCACCTCAAGCAGGTCGACCCGGCGATCCTCGCCGACGTGAAGTCGAAGGGCACGCCGTTCGGGCCGGCCGTCGCGCAGGGCGTGATGTGCGAGCCGCCTCGGGGCGTGCCGGAGTTGGGTCCCGTCCTGGCGGCGGCCGGCAAGCTCGACGTCGATCTCTTCGCGATCGTCGAGCAGGACATGTACCCCTGCGAGCCGGACACTCCGTTGCCGATCGCTCAGCGGACCCGGGCGTTTCTCAGGTCCTGCGGGGCGTAACCCTCCGGGGGCGGGCGGGGCGCCTACGGGGGTGGCAGGTGCCGTGCTTGAGCGAGTGCCGGTTGTGTGCGGCTTGTCGCGCAGTTCCCCGCGCCCCTTTCAGGACGTTGCCCCGCCGTAGCACCATAGGCACCCATGGCTGCCAGCACCGTGCACACTCGGTCGGGACAAGGACCAGGCGGGTCCTGGGAGTTCGCCATGGGCTCGCCGCACCCCCGGCTGCGGCCCGGGGTGATGAGCTATCGCGGGATCCGACTGGCCATGACCCGGCCCCGGCGGCGGTTGGAGACGCCGATCGGGGCCTCGACCCTGTTGCTGGGGTTCGACGAGCCCGTGCGGATCTCTCGCAGCGGACGGGCCCCGGACACGCTCGTGTCCGTGTACTGCGGGCCGACGACCACGCCGGCCGTCGGCGAACACGACGGGCGGATGTCGGGCATCGAGGTGCTGCTCACGCCCTGGGCCGCGTTCACCCTCTTCGGCACGCCCCAGCACGAGCTCGTCAACCGCACCGTCGACCCCGACGAGCTGCCGCACGCGCTGGCCACCTCCGTCGGCGAACTCGCCGCCGCGCTGGCCGCGCTGCCCGGCTGGGAGGAACGGTTCGGGCTGCTCGACGAGGTGTTCGCCCGGTGGTGGGCGGCCGGCACGCCGAGTTCGGAGCGGGTGGCGCGGGCCTGGGCCCTGCTCGTGCGCACGGGTGGCGCGATACCGGTGCCCCGGCTGGCCGAGGAGGTCGGCTGGAGCGTGCGACACCTGGAGAATCGTTTCCGGGAGCAGATCGGGCTCGGCCCCAAGGCGGCGGCCCGGGTGCTGCGGCTGCAAAGGGCCCGTCGGCTGCTGGCGGACGGGCAGAGCGCGGCCGAGACCGCGGCACTCTGCGGCTTCTACGACCAGGCTCATCTCAGCGGTGAGTTCAAGGCCATGACGGGGTGTACGCCGAGGGAGTTCGCGCAGGCCAGGCGGGGTTCGCCGGCGGTTTCCCCGGCGGCCGACCGGCTGAGCGGGGAGGCGACGAGCCTGGTCCTGCCGGTACGGCCGAACGAATGGTCCGGACCGGGTGCGCATTTTTCCAAGACCCGGCGCATTGGCTGAATACAGGCTGGGTCCCGCCAGTTGATCCGGTTGTTCCGGGGGGATGGCGGGGAACGGGGTCGGGTCGGGCCCGTCGCAGCGGGTCCGACCCGCCTCCTGTCGGCGATACGCGTCGACGACTCGCGCGTCGGCGATGCGTGTCGGGCGATGCGTGTCGGCGACGCCCCGCAGCGGCTTCTGTCGGCGGTCCTGGGGCGTTTGTCAACGCGCCCCTCCCACAGGCCCCGCGCATTCCTGTGCGTCACCTCTGTCACAAACACCCCCTTCTTGTCACACATGTCGCGTGTGCGCGGGCCTTGCGTCACACGCGGTCGACAGCCGCCTTCCGACAGTCACCGAGCGTCGTTCACGGGGCACAGGCTCAGTGATCGCCAACGCAGCGCCGGGCTCCCCCGGGCGGCCTCCCGGCCGCCGCCCCCGCGCGCGCAGGAGGTGCAGCTCATGACCGACCGAAGGCTCTGGTCCTACAAGGAGATCGCGGCTCACATCAAGGTGCAGCCGGACACCGTACGGTCCTACCGCAAGCACGGACTGCTGCCCGCGCCCGACCACGTCGAGGGCGGCAAGCCCTTCTGGTACCCCGAGACCGTCCGCACCTGGGTCGCCGCCCGACCGGGCAACCGGGGGCGCATGCCGGACTGACCGGCGGCAGAGAGAAAACCGGCTGTGCCCCACCGCCGCGTGGGGCACAGTGCTGTGCGTGGACTTCTCCGTCAAACCCCTGCTCTGCGGCCCGAAGACCGTCCTGCGGCCCTTCACGGAGGCCGACGCCGACACCATGTGGGAGATCATCGGCGACCCCGAGGTCATCCGCTTCACCGGCCCGCCGAACAGCGACCTCACCGCCGAGCGCGTGCGCTCCTGGTATGCCTCCCGCTCCGCGCAGCCCGACCGGCTGGACCTCGCCGTCATCGACCGGGCCACCGGCGAACTCGTCGGCGAGGTCGTTCTCCATGAGTGGGATCCGGACGCCCGGGGTTGCACCTTCCGCACGCTGATCGGCCCTCGGGGTCGCGACCGTGGACTCGGCACCGAGGCGACCCGGCTCATCGTCGATCATGGCTTCGAACAACTCGGTCTGCACCGCGTGCAGTTGGAGCTGTACGGCGACAACGGCCGGGCCCGCCGGGTCTACGAGAAGGTCGGCTTCGTGGTCGAGGGGGTGCGGCGGGAGGCCGCTCTACGGGACGGGGTGTGGGTGGACGAGGTGCTCATGGCGATCCTGGACCGGGAGTGGACGGCCGCACAGGCGACGCCGGCCGCTTCCGCAGCCGCGGCTCGCTGACCTGCCGCCGCCCGCCCCGGCCCCCTCCCCCGGCCTCGGCTTCGGCCTCGGCCGGCTCTCAGGCCCATGGCTCGATCACCGTTGCTCCCGCGCCCGGTGCCGTGCCCAGCGCCGCCAGGGCGTCCGGGACGGCGTCCAAGGTGATCGTCGACGTGACCAGCAGGTCGGGGCGCAGCACCCCCGCCCGGACCAGCTCCAGCATCTGCGGGTAGGTGTGGGCGGCCATGCCGTGGCTGCCCAGGATCTCCAGTTCCAGGGCGATGGCGCGGGCCATCGGGACGGGCGTCGTGCCGTCCGCCGAGGGGAGCAGGCCGACCTGGATGTGCCGGCCGCGGCGACGCAGACCGTTCACCGAGGCGGCGCAGGTGACGGGGGAACCGAGGGCGTCGAGGGAGAGGTGCGCGCCGCCCCCGGTCAGCTCACGTACCGCCTCCGCCGTGTCCGGCGCCCCCGTCGCGTCCACGCACTGCGCCGCGCCGAACTTCCGCGCCAGGTCCAGGGCCTTCGGCGAGACGTCCACGGCGACCACCCGCGCTCCCGAGGCCGCCGCGATCATCACCGCCGAGAGGCCCACGCCTCCGCAGCCGTGCACCGCCACCCACTCCCCCGCGGCGACCCGGCCCTGCTGCACGACCGCCCGGAACGCCGTGGCGAACCGGCAGCCGAGGGAGGCGGCGGTGGCGTACGACAGGTCCTCGGGGATCGCGACCAGGTTCACGTCGGCGTGGTCCAGGGCCACGTACTGGGCGAAGGAGCCCCAGTGCGTGAAGCCGGGCTGGGTCTGGCGTTCGCACACCTGGTGGTGGCCGGCTGTGCAGGAGGGGCAGCTGCCGCAGCCGCACGCGAAGGGAACGGTGACTCTGGCGCCGGGATGCCAGTTCCGCACTTCGGCGCCGGCCTCCTCGATCACCCCGGCCAGTTCATGGCCCGGGACGTGCGGGAGCGCGATGTCCGGGTCGTGGCCCTGCCAGCCGTGCCAGTCGCTTCGACAGAGGCCGGTGGCTTCCACCCGGACGATGACTCCATGCGGCGCCGGTCGTGGCTCGGGGACCTCGCGTACCTCAGCGGGTCGACTGAACTTCTCGAAGATCACCGCTCGCATCTGGGCTCCCGTCACCGTCGTTGTCTGCGGGTACATCGTGGCTGGTCGCGCCGTTCTGCGCGCCCTTGGAGGGTTCCTCTCCCCCCTCGCTCAGTCCGAACCGCTCGTGGAACCTTCGCAACGGCCCCGGCGCCCACCAGGTCGCCTTGCCTGTCAGGCGCATCACCGCCGGGACCAGGAGGCTGCGGACCACCATCGCGTCCATCAGGACCGCCAGGGCGATGCCCAGGCCGAGCATCTTGGTGTTGGTGACGCGCGAGGTGCCTATCGCGACCATGACCACCGCCAGGATGACCGCCGCCGCCGTGATCAGACCGCCCGTGCGCTGCAGGCCCAGGCGGACCGCGCGGTCGTGGTCGCCGGTGCGGTCGTACTCCTCCTTGATGCGGGAGAGCAGGAACACGCCGTAGTCCATGGAGAGGCCGAAAGCCACGCAGAACATCAGAACGGGGAGGGTCGTCTCGATGGAGCCGGGGCTGGTGAAGCCGAGCAGGCCGGAGAGGTGGCCGTCCTGGAAGACCCAGACCACCGCCCCGAACATCGCCGTCAGGCTGAGGGCGTTGAGCAGGACCGCCTGGAGCGGGATCAGCACGCTGCCGGTCAGGAGGAAGACCAGGAGCAGGGTGACGATCGCCACGAAGGCCGCGGCCCAGGGCAGCTGGGCGCCTATCGCGTGCTTGGAGTCGACCAGGACGGCCGCCGTGCCGGTCACCTTGGTGTCGAAGGGGGCGTCGGTGGCGCGCAGGTCGCGTACCAGGTCCTGGGCCGCGTCGTCGACGGCCTCGCCCTTGGGCAGCACCGTGAAGTAGGCCGAGTCGCCCTTGACCGACGGACCGTCCACCCGGGCCACTTCGGGCAGGGCCGCGACGCGCTCCTTGTAGGCCGCGTACTGGGCCTGGGTGGCCTTGCCCTCCGCGAGGACCTCGAGACCGCCGCCGGGGCTGCCCGGGAAGCCGTCCCTGATGTGCTGCTGCACGATGTGGGACTCGGCCGAGGAGGGCAGCTGGCGGTCGTCCGCCGTGCCGAACTTCACGCCCAGGAAGGGCAGGCCGAGGAGGACCAGAACGGCCGTGGTCCCCAGGGCGAAGAAGGGGGCTCGGCGCATGACCAGGCTCGCCGTCCACCCCCACGCCCTGCCGCCCTCCTCAGCGGAGGTGCCGGAGGTGCCAGATGTGCCAGAAGTGCCGGAGGTGCCGGAGGTGTTCGCGGGCCTGCCCCGGCGGAACAGGCGGCGCAGGTCGAGGGCGTCGACCCGGTCGCCCAGCAGGACGAGCGTCGCCGGGAGCAGGATCAGGGCGGCCGAGGCGGCCAGCAGGACCACCGCCATGCCGGCGTAGGCGAAGGAGCGCAGGAAGTACTGCGGGAAGAGGAGCATCGCCGCGAGCGACACCGCGACCGTGAGTGCGGAGAACAGGACCGTGCGCCCGGCCGTGCGCAGGGTGGTGCCGATCGCCGTCACCGGATCGGCGCCGGTGCCGAGTTCCTCGCGGAAGCGCCGGACGATGAACAGGGCGTAGTCGACGGCCAGGCCGAGGCCGAGGGCCGTGGTGAGGTTCATCGCGAAGATGGAGACGTCGGTGAACCGCGTGAGGCCGCTGAGGACCGCGTTGGTGCCGAGGATCGCGACGATGCCGATGCCGAGCGGCAGCAGGGCGGCGACGGCGCTGCCGAAGACCATCACCAGCAGGATCAGGGTGATCGGCAGGGCGATCAGCTCGGCGCGGGTCAGGTCCTCCTGGATGGTCTGCTGCATCTCGTGCCGGACCGCGACGATGCCGCCCAGCTTGACCTCCACGGGGCCGTGCACACCCCGATAGGAGGGCGCGATGCGGTCGAGGGTCTCGGCCGTCGCCTTCTCGTCGCCCGTGAGGCGGGCCGCTATCAGCGCCTCGTGGCCGTCCTTCGCGCGCAGGGCGGGGGCGGTCGAGGCGTCCGCCTGCCAGTAGGAGCCGACGCCGACGACTCCCTTCTCGGCGGCCAGGCGCTTCGTCAGCCGGTCGGCCTCGGCGGCGACGGCCTTGTCGTCGACCGAGGCGCCGCCCGAGTCGACGAGCAGCAGCAGATTGGGCTGGGAGCCGGGGAACTCGCGCTCCAGGGCCTTGGTCGCGTACGTGGACTGTGCGCCCGGGTCCTCCCAGCCGCCGCTGCCCAGTCGGTCGGCGACTCCGCTGCCGGCCAGCACGGCGAGCACGGTCAGCACCAGGGCCGCCAGCAGCGTCAGCCTGGGGCGGGCGGTCACGAATCGCGTCCAGCCCCGTGCGCGGGGTGGGCGGTTGACTTCGGTCATCGTGCGGTGTCCCCTTCACCTGGCAAGCAGTCGTGAAAACCGTAGAATCGAAAACACGAGACATCGCTCGCGTTCTGACTGATCCAGAATGCGAGCGACCGCTCGCGTTTGTCAACCGCGTACGAAGAGCTGGGGATAACGCGTGCCCGAGAGCCAGGAGCCCGAGAGCCAGGAGAAGGAGCAGCCGCGCCGCCGTCAGGCGCGCGGTGAGCGGCGCATCGCGCAGCTGCTGGAGGCCGCGGCCACCGTCTTCACCACCAGCGGCTACACCGCCGCGAGCACCAACGCCATCGCCCGCGAGGCCGGTGTCTCGCCCGGCACGCTCTACCAGTTCTTCCCGAACAAGGAAGCGATCGCGATCGAGTTGGGCGACCGGCTCATGCACGAGATGCGCGAGGCCTACGGCGAGGCGCTGGCCCCGATCGACCCGGCGACCCCGCTGGAGGAGGCCGTCGGCGCGGCCGTCGAGCGGTTCGTCGCCTTCAACTGCGACCACCCGGTGTTCTTCGCCCTGATGCACGGCCCCGACATCCCGGGCCATATCACCGAGGAGCACGACGCGCTGCACGCGACGCTGCTCTCCCGCATAGAGGGCCTGCTCTCCTCCTACCTGCCCGACGCGCCCCGCGCCGACCTCACCCGCACCGCCCATGTCTGCCTGGGCATGTACAAGGCGGGCCTGGAGCTGATCCTGGGCCACGAGGGCGCCGAACGCGACGCGTACGTACAGGAGTTGAAAAACGTGCTGACCCGCTACCTGGAGCCGCTGGTGTGCGAGGCCGGGAACGGGCCCGTGCACAGCGGAGCCGAAGTCACCACGGCCCCCTGACCCGCCCCGATCCGCCCCCGCCCGGCCCCCTGACGGGCCGCCGACGGCCCCAGCCCGGCCCCAGACCGGCCCCCGCCCGCCCGCCGCCGACCGGTTCGGCGCCGCCTACCCCACCTGGCCGCCACCCGGACTGCGGCGTGGCGTCTGTCTGCATAAGGTGCGGCTAGTTCCGTTCCGTCAGGTATATGCAGGCATGCATCCGTACGAGGGGATTCGCCGTGTCCTACTCCCCGCCGCCCGGTGCGCCCCGGGCGCGTATCCCCGGGCCGCAGCAGCGCCCGCCGGCGTCTCCCCGGATCCGCGCCGGGCTGTGGCGGCGCTGCCTGGGCGGCGGACTGGCGTTGTGGGCGCTCACGGCGCTCGTCACCTACGCCACCCGGAACACCACGCTCCTGCCTACCCTGATCCTGCTCGGCAGCTTCCTGACCCCCGTCGTCTTCGTGCTGTGGGCGTACGAACGGCACGGCCGCGACCTGGGCGTGGACGTGATCCTGGGCTGCTTCCTGACCGGCGGGACGCTGGGCGTGCTGGGCGCCTCGGCGATGGAGCACCACCTGCTCCACCCGAGCCTGTGGATGTCCGTCGGCGTCGGACCGATCGAGGAGGCGGCGAAGCTCGGCGCGCTGATGTTCGTGCTGCGCCGGCGGACCCGGCTGCGCGGGAGGCGGGCGGGGCTGGTGCTCGGCGCGACGGTCGGCTTCGGCTTCGCGGCCCTGGAGAGCGCCGGGTACGCGTTCGACGCGGTGATCTCGACGGACGGCGTGGATCTGCGCGCGCTGCTGGAGACCGAGCTGTTGCGCGGGGTGCTCGCCCCCTTCGGGCACGGACTGTGGACGGCGATCGCGGGTGGCGCGCTGCTGGCGTGCCGTCGCCCGGACGGGCGGTTCCGGTGCGCCGCGCCCGTCGTCGGAACGTTTCTCGGCGTCTCGTTGCTGCACGCCCTGTGGGACTCGACGCACGGCATCGCGCTCTGGCTGGTGGCGCGGCTGACCACGAGCGGCCTGGACGGCCGACTGTTCGCCGAGGGGTACATCCCGCGACCGACGGCCGAGCAGGAGCACCTGTTCGCCTTCTTCTCCATCGGCGGGACGGCCCTCGTGGCGCTGCTCGGGGTGGCCTGGGTGCGCGCGTCGACGCGACGGGACCCTTCTTGGAGAAATACCCCCTAGGGGTATAGTGTGGAGTAACGGGAGGCCCCTCACGGCCCCGTCAGCCCCACCTGCCGCTACGAGGAGAACGACATGACCGCTCAGATCGACACCCCGGGCTCCGTCACCACCGTCTACAAGGTGAGCGGCATGAGCTGCGGCCACTGCGAGGGCGCCGTCTCCGGCGAGCTCTCGGAGCTGCCCGGTGTCACCTCGGTGAAGGCCGTCGCCTCGACCGGCGAGGTCACGGTCGTCTCCACCGCCGCGCTCGACGAGGAGGCCGTACGCGCCGCCGTCGACGAGGCGGGATTCGAGCTGGTCGGCCAGGCCTGAGGCGTCCCGTCCCGCATCACCCCCCTCCTCCACCCACCGGGCCGTACCGACCAGCTCATACTGGTTCCGTACGGTCCGGTCCGCTTCCTGGAGCACGGACATGACCAGCACCGCCACCGCGGACACCCCGATAACGTTCCCGACCTCCGAGGTCGAACTGCTCATCGGCGGAATGACCTGCGCCTCCTGCGCGGCCCGCGTCGAGAAGAAGCTCAACCGCATGGACGGCGTCACCGCGACGGTCAACTACGCGACCGAGAAGGCGAAGGTCAGCTATCCGGCCGGCATCGAGGTCGCCGATCTGATCGCGACCGTGGTGAAGACCGGGTACTCGGCCGAGGAACCCGCGCCGGAACCACCGGTCCAGGGCCAGGAAGAGGCGCCCCGGGATCCCGAACTCGACAGCCTGCGGCACCGGCTGATCGTCACCGTGCTGCTCGCCGCGCCCGTCGTGCTGCTGGCGATGGTTCCGTCGCTGCAGTTCGACAACTGGCAGTGGCTCTCGCTGACGCTCGCCGCTCCGGCGGTCGTCTGGGGCGGCGGGCCGCTGCACAAGGCCGCGTGGACGAACCTGCGGCACGGCGCGGCCACCATGGACACCCTGGTCTCGGTCGGCACGCTGGCCGCGCTCGGCTGGTCGCTGTGGGCGCTGTTCTTCGGTGACGCGGGCATGCCCGGCATGCGGCACCCCTTCGAACTCACCGTCTCCCGCACGGACGGCGCCTCGGCGATCTATCTGGAGGTCGCCGCCGGCGTCACCGCCTTCATCCTGCTCGGCCGCTATCTGGAGGCCCGCTCCAAGCGGCGCGCGGGGGCGGCGCTGCGGGCGCTGATGGAGCTGGGCGCGAAGGACGTGGCCGTCCTGCGGGGCGGCGCGGAAGTGCGGATTCCGGTCGACCGGCTGACGGTCGGGGACCGGTTCGTCGTACGGCCCGGGGAGAAGGTCGCCACCGACGGGACGGTCGTGGAGGGCGCGTCCGCCGTGGACGCGTCGATGCTGACCGGCGAGTCCGTGCCGGTGGACGTCGGGCCGGGCGACACGGTGACCGGGGCCACCGTGAACGCCGGCGGGCGGTTGGTCGTCGAGGCCACCCGGATCGGCGCGGACACACAGCTCGCGCGGATGGCGAGGCTGGTCGAGGACGCGCAGAACGGCAAGGCCGAGGTGCAGCGGCTCGCCGACCGGATCTCCGGGATCTTCGTGCCGGTGGTGCTGCTGCTCGCGGTCGCCACCTTCGGCGGCTGGCTCGGCGCGACGGGCGACACGGCCGCCGCGTTCACGGCGGCCGTCGCGGTCCTGATCATCGCCTGCCCGTGCGCGCTCGGGCTCGCCACGCCCACCGCGCTCATGGTCGGCACCGGGCGCGGCGCGCAGCTCGGCATCCTCATCAAGGGCCCCGAGGTCCTGGAGTCCACGCGCCGCGTCGACACGGTCGTCCTCGACAAGACCGGAACCGTCACCACCGGCCGGATGACCCTGCAGGACGTGTACGTCGTGGACGGCACGGACGAGCGGGAGCTGCTGCGGCTGGCCGGCGCCCTGGAGCACGCCTCCGAGCATCCGGTCGCCCGGGCGGTGGCGGCGGGCGCCGAGATGAGGGTCCCCCCGCTCGAGCGAAGCCGAGAGCGGGGGAGGGTCGGTGAGCTGCCCGCGGTCGAGCGGTTCGAGAACGTGCCCGGGCGGGGTGTGCGCGGGCTCGTGGAGGGCCGCGAGGTGGCCGTGGGGCGCCTCTTCGAGGCCGTCCCGGAGGAGTTGGCGCGCGCCAAGGACGAGGCCGAGCGGGGCGGTCGTACGGCCGTCGTCGCCGGGTGGGACGGAGTGGCGCGCGGGGTGCTGGCGGTCGCCGACGCGGTCAAGGAGACCAGCGCCGAGGCGGTGCGGGAACTGCGCGCGCTGGGGCTCACGCCGGTGCTGCTGACCGGGGACAACGAGACGGTCGCGAAGGCCGTCGCGGAGGCCGTCGGGATCGACCGGGTCATCGCCGAGGTGCTGCCGGAGGACAAGGTCGACGTCGTGCGGCGACTGCAGGGCGAGGGGCGGGTCGTCGCCATGGTCGGGGACGGCGTCAACGACGCGGCCGCGCTCGCGACGGCCGACCTGGGGCTGGCCATGGGGACCGGCACGGACGCGGCGATCGAGGCGAGCGATCTGACGCTGGTGCGCGGGGATCTGCGGGCGGCCGCGGACGCGATCCGGCTGTCCCGGCGGACGCTGACCACGATCAAGGGCAACCTGGTGTGGGCCTTCGGCTACAACGTGGCCGCGTTGCCGCTGGCCGCGGCCGGGCTGCTGAACCCGATGATCGCGGGAGCGGCGATGGCGTTCTCGTCGGTCTTCGTCGTGACGAACAGCCTGCGGTTGCGCGCCTTCAAGTGACCGTCCCGAAAAGTCATACCCCCTGGAGTCCCGGGCGAGCCTCACATAAGCTCTTCACAAGGCTCGCGCATCATCCTTACGCTTGGGCCTCGATCGCCGTATCCGGTCTCTTGCGCATCTAACGGACATATGCAAGAGACTCAGATCACAGTGATGTGAACGTAACCATCGAAGGGGCTCGACGGTCTAAGTTGACGATGTCAGGAAGCGTCTTGGGGGGCGTGACCTGACATCTGGGGATGTCTTGGGGGACTTCCTCAGAGATGCGTTGCCGGGGCACGTACACCGGGAAGCTTTGAGCGGCCCTCCCAGCGTGCGCTGTCCCGGCAGATCGCACACAGGTGGTAGTACGACGAGTTCTGCTCGTTCTGCTCAACCGCAGGCACAACAACCGCACATGGTTACAAAACAGCGAATTCAGGCGCTGTCCTCACAACGCCCGGCCGGATCCCGTGGGGGGAATCCGCACCGGGACATGGGAAGGCGCCCTGGTCGTCGGCCCGTGGGGGGACCGCCGCCGGGGCGCCTTCCGTATGCCCTCAGACAGACGAACAGCCGGTGAGAGACGCCCCAGCGAACTGGCGACGCCCCCACCGGCAGAAGGTCAACGCTGCTCGACCGGGACGAAGTCGCGCTCCACGACACCCGTGGCAGCACCCGCCCGGGGGACAACCCCCGGACCCCCGGCCGACCTCGGGCCCCCGAAGCCGTCAGCACAACCCCAGCGGCGGGCGCCCAGATCGAACGGCGCCCCCCACCGGCAGAAGGTCAACGCTGCTCGACCGGAACGAAGTCGCGCTCCACGACACCCGTGTAGATCTGGCGCGGGCGCCCGATGCGGGAGCCGGGCTCCTTGATCATCTCGTGCCACTGGGCGATCCAGCCCGGGAGGCGGCCCAGGGCGAAGAGGACCGTGAACATCTCGGTCGGGAAGCCCATGGCCCGGTAGATCAGGCCGGTGTAGAAGTCGACGTTCGGGTAGAGGTTGCGCGAGACGAAGTAGTCGTCGGAGAGCGCGTGCTCCTCCAGCTTCAGCGCGATGTCCAGCAGCGCGTCGTCCTTGCCGAGGGCCGAGAGGACGTCGTGCGCCGCGGCCTTGATGATCTTCGCGCGCGGGTCGAAGGACTTGTACACCCGGTGGCCGAAGCCCATCAGGCGGACGCCGTCCTCCTTGTTCTTCACCTTGCGGATGAAGGAGTCGACATCGCCGCCGTTGGCCTGGATGCCCTCGAGCATCTCCAGCACGGACTGGTTGGCGCCGCCGTGCAGCGGGCCCCACAGCGCATTGATGCCGGCCGAGATCGACGCGAACATGTTCGCCTGGGACGAGCCGACCAGGCGGACCGTGGACGTCGAACAGTTCTGCTCGTGGTCCGCGTGCAGGATGAGCAGCTTGTCGAGCGCGGAGACGACGACCGGGTCGAGGTCGTACTCCTGGGCGGGGACCGAGAAGGTCATCCGGAGGAAGTTCTCGACGTAGCCCAGGTCGTTGCGCGGGTAGACGAACGGGTGACCGATCGACTTCTTGTAGGCGTACGCCGCGATCGTCGGGAGCTTGGCGAGCAGCCGGATCGTGGAGAGGTTGCGCTGCTTCTCGTCGAACGGGTTGTGGCTGTCCTGGTAGAACGTGGACAGCGCGGAGACCACCGACGACAGCATGGCCATCGGGTGGGCGTCGCGCGGGAAGCCGCGGTAGAAGTTCTTGACGTCCTCGTGCAGCAGGGTGTGCTGCGTGATGTCGTTCTTGAAGACGCTGAGCTCGTCGACGCTCGGCAGCTCACCGTTGATCAGCAGGTAGGCGACCTCGAGGAAGGTCGAACGCTCGGCCAGCTGCTCGATCGGGTAGCCGCGGTACCGGAGGATGCCCTGTTCGCCGTCCAGGTACGTGACGGCGGATTTATACGCGGCGGTGTTGCCGTAGCCGCTGTCCAGGGTCACCAGACCGGTCTGGGCGCGAAGCTTCCCGATGTCGAAGCCCTTGTCGCCGACGGTGCTGTCGATCACCGGGTAGGTGTACTCGCCGTCGCCGTACCGCAGTACTACAGAGTTGTCGCTCACGTCATCCCTCACCGACGTTGTGCCTCTTCTTCGAGGTTGCCCTGACTGTCTCTACCATCCCCCATTTGGCGCAGGAGAGTGCACTCGGGGTCGACCATTGGGCTTATTGGCGGCACTCAGTGCCGCCAACTACCCCATCCTGCCGCCTTGGTCACGGTTGGGGAAGTGCTCTGTGACCTTTGTGACTCATTTGATCGATCATTTTTTACGAAGGCCCGCGAGCCGAAAGTCCAAGGCCGTGCAGCGCCGGCCCGCCGACACCGTGCGTACCGCCTGGCCGATCGCCTTGCGGGAGCCGACGAGGACGACCAGCTTCTTCGCACGGGTGACGGCCGTATACAGAAGGTTCCGCTGCAGCATCATCCATGCTCCCGTGGTGACGGGGATCACCACGGCGGGATATTCACTTCCCTGTGAACGGTGGATGGTCACCGCGTACGCGTGCGCCAGTTCGTCCAGTTCGTCGAACTCGTACGGAACCTCCTCGTCCTCGTCGGTCAGCACCGTGAGGCGCTGGTCGACCGGATCGAGCGAGGTGACGACGCCCACGGTGCCGTTGAAGACACCGTTCTTCCCCTTGTCGTAATTGTTGCGGATCTGGGTGACCTTGTCGCCGACGCGGAAGACCCGGCCGCCGAACCGCTTCTCGGGGACGTCGGGGCGGCCCGGGGTGACGGCCTGCTGGAGCAGCCCGTTGAGCGCGCCGGCCCCGGCGGGTCCGCGGTGCATGGGCGCGAGCACCTGGACGTCCCGGCGCGGGTCGAGGCCGAACTTGGCGGGGATACGACGGGCCGCCACGTCCACCGTGAGCCGGCCGGCCTCCTCCGTGTCGTCCTCGACGAAGAGGAAGAAGTCCTTCATGCCGTCGGTGAGCGGGTGCTGCCCGGCGTTGATCCGGTGCGCGTTGGTCACCACGCCGGACTGCTGGGCCTGGCGGAACACGCGCGTGAGGCGCACGGCCGGGACAGGGCTGTCGGCGGCGAGCAGATCGCGCAGCACCTCGCCCGCGCCGACGCTGGGGAGCTGGTCCACATCCCCGACGAAGAGCAGGTGGGCACCCGGCGGCACGGCCTTGACCAGCTTGTTGGCGAGCAGCAGGTCCAGCATCGACGCCTCGTCGACCACGACCAGGTCGGCGTCCAGCGGGCGGTCGCGGTCATAGGCCGCGTCACCGCCGGGCTTGAGCTCCAGCAGGCGGTGGACGGTGGAGGCCTCGGCGCCGGTGAGCTCGGCGAGGCGCTTGGCTGCGCGGCCGGTCGGGGCGGCCAGCACGACCTTGGCCTTCCTCGCGCGGGCCAGCTCCACGATCGAGCGGACGGTGAAGGACTTGCCGCAGCCGGGGCCGCCGGTCAGCACGGCGACCTTCTCGGTCAGCGCGAGCTTGACGGCCGCCTCCTGCTCGGGCGCGAGCTCGGCCTTCGTGCGGGCCTTCAGCCAGGCCAGCGCCTTGTCCCAGGCCACGTCACGGAAGGCCGGCATCCGGTCCTCCTCGGTGCGCAGCAGCCGCGACAGCTGGGCGGCGAGGGCGAGTTCGGCGCGGTGGAAGGGGACCAGGTAGACGGCGGTGACGGGTTCCGGGCCGCCGTCCGGACCCGGGACCTTCTCGCGTACGACGCCGGGATCCTCGGCGGGCTCCGCGAGCTCGGCGAGGCACTCGATGACAAGGCCGGTGTCGACCTGGAGGAGCTTGACCGCGTCGGCGATCAGCCGCTCCTCGGGGAGATAGCAGTGGCCCTGGTCGGTGGCCTGGGACAGCGCGTACTGCAGGCCCGCCTTGACGCGCTCCGGGCTGTCGTGCGGGATCCCGACGGACTGGGCGATCTTGTCCGCGGTGAGGAAGCCGATGCCCCAGACGTCGGCCGCGAGCCGGTAGGGCTGGTTCTTGACGACCGAGATGGACGCGTCGCCGTACTTCTTGTAGATGCGGACCGCGATGGACGTGGACACCTCGACGGTCTGGAGGAAGAGCATGACCTCCTTGATCGCCTTCTGCTCCTCCCAGGCGTCGGCGATCTTCTTCGTGCGCTTCGGACCGAGCCCGGGGACCTCGATGAGCCGCTTCGGCTCCTCCTCGATGATCTGCAGGGTGTCCATGCCGAAGTGCTGCGTGATGCGGTCGGCGAAGACCGGGCCGATGCCTTTGACCAGGCCGGATCCGAGGTAACGGCGGATGCCCTGGACGGTGGCGGGCAGCACGGTCGTGTAGTTCTCGACGGTGAACTGCTTGCCGTACTGGGGATGGGAGCCCCAGCGGCCCTCCATGCGCAGGGACTCGCCGACCTGGGCGCCGAGCAGCGCGCCCACCACCGTGAGGAGGTCGCCGGCGCCTCTGCCGGTGTCGACCCGGGCGACCGTGTAGCCGTTCTCCTCGTTGGCGTACGTGATGCGCTCGAGCACGCCTTCGAGCGTGGCCAGTCGCCGTTCTCCCGCCTGGGCGGCCCCCGCCTGATCGGTCATGATCCGACGGTACCGCCCGGCACCGACAGGCCCGTCGGGTCCGTCCGTGCCGGAGGGGGACGGGATGCCCCGTGTCCCTTTCATCACAGTCCGGCCTCGGGATGCGGCCGAAGGCTTGCTTTCTCTCATGTAATCGATTCCAATCGTCTGTGCAGGTCGATGTAATCGATTCCATGCGCACCCACAAGGAGGTGGTCCTGCGATGGCGAGCATCAAGGACGTCGCTGCCGAGGCGGGAGTATCCGTCGCCACGGTGTCGCGCGTCCTCAACCACCATCCTTCGGTCAGCGAGGACGCACGCACGCGTGTGCTGGCCGCCGTCGAGGCGCTGGGCTACCGCCCGAACGCCGTCGCGCGATCGCTGCGCACCGACCAGACCCGCACCCTCGGCCTGGTCATCAGCGACGTGATGAATCCTTACTTCACCGAGCTGGCCCGCTCCGTGGAGGAGGCGGCCCGTGCGCTCGGCTACAGCGTGATCATCGGCAACGCCGACGAACGGCCCGAACTCCAGGACCACCACGTACGGACCCTGCTGGACCGCCGGATCGACGGTCTCCTCGTCTCCCCCACCGACGGCGGCTCGCCGCTGATGCTGGACGCCGCGCGCGGGGGGACCCCGATGGTGTTCGTCGACCGGTGGATCCCGGGCGTGGACGTGCCCGTGGTCCGGGCGGACGGACGGGCCGCCGTCCGCGAGCTCGTGGCGCATCTGTACGCGCTCGGGCACCGGCGGCTCGCCATCATCGCGGGTCCGGCGGCCACCACCACCGGCAGCGAGCGAGTGGAGGCCTTCCGGGCCGCCCTGGCCGAGTACGGGCTCCCCCTCCCGGACGCCTACATAGGCCAGGGCGACTTCCAGGCCGAGAGCGGGCGGCGGGTCACCGAGGGCTTCCTCGACCTGCCGGAACCGCCCGAGGTCGTCTTCGCGGCCGACAACCTGATGGCACTGGGCGCGCTGGACGCCACACGCGCGCGTGGGTTGCGCGTTCCGCACGACCTGGCGCTGGCCGCGTTCGACGACATCCCCTGGTTCGTGCACACCGATCCGCCGGTCACGGCGATCGCCCAGCCGACGGGCGAGCTGGGGCGGGCCGCCGTGCGGGCGCTGGTCGACCGCATCGAGGGGCGCCCTCCGCAGTCCGTCACCCTGCTTGCCCGCCTGGTCGTACGCCGCTCCTGCGGCGAGCCGGCGCTCGGCGAGCCGCCGACTTCCTCGACGCCATCCCCTCCCCCAGAGCCGCCTGTGCAGGCACCTTCTGCGCAGTCCCCAGTAATGAACAGGAGCCAGACGTGAGCAACGCGGACGAACTGTTGCGCATCGAAGGCATACGCAAGACCTTTCCCGGTGTGGTCGCGCTCGACAGCGTCGACTTCGACCTGCGTCGGGGCGAGGTGCATGTGCTGCTCGGTGAGAACGGCGCGGGCAAGAGCACCCTCATCAAGATGCTCTCCGGCGCCTACCGGCCCGACGCCGGGCGGATCCTGGCCGGCGGCGAGGAGGTGCACATCCATGGTGCGCAGGACTCCGAACGCCTCGGGATCGCCACCATCTACCAGGAGTTCAACCTCGTCCCCGATCTGACGGTCGCCGAGAACATCTTCCTGGGGCGGCAGCCGCGTCGCTTCGGGATGATCGACCGCAAGCGGATGGAGGCCGACGCGGCCGTCCTGCTGGAGCGGGTGGGCGTGTCCGTCTCGCCCCGCGCGCTCGTGCGTGAACTGGGCATCGCGCGGCTGCAGATGGTCGAGATCGCCAAGGCGCTCAGCCTGAACGCGCGCGTGCTGATCATGGACGAGCCGACCGCCGTGCTGACCTCCGAGGAGGTCGAGAAGCTCTTCGCGATCGTGCGCACCCTGCGCGAGGACGGCGTGGGCATCGTGTTCATCACGCATCACCTGGAGGAGATCGCCGCCCTCGGTGACCGGGTCACGGTCATTCGGGACGGCCGGTCCGTCGGCCAGGTGCCCGCCTCCACGCCCGAGGACGAGCTCGTACGGCTCATGGTGGGCCGCTCCATCGAGCAGCAGTACCCCAGGGTGCGGGCCGAGGAGAGCGCCGAGGCGGGCACCGCCCTGCTGTCCGTCGAAGGGCTCACGCGGGACGGCGTCTTCCACGACATCAGCTTCGAGGTGCACGCCGGTGAGGTCGTCGGCATCGCCGGGCTCGTCGGCGCCGGTCGTACCGAGGTCGTACGGGCCGTCTTCGGGGCGGACCCCTACGACCGGGGAGCCGTGCGGGTCGCGGGTGCGAAGCTCGCCCGGCACGACGTGGTCGCGGCGATGGCGGCCGGGATCGGGCTGGTGCCCGAGGACCGCAAGGGTCAGGGGCTGGTGCTCGACCAGTCGGTCGAGGAGAACCTCGGGCTCGTGACCATGCGCTCCGCGACCCGTGGCGGGCTGGTGGACCTCAAGGGCCAGCACGAGGCGGCGGCCCGGATCGCCGAGCAGCTCGGCGTGCGGATGGCCGGCCTCGGCCAGCATGTGCGCACCCTCTCCGGCGGCAACCAGCAGAAGGTCGTCATCGGCAAGTGGCTGCTGGCCGACACCAAGGTGCTGATCCTCGACGAGCCGACGCGCGGGATCGACGTCGGCGCGAAGGTCGAGATCTATCAGCTCATCAACGAGCTGACGGCCGCCGGCGCCGCCGTGCTCATGATCTCCAGCGATCTGCCCGAGGTGCTCGGCATGAGCGACCGGGTCCTGGTGATGGCCCAGGGCCGGATCGCGGGTCAGCTCGCCGCCGAGGAAGCCACCCAGGACGCCGTGATGGCACTCGCCGTCAGCACACCCACCACCCCTAGTAACACCAGTACCTCCAGTACCTCCAGTACCACTACGACCACTGAAGTGGAGGCCGGCCGTGGCCGCTGACACGCTCAAGAGCACATCGGGCGTCGGGGGCGCCTCGGCGGTCCGCCGTCTGCTCCTCGACAACGGCGCGCTGACCGCGCTGATCGTCCTCGTCATCGCCATGTCGGCGCTGTCGGGCGACTTCCTGACCACGGACAACCTGCTCAACGTGGGTGTCCAGGCGGCCGTGACCGCCATCCTCGCCTTCGGCGTGACGTTCGTGATCGTCTCGGCGGGCATCGACCTGTCGGTCGGCTCGGTCGCCGCGCTCTCGGCCACCGTGCTGGCATGGAGCGCGACGCAACAGGGCGTTCCGGTCGTCATAGCCGTCCTGCTCGCCGTGGCCACGGGTATCGCGGCCGGTCTCGTCAACGGTTTCCTCATCGCGTACGGCAAGCTGCCTCCGTTCATCGCGACGCTCGCGATGCTGTCGGTGGCGCGCGGTCTGTCGCTGGTGATCTCCGGGGGCTCGCCGATCGCGTTCCCCGACTCGATCTCGCACCTCGGCGACACGCTCGGCGGCTGGCTGCCGGTGCCGGTGCTGGTCATGATCGTGATGGGCGCGATCGCCGCGTTCGTGCTCGGCCGGACGTACATCGGCCGTTCGATGTACGCCATCGGAGGCAACGAGGAAGCGGCCCGGCTGTCCGGTCTGCGGGTGCGCCGGCAGAAGCTCGCGATCTACGCGCTGTCCGGCGTGTTCGCGGCCGCAGCGGGCATTGTGCTCGCCTCCCGGCTGTCCTCCGCGCAGCCGCAGGCGGCCGACGGCTACGAGCTGGACGCCATCGCCGCGGTCGTCATCGGCGGCGCCTCCCTCGCGGGTGGCACGGGCAAGGCCTCGGGCACCCTGATCGGCGCGCTGATCCTGGCGGTGCTGCGCAACGGCCTGAACCTGCTGTCCGTGTCCGCGTTCTGGCAGCAGGTCGTCATCGGTGTCGTCATCGCGCTGGCGGTGCTCTTCGACACCCTGCGCCGCAAGACGGGCACGACCCCGGCGCCGGCCGGGACGGGCTCCGGCGGCGGCAAGGGCAAGCAGACACTGACATATGGGCTCGCGGCCGTGGTGACCGTGGCGATCGTCGGCGCGACCTCCTTCCTGCACAGCGGGAACTCGTCGGCCACGAACCCGAAGGTCGGCCTGGCGCTGTCCACCCTCAACAACCCGTTCTTCGTGCAGATCCAGTCGGGCGCGAAGGCCGAGGCGAAGAAGCTGGGCGTGGACCTGACGGTCACCGACGCGCAGAACGACGCCTCGCAGCAGGCCAACCAGCTGCAGAACTTCACCGGTTCCGGCTTCGACTCGATCATCGTCAACCCGGTGGACTCGGACGCGGCGAGCAACTCGGTGAAGGCCGCCGACAAGGCGAACATCCCGGTCATCGCCGTCGACCGGGGCGTCAACAAGGCCACGGTGGACGCGCTGGTCGCCTCCGACAACGTGGCGGGCGGTGAGCTCGCGGCGAAGACGGTCGCCGAGAAGCTGGGCGGCACCGGCAAGATCGTGATCCTGCAGGGCCAGGCGGGCACCTCCGCGGCCCGCGAGCGGGCGGCGGGCTTCGCCAAGGGGCTGAAGGCCTACCCCGGCATCAAGGTGCTGGCCCAGCAGCCGGCCGACTTCGACCGCACCAAGGGACTCGACGTGATGTCGAACCTGCTCCAGGCCCACCCTGACGTCCAGGGCGTCATCGCCGCCAACGACGAGATGGCACTCGGCGCGGTCAAGGCGCTGGGCTCCAAGGCCGGCAAGTCCGTCCAGGTCGTCGGCTTCGACGGAACCCCCGACGGTCTCAAGGCCGTCGAGAACGGGACGCTCTACGCGTCCGTGGCGCAGCAGCCGTCCCAGCTGGGCAAGATCGCTGTGGACAACGCGCTGAAGGCGCTGCAGGGCAAGAAGGTCGAGGAGACGGTGAAGGTGCCGGTGAAGGTGGTCACGAAGGAGAACGTGGCCGGATTCAGCGGCTGACATCGGCGAACGGGCGGGCGGTCGCCCTGAGGGGATGACCCTGAGGGGATCACCTCGACAGGGTCACCCTGACAGGGGCCGCCCGCCCCGAGTCACGTATCAGCCACGTATCAAGCCACGTATCAAGGGAGTCATTTCATGGACGACTACGATCTCCTGGTCGTGGGATCGGCCAACGCCGACCTGGTGATCGACGTCGAGCGGCGACCGGCCGCCGGTGAGACGGTGCTCGGTTCCGACCTGGCGGTCCACCCCGGCGGCAAGGGCGCGAACCAGGCCGTCGCGGCCGCCCGGCTCGGGGCCCGTACGGCCCTGCTGGCCCGGATCGGCGACGACGCGTACGGCCGGCTGCTGCTCGACTCGCAGCGGGCGGCCGGGGTCGACACCGTGGGTGTGCTGGTGGGCGGGGCGCCGACGGGCGTCGCGCTGATCACCGTGGACCCGTCGGGCGACAACAGCATCGTGGTGTCACCGGGGGCGAACGGCCGGCTCACCCCGCAGGACGTCCGCGCCGCCGCCTGTCTGTTCCAGTCGTCCCGGGTGGTGTCGGCGCAGCTGGAGATCCCGCTGGAGACGGTCGTGGAGGTCGCCGGGAGCCTGGCGCCGGGCAGCCGCTTCGTGCTGAACCCCTCCCCGCCGCTGCCGCTGCCGGCCGAGGTGCTCGACGTCTGCGACCCGCTGATCGTCAACGAGCACGAGGCGAAGGTGATCCTCGGCGATGCCTGCGTGAGCGAGGAGCCCGAGGACTGGGCGCGGATCCTGCTCGCGAAGGGCCCCAAGTCGGTGGTCGTGACGCTGGGTTCGCAGGGCGCGCTGGTCGCGTCCGCGGACGGCGGTGTCGAGCGGATCGCGCCGGTGAAGGTGGACGCCGTGGACACCACGGGCGCGGGCGACTCCTTCACGGCGGCGCTGGCGTGGAAGCTGGGCACGGGCGCGTCCCTGGCCGAGGCGGCGGCGTACGCGGCGCGCGTCGGGGCGGTCGCCGTGACCCGGCGGGGCGCGCAGGAGTCGTTCCCGACGGCGGAGGAGGTGGCCTCCCTGTGAAAAAGGCCGGGATACTCAACCGTCATCTCGCGGGGGCGCTGGCCGCGTTGGGGCATGGCGACGGGGTGCTGGTGTGCGACGTCGGCATGCCGATCCCGGACGGCCCCCGGGTGGTCGACCTCGCCTTCCTGGCCGGGGTGCCGTCCTTCGCGGAGGTCGTGGAGGGGCTGCTCACCGAGCTGGTCGTGGAGGGGGCGACGGCGGCGGAGGAGATCCAGGACGCGAATCCGGCGGCGGCGGCTCTGCTGGAGGAGCGCTTTCCCGAGTTGGGGTTCGTCTCGCACGAGGAGCTGAAGAGGCTGTCGGCGGGGGCGCGGCTGGTGGTGCGCACGGGCGAGGCGCGGCCGTATGCGAACGTGCTGCTCAGGTGTGGGGTGTTCTTCTGAGGCTCATGGACCGAGCTGCGTCCTGGAAAGCTTCGAGGGGGTCCGGTCCGTCGACCGGGCCCCCTCGGCTTTTCCCCTCCGCATCAGAACCCCCGCGATCCCCCCGGATCCCCCTCCAGAAGTCCTGATGCCATGTACGACACGCTGGGGGCCGGAAGGGTTGCAATAGACTTCCGAGATTTCTTCCACGGGGAGAGCGGGGGAAGAGCGGGGGAGAGGGAGGACGCCCGGTGATCGGGACGATGTTCCGGACTGACGACGTACCGGTGGAGGACAGGTTCGACTACTGGCGGGAGCTGATCCACCGGGCGATCGCGCCCAGCGACATCAGCAGCGAGTACGCCGCCGACTTCTGGGCGGAGCAGCGACTGATGGAGTTGGGGCCGGTGATGGTGTGGCCCACGTCGTGTCTGACGGCGCGGTTCGTGCGCAACGACCGGCTGATACGGCAGTGCGACCCCGAGATGTACCACCTGTCGCTGGTGCTCGGCGGCGGGCTGGGGCTCGACCACGTCGGGCGAACCGACTTCTACGGCCCGCACGACCTGTGGCTGACCGACACTTCGCGGCCGTACGAGGTGCATCCGCCGTCCGACGGGAACCGCAACATGGTCACCGGGGTGGGGGTGGACTTCCCCAAGGCGTTGCTGCCCCTGTCGCCCGACCGGATCCGGCCGCTGCTGGGCCGCCGGCTGTCGGGGCGGGAGGGCACGGGCGCCCTGCTGACGGGCTTCCTGGCCGGCCTGGACCGGCAGTCGGAGTTCCTCCAGCCGTCCGACGCGCCGCGGCTGGGCGTGGTCCTGGTCGACCTGCTGGCGGCCTGGTTCGCCCAGGTGCTGGAGGCGGAGGCCGCCCTGCCGCCGGAGACGCGGCACCGGGCCATGATCGCGCGCATCCGGGCGTTCGTCCGGGCGAACCTCCACGACCCCGAACTGACGCCTCCGGTGATCGCCGCCGCGCACCACATCTCCGTCAGCTATCTGCACCGGCTCTTCCAGGAGGACGCGCAGGGCGAGACGGTCGCCGCCTGGATCCGCGCCCAACGCCTGGAAGGCGCCCGCCGCGACCTGGCCAACCCCGCACTGCGCGGCACGCCGATACGCGCGATCGCCGCCCGCTGGGGCCTCCTGCGCGCCTCCGACTTCACCCGCGCCTTCCGCACCGCGTACGGACTCTCGCCCATGGAGTACCGGGTGCGGGAGTGGTCGGGGTGGGAGGGCTCAGGGCAGAAGGGTTCGGAGTGGGAGCAGCACCGCAGTTGACGCAGCGCCAACAACAACCATGGACTCTCTGGTAACGACAGCCCCACGGCTCACCCCGCATCCTGATCGGGCGGCAGCGAGCGGACGGCGAGCCGGTCCTGGTGCTCCATGCCCGCGGGGGTGGGATGGAGCACCAGGACGACGCCTCCGCACGGCGATCCGAGCCGCGATGTCCTGCATGAGGGCGCGAAGGCTGATCCCTCGCGCCTCGGCCACCGCCGCGAGTTGGTCACGGACTTCGGCGGGCGCACGGATCATGACATCGGCCATGCGGCGGAGCGTACGTCACGTATACGGCCGGAGACCGGTGAGTCTCCGGCCGTCGCCGAGTGCTACGCCGTGTGTTCCGTGAATCGTGCAGCCGTCTCCGCCAGGACCTCGCGGCCGTCGCGTGCCCACAGTTCGTCGTTGAACAGCTCCACCTCGATGGGGCCCGTGTAGCCCGCCGCCTCCACGTAGGCCTGCCACTCGCGCATGTCGATCGCGCCGTCGCCGATCTGGCCGCGGCCGTTGAGGACGCCCTCGGGGAGGGGGGTCGTCCAGTCGGCGAGTTGGAAGGTGTGGATGCGGCCGCCCGCGCCCGCCCGGGCGATCTGGGCGGGGGCCTGGTCGTCCCACCAGATGTGGTACGTGTCAACCGTGACGCCGACCTGGTGGGCCGGGAAGCGTTCCGCGAGGTCCAGGGCCTGGGTGAGGGTGGAGACCACGCAGCGGTCGGAGGCGAACATGGGGTGGAGGGGCTCGATGGCCAGCCGTACGCCGTGCTGCTCCGCGTAGGGGCCCAGTTCGCCGAGGGCGTCCGCGATGCGTTCCCGGGCGCCGTGCAGGTCCTTCGAGCCGGGCGGGAGGCCTCCCGAGACCAGGACCAGGACCTCCGTGCCCAGGGTGGCCGCCTCTTCGATCGCGCGGCGGTTGTCGGCCAGGGCCGCCGTCCGCTCGGCCGGGTCGATCGCCGTGAAGAAGCCGCCGCGGCACAGCGTCGTCACCGTCAGGCCCGCGTCGCGGACCAGCTTGGCGGTCGCGTCCACGCCGTACGTCTGCACCGGCTCACGCCACAGACCCACGCCGGGGACGCCCAACTCCAGGCATCCCTCGACCAGTTCGGGCATCGACAGCTGCTTCACCGTCATCTGGTTGATCGAGAAGCGGGAGAGGGACGGGGAGGAGGCGGCGGTCACTGGGTCACTCCGTACAGAGCCAGCAGGGTCTTCATGCGTTCCTCCGCCGGCTTCGGGTCCGGGAACAGGCCCAGGCCGTCGGCGAGTTCGTAGGCGCGGGCGAAGTGCGGGAGGGAGCGGGCCGACTGCAGACCGCCGACCATCGTGAAGTGCGACTGGTGGCCGGCCAGCCAGGCGAGGAACACCACGCCCGTCTTGTAGAAGCGGGTGGGGGTCTGGAAGAGGTGGCGGGAGAGCTCGACCGTCGGGTCCAGCAACTCCCGGAAACCGGTTACGTCGCCCGTGTCCAGGACGCGGACCGCCTCCGCCGCCAGCGGGCCCAGCGGGTCGAAGATGCCGAGGAGGGCGTGGCTGAAGCCCTTCTCGTCGCCCGCGATCAGCTCGGGGTAGTTGAAGTCGTCGCCCGTGTAGCAGCGGACGCCCTGCGGCAGCCGGCGGCGGATGTCGATCTCCCGCTGGGCGTCCAGCAGGGAGACCTTGATGCCCTCCACCTTGTCGGGGTGGGCCGCGATCACCTCCAGGAAGGTGTCGGTCGCCGCGTCCAGGTCCGCGGAGCCCCAGTAGCCCTCCAGCGCCGGGTCGAACATCGGGCCCAGCCAGTGCAGGATCACCGGCTCGGTGGCCTGGCGGAGCAGATGGCCGTAGACCTCGAGGTAGTCCTCGGGGGACGTGGCCGCCGCCGCCAGGGCCCGGGACGCCATCAGGATGGACCGGGCCCCGGAGGCCTCCACGAGGGCCAGCTGCTCCTCGTAGGCCGCGCGGACCTCGGCGAGGGTCGCCGGGCCGGTGAGCTGGTCGGTGCCGACGCCGCAGGCGATCAGACCGCCCACCGCCTTGGCCTCGGCCGCCGACCTGCGGATCAGTTCGGCCGCGCCCGCCCAGTCCAGGCCCATGCCGCGCTGTGCGGTGTCCATCGCCTCGGCGACGCCGAGTCCGTGGGACCACAGATGGCGGCGGAAGGCGAGGGTCGCGTCCCAGTCGACGGCCGCGGCGGAGTCGGGGCTCGTGTCCGCGAAGGGGTCGGCCACCACATGGGCCGCCGAGAAGACCGTCCGGGAGGTGAAGGGGGCGCCCGTGGTGAGGGCCAGGGGTTCGGCGCGAGGTTCGTACGCCCGCAGGCCGCCTGCGGAGTCCGGAAGTCGGATCGTCACAGCGTCACCTCCGGGACGTCCAGGCGGCGGCCCTCGGCGGAGGACTTCAGGCCCAGCTCGGCGAGCTGAACGCCACGGGCGCCGGCCAGCAGGTCCCAGTGGTAGGGGGCGTCGGCGTAGACGTGCCGGAGGAACAGCTCCCACTGCGCCTTGAAGCCGTTGTCGAACTCGCCGTTGTCGGGCACTTCCTGCCACTGGTCGCGGAAGACCTCGGTGGCGGGGATGTCCGGGTTCCAGACCGGCTTGGGGGTGGCGGAGCGGTGCTGGACGCGGCAGTTGCGCAGGCCCGCGACCGCGGACCCCTCGGTGCCGTCGACCTGGAACTCGACGAGTTCGTCGCGGTTGACGCGGACGGCCCAGGAGGAGTTGATCTGGGCGATGGCACCGCCGTCGAGCTCGAAGATGCCGTACGCCGCGTCGTCGGCCGTCGCGTCGTAGGGCTTGCCGTTCTCGTCCCAGCGCTGCGGGATGTGGGTGGTGGCGATGGCCTGGACGGACTTCACGCGGCCGAACAGCTCGTGCAGGACGTACTCCCAGTGCGGGAACATGTCGACGACGATGCCGCCGCCGTCCTCCGCACGGTAGTTCCAGGACGGGCGCTGGGCGGCCTGCCAGTCGCCCTCGAAGACCCAGTAGCCGAACTCGCCGCGGATGGACAGGATCCGGCCGAAGAAGCCGCCGTCGATGAGGCGCTTGAGCTTCAGCAGGCCCGGCAGGAACAGCTTGTCCTGGACGACGCCGTGCTTGACGCCCTTCTCGTTCGCCAGCCGGGCCAGCTCCAGGGCGCCGTCGAGACCGGTGGCCGTCGGCTTCTCGGTGTAGATGTGCTTGCCGGCGGCGATCGCCTTGGTGATCGCCTCCTCGCGGGCGGAGGTGACCTGGGCGTCGAAGTAGATCTCGACGGTCGGGTCGGCGAGGACCGCGTCGACGTCCGTGGAGACGTTCTGCGGGTCCAGGCCGTGCTGCTCGGCGAGCGACTTCAGGGCGTGCTCGCGGCGGCCGACGAGGATCGGTTCCGGCCACAGCACCGTGCCGTCGCCGAGGTCGAGGCCGCCCTGTTCGCGCAGGGCGAGGATGGAGCGGACGAGGTGCTGGCGGTAACCCATCCGCCCGGTCACCCCGTTCATGGCGATACGGACTGTCTTGCGTGTCACGTCGATCCTTTCGCAGGCCAGGCGCAGGCGTAGGCCTTGGTGTCGTGCGCAGTGTGGCTGCGCGTTTCGTACGCGGTTGTGCGCGCCGCGTACGCCTCTACCTGATCAGCGTTACAGCAAGCGCTTTCTATCCAAGGAGAAGCTAGCCTCTGATCGGTGGTCCGGACAAGACCGTGTCCATCCTGAGTTGTTCGAGGGGGCGAACAACCGGGGTCCCGGGCCGTAAGGTCTGCTCGACACGCCCGGAACCGCGCCCACGAGGCAGCTGTCTACCAGGGCGTACAGCGACATATGTCGTCGTGCGACGACGTACGACGACGTACGACACGATGCGTTTACCGGAGGACGACGAGATGACGGTGACCCTGGCGGACGTGGCGGCCCGCGCGCAGGTCTCGCCCGCGACGGTGTCGCGCGTGCTGAACGGGAACTACCCCGTGGCAGCCACCACCAGGGAGCGGGTGCTGCGGGCGGTCGACGAGCTGGACTACGTGCTGAACGGGCCGGCCAGCGCCCTGGCCGCGGCGACCTCCGACCTGGTGGGGATTCTCGTCAACGACATCGCCGACCCCTTCTTCGGGATCATGGCGAGCGCGATCCAGCTGGAGATCGGCGGGCCGGGCGGCCGCGCGGGGGGCGAGCGGCTGGCGGTGGTCTGCAACACCGGGGGCTCGCCCGAGCGCGAGCTGACCTATCTGACCCTGCTGCAGCGGCAGCGGGCCGCGGCCGTCGTGCTGACCGGCGGCGCCATCGAGAACGAGCCGCACGCGGCCGCGATGGCGGCGAAGCTGCGCAGGCTGGCGGAGGCGGGCACCCGGGTGGTGCTGTGCGGCCGGCCGCCCGCGCCGGACACCCAGGCGATCGCGCTGACCTTCGACAACCGCGGCGGCGGACGGGAGCTGACCGAGCACCTGATCGGCCTCGGACATCGCCGCCTCGGCTATATCGCGGGCCCCGAGGAGCGGACGACCACCCGGCACCGGCTGGAGGGCCACCGGGCGGCGCTGGCCGCGGCCGGCATCGAGGAGGACCCGCGCTGGACCGTGCACGGCCGCTACGACCGGCGGGCCGGCTACGAGGCCACGCTCGAACTGCTGCGCCGGGACCCCTCCCTGACGGCCGTCGTCGCCGCCAACGACTCCGTCGCCCTGGGCGCCTGCGCCGCCCTGCGCGACTCCGGGCTGCGCATCCCCGAGGACGTCTCGGTCGCCGGCTTCGACGACCTTCCCTTCAGCATCGACGCGGTGCCCTCCCTGACGACGGTGCGGCTGCCGCTGGCCGAGGCGGGGGCGCGGGCGGGACGCATCGCCATGGGCCGCGAGGAGCCGCCGCCGGGCGGGATCGCCACGGTTCGCGGGGAGTTGATGGTGCGGGGGTCCTCCGGGGTGCCCCGGAGTTGAGACTGCCCGCCGCGCACGAGCAGGGCGAACTTCTCGAGGTCGTCCGTATCGCCGATCCCACCGGTCCCTTCACCTCGCGGGGACTGGCGGGCGAGGCGGTCGAGGTCTGGGCCGGGGACGAGGTGCGGGAGGCGCTGGCCCTGATCCGCGCGCTGCCGGACAGCGAGCGGTACCGCTGCTTCGTGCCCGGCTGGGGGATCCGCCTCTACGACGCCACCGATCCCGATCCGCTCTTCGAGATCGCGTTCTGCTTCCGGTGCAACGGGGCACGCGTCCTGGGCCGGGACGTTCCGGAGGAGCTGCGGGTCCAGGACTTCGAGGCGGAGAGCGCGGCCGGGCGGGAACTGCTGCGGCGGTTCCGCGCGTGTGTCTCCGACGGTCGGGCCTCTGGTGGTCAGGCTTCTGGTGGCCGGGAGGCCGGTGGCCGGGAGGCCGGTGGCCGGGAGGCCGGTGGCCGGGAGGCCGGTGGCCGGGAGGCCGGTGGCCGGGAGGCCGGTGGCCGGGGGTTCGGCGGGCCCCCACTGGACCCGGACCCCGCTCCGGAGTGACAGTAGGAACCATGAGGCTCGCCTTCTCCACCCTCGGTGTTCCCGGTCTGCCGCTTTCCGAGGTCCTGCGGCTAGCGGTCACGCACGGCTATCACGGCGTGGAACTGCGCGCCCATCCGGAGGAGCCGGTCCACCCGGGGCTGAGCCCGGACCAACGGGCCGATGTCGCCGCCGAGTTCAAGGCGGCGGGCATCGAGGTCCTGGGGGTCGCGGGGTACGCGCGGGTCGCCGCGCCGGGGGACGACGAACCGGTGATCGAGGAGATCCGCGGCCTCGTCTCGCTCGCCCGTGATCTCGGGGCGCCCTTCGTTCGCGTCTTTCCCGGCGGTGCAGACGCATCGTCCCCGGCCGAGGCCGACGCCGTCGCCGCCCGGCGGCTCGGCACCGCCGCCGAGCACGCCGCCGACCTCGGCGTACGCATCCTGCTGGAGACCCATGACTCGCACCGGAGCGGTGCGGACGCCATCCGCATCCTCGGCCCTGTCGGACACCGGCAGGTGGGTGCGCTGTGGGATGTGATGCACACCTGGCTGAGCGGCGAACAGCCACAGGAGACGTACGCGGCGCTCTCCCCGTATCTCGGATACGTGCAGGTCAAGGACATCGCGTCGGCCGAGGACACCACCCCGCTGGCGCTGGGCGCGGGGGTGCTGCCGCTCGCCGAGTGCGTCGAGGTCCTGGCTCGGCACGGCTGGGACGGGTGGCTGTGCTGGGAGTACGAGAAGCGCTGGTACGAGAACGCGGAGCCGCTGGCCGGGCTGCTGAGCGGGGGGCGCGAGCATCTGGGACGGCTGCTCAACGACTCCGCTTGAGCGAGTCGGACTGAGCGCGTCCGCTTGAGCGGCTGTCGGCTGAGCCAGTTGGACTGAGCGAGTCCGGTTGGGTGGCTGTCGGCTGGGCTCGGGAGAGGCCGACCGGAATAACGACTCGCTCCTCGGCTGCGTCGCGGGTTAGTCTCCCGGCCGTGCACCAGCAGCCCGCGGCGTCCGTCGCCGCCGTCGTTCCGTCATGAGCCTCCTGACCCGGACCCTCATCGACGTTCGTCCGCTACGTTCCTCCCCCGTCTTCCGGCGGCTGCTGATCGGGCGCACGGTGTCCACGCTCGGTGGCTTCATGACCATGGTCACCGTGATGTTCCAGGTCTGGGACACGACCCACAGCTCGCTCTGGAGCGGCGCGGTCGGTCTGGCGCAGGCGCTGCCGCTGATCGGCGTCGGGCTGTTCGCGGGCGCCTGGGTCGACCGGGCCGACCGGCGGCGCGTGTATCTCCTGAGCACCGTCGGCTCGGCGGTCTGCTCCGTCCTGCTGGCCGTGCAGGGCTTCACCGGGCATGTTCCGGTGCTCGTGGTGCTGGCGCTGGTGGCGGTGCAGTCGTCGTTCGGGGCGGTGGGCGGGCCCGCGGCGGGCGTGTTCGTGCGTCGGCTGCTGCCCGAGGACCAGGTGGCCGCCGGTCTCGCGCTGCAGCAGGTCACCGGCCAGGCGATGATGCTGCTCGGTCCGGCCGTCGCCGGTGTCGTGCTCGGCTGGTGGGGGATCGGCGTCTGCTACCTGCTGGACGCCCTCAGCTTCGGCATGTCCTTCTACGGCGCGTACGGGCTGCCCGCGCTGCCGCCCGAGGGCGAGAAGTCCCGTCCCGGTGTGCAGGGCGTCCTGGACGGCCTGCGGTTCCTGACCGGTCACCGGGCGGTGCGGGGCGCGCTGCTGGTCGACCTCGCCGCGACCGTCCTGGCGATGCCGGTGAGTCTGTTCCCGCTGGTCAACGAGGAGCGCTTCGGGGGCGACCCGGGCACGCTCGGTCTGTTCCTGTCCGCGCTCGCCGTGGGCGGGGTGGCGGCGACCGCCTTCTCCGGTCCGATCACGCGGCTGGCCCGACCCGGCCCGGTGATGCTGTGCGCCTCGGGGCTCTGGGGCGGGGCCCTCGCCCTCTTCGGACTGACGACCAGCGCCTGGGCCGGCCTGGGGGTGCTGGCGGTGGCCGGGGCGGCGGACTCGGTGGCCGTCCTGTCCCGCGTCACGATCGTGCAGACCCACACCCCGGACGCCCTGCTGGGCAGGGTGACGGCGGCCGAGGCGGTCGTCGGCCAGGCGGGGCCCAACCTCGGCAACCTGCGCGCGGGCGCGGTGGCCGGCTGGACGGCGGGGACGACCGCGCTGATCACCGGCGGCCTGATGTGTCTGGCAGCGGTCGTGGGGGTGAGCGCGACGACTCCGGAACTGCGGGGCGGGCGCAAGCGCGGGACGACGACACAGCCACCACCGACGGTGCCGGACCAGCCGGACGCGGTGCCGGAACGGCCGGGCGCGGTGCCGGAACGGCCGGACGCGGTGCCGAAACGGCCGGACGCGGTGCCGAAACGGCCGGACGCGGTGCCGGAACGGCCGGACGCGGTGCCGAAACGGCCGGACGCGGCGGCTGCGGCGGGCCGGGCGGTCGCAGCGGCTGGGTCGGACCCGTCGGCCGCCGCTCCGGTCGTATCGCCGACGACCGCGCCACCGGCTGCCTAGCTGCCGACCACTGGGCCACCGAGCCGCCGGGTTGCCGGGCCACCGGGCACCACGACCGACCCGCGGCCGGCGCGCCGGACCCTGACCCGGAACCGACGGCCGCAGCGGCTGGGGCTGCGGCGGACTTGCCGGCCGTATCGCCGAGGACCGCGCCACCGGCTGCCGGACGGGCGACCACCGCGCGGTGGACAGCCGCGCGGAGCGCAGCCGTGCCGTGGGCCACCGTGCCGTGGGCCGCCGCGCAGGTCGGCCACCGTGCCGTGGGCCGCCGCGCAGGTGGGCCACCCCGCCCGGCTACCGCACCCTGAGCTCCGTCGTCTCGTCCAGGCACCACTCCAGGACCGTCGGCCAGGGGCCGTAGCCCGCGTCCAGGTCGAGGTGGGCGGCGCCCGGGAGGAGTTCGGCTCGGAGGCCGAGGGGGTCGCCGTAGGCCGTCTGGGCGCCTTCCGGGAGGTAGGGGTCGTCGTCCCCGGAGACCAGGCGGGTCGGGTGCGGGAGCTTGAGGCCGTCGAGGTCCTCGGGGAGCGCGAACCCCTCGACCTCGGGATACCGGGCGAGGACCGAGCCGGACGGTGGGGCCACCAGCAGCACCCGGTCGACGTCGGCGAGTTCCGGCAGCTCCCGGGCGACGGCGTGCAGCCACAGCACGGCGGAGAGGCTGTGGGCGACGACCACGCGGCCCCCGCCCGTGGGCGGCACGGCGAGGTGGCCGCGCAGCTCCGTCAGCCATGCCTCGAGGTCGGGGTCGTCGGGGTCGGGCAGTTGCGGGTAGGCGACGTCGTGGCCGAGTTCGGTGAGGCGGTCGGCGAGCCAGTGCTGCCAGTGGTCCTCGGGGCGGTGGTTCTGCCAGCCGTGGAGGATGAGGTAGGAGCGCGTGGTCATCGGTGTCAGGGGGGTCAGGGGGGCCATGGGCCGATGATTTCCGATCACGAGACACCAGGTCCAGTTAATCTTTTCCGGTGGAACCCTTAAGCCCTGCCTTCACCATCGATCTGCGTCGTCTGACCGTCCTGCGAGAGGTGCAGCGCCGGGGCAGTCTCGCGCGGGCGGCCGAGGCGCTCCACCTCACCCCCTCCGCCGTCTCCCAGCAACTCGCGGCCCTCGCCCGTGAGCTGGGCGTCCCCCTCACCGAACGGGACGGCAGGGGCGTACGGCTCACCGGTCAGGCCCGGGTGCTGCTCGCGCACGCCGACGTCATCGCCGCCCAACTGGAGCGGGCCCGCGCCGACTTGACGGCGTACGGGGAGGGCGGCCGGGGCACGGTGACCGTCGGCTGCTTCTCCAGCGGCATCCTGGGGCTGCTGCCGACCGCGCTGCGGGCGGTGCGCGACCGGCTCCCACAGCTCCGCGTGGACGTCGTGGAGGCCGAGCCGCCGGACGTGTTCACCGCGCTGGACGCCGGCCAGATCGATGTGGCCGTCGCCGTCGACTTCGCGGCCGCTCCCCCGCACACCGACCGCCGCTACACCCGCGAGGACCTGCTGACCGACGTCCTGGACGTCGCCCTCCCGCCGGACCATCCGCTCGCCGGGCGCGCCGAGGTGCCGTTGCGGGAGCTGGCCACGGACCCGTGGATCGTCGGGAACGCCCTCAGCTGCTGCGGGGCGGTGACCCGCTCGGTGTGCGCGGCGGCCGGCTTCACGCCCGAGATCCGGCACGCCGTGAACGACTGGGCCGCGCTGGCGGGTCTGGTGGCGGCGGGGCAGGGGGTGGCGCTGGTGCCCCGGCTGGTGCGGTCGCTGTACGCCCATCAGGCTCTGGCGCTGCGTCCGGCGCAGGGCGAGCCGCCGTCGCGGAACGTCTTCGTCGCCGTACGGGCCGGGGCGGAGCGGGATCCGGTGCTGACGGCGGTGCGGGAGGAACTGCGTACGGCGGCGGCCGTCGTCGCCGCCGCCGGTGTCAGGTGACGATCGCCGCCACGACCAGGGCCGCCCAGATCACGGCCACCGCCGCCGCGCGGATCCGGGTCACCCGGTCGAGGATCCTGCCCAGCAGGCCGGTGCGGCCGGCCGGCAGGGACCGCAGCCCCCAGGTGAGCAGCAGTGACGCCCCGGCCGTGTAGGCCAGCAGGAAGAAGGGGCGTTCGCTGGGGTAGTCCGGGTCCCAGGGCTCCTCGGCCTGGTTCTCCAGGTACAGGAGGGTGGCGAGGGCGTACCACAGCAGTGCGCTGCCGCCCGTGACGACGCCCTCCAGCGCCGGGGACGGCGTCGGCATGCGCCGGGACGTCCGCCCGGTGCTCACCTGCTCGCCACCGGGTATCTCGCCACCCGCTCCGACAGCTTCCGCTCGACGTCGGGCCATTCGTCCGCCGTGAGGGAGAAGATCGCGGTGTCGCGGAGGCGGCCGTCCTCGCCCGGCGCCCAGGAGCGGGACCAGTTGCGCAGGATGCCCTCGAAGCGGGCGCCGACGCTTGCGATCGCCGCTTGGGAGCGGCCGTTGCGGGTGTCCGTCTTCAGGTCGACCCGGGCGACGCCCCACTTCTCGAAGGCATGCCGGAAGAGCAGCAGTTTGGCCTCGGCGTTGACGCCCGTGCCCTGGGCGGACCGGGCCAGCCAGGTGAAGCCGATCTCGATGGCGTCGAGTCGGTCCTCGGAGCGCCAGGAGCGCGGCTCCCAGTACGAGGTCGCGCCGACCGCCCGGCCGGAGGCGAGGGATATCTGCGCGTAGGGCGCGAGCCGGCCGCTCGCCGCGCGGGCGAGCTGGGCGTCGATGTACGCGTCGACCTCGTCGGCCCTGGGCACCCAGGTGTAGTCGTACGTTCCCCGGTTCTCCTCCGCCGCCACCGCCAACTCGGCCGCATGCCGGTGCTCCAGCGGCTCCAGGCGCACCAGAGCGCCCTCCAGAACCGGCCCCCGCAGTTCGAAACCCACTCGACGTCGTCCTCCCCCGGCCGAACCTCAGCCGCTATCGCAACCGCTGCCCCAGTTCCGCGAACGCCTCGTGGAAACCGGGGAAAGTCTTGCGGACGCAGCCGGGGTCGTCGAACGAGATTCCGGGGACGCGCAGTCCGGTGACCGCGAAGGACATAACGATGCGGTGGTCGCCGTAGGTCTTGACGTCGGCGCCGGTCGGAGCGGCGCCGGGCCGGATCTCGATCCAGTCGGGGCCGGTGGCGACCTCCACGCCCAGCCGCCGGAGGTTCTCGGCGCAGGCCTCCAGCCGGTCGCACTCCTTCACGCGCGTGTTCGCCACGTCCTCGATGCGTACGGGTCCGGAGGCGAAGGGCGCGATCGCGGCGAGGGTCGGCATGGTGTCGGAGACGTCCCGCATGTTGACGGTGACGCCGTGCAGTTCGCCGGTCCCGGACACGGTCGTGCGGTCGGCGCCGACGTCCACCCGGGCGCCCATCCGGCGCAGGACGTCCACGAAGCGCAGGTCGCCCTGGAGCGCGCCCGCGCCGAGGCCCGGCACGGTCACCTCGCCGCCGGTCAGCGCGGCCGCCGCGAAGAAGTAGCTGGCGGTGGAGGCGTCCGGCTCGATCGCGTAGGTCGTGGCGCGGTAGCCGCCGGGCGGGACGACGTAGGTGTCGCCCTCCCGGCCCACCTCCACCCCGAACGCCCGCATCATCGCGATCGTGATCTCGACGTAGGGCGCCGAGACCAGGTCCGTGACGGTGATGCGCAGGCCGGTGCGGGTGAGCGGGCCGAGCAGCAGCAGGGCGGTCAGGTACTGGGAGGACTGTCCGGCGTCCAGCGTCACCTCGCCGCCCTCGACGCCGGCCGCCCGCACGGTCAGCGGGTGGTGGCCCTCCGCTTCCCCGTGCCGCAGGTCCACGCCGAGGTCGCGCAGGGCGCGGGTGAGCGGGAGGAGGGGGCGGCGGCGCATCTGCGGGGAGGCGTCGAAGCGGTAGACGCCGTGGCCGGCGGCGGCGAGGGTCGGCAGGAAGCGGGCCGTGGTCGCGCCGTCGCGGCAGTAGACGTCCGCCTCGGCGAGCGCCGGTCCCTGCGGGCGGCCGTCGACCTGCCAGGCGTCCGGTGTCCGTCCGACGCGGTAGCCGAGCCGCGTCAGGCCCTCGGCGAACCCCTCGGTGTCGTCGGAGCGCAGGGGGCGCTGGAGGGTGGTGACGCCGTCGGCGGCCGCCGCGAGGAACAGGGCGCGGGCGGTGATGGACTTGGAACCGGGGATGTCGACGAGGGCCATGCCCCTCATGATCCCGCGCCGATCCGCTCGGTCGCCGGTACGTCCACGGGATGGACGACGGTCGGGGCGGTGTCCGCCGGGTGAACGGCGGCCGAGGGATGTCGGTCGCCCCACGGGTTCTCTGGTGTCACATCCGTCCCGACTTCCGGAAATCCGTGCGTGAGTGGGAACCCTGTCCGCGCCCCGCTCGTCCAATTCGCAAGCTGTCGGACGAGTCACCTCGGTGCGGTGTCGGCCCTCGCCACTGGCTGCGATCGCTGACCCACCCTCTCCGCCGCACCCGGGCCGGCAGCCGAGCCGTCATCGGCGCGCCCCCTCCAATGCGCCGATGGCGGCGCCCCCGCGGGTAGCGTGCGCCACCGGAAGCCCCCCTCCCGGCCACCGGAACCCCCCTCCGGAAGGAGCGCACATGCCCTCCAGACGCACCGTCCTCGCCGCCACCGCCGGCGTCACCGCCGCCCTCGCCGTCGGCGGCACGGCGCATGCGGACGACCGTCGGCTCCGCGCCCTCCTCTCCCTCATGACGCTGGAGGAGAAGGTCGGCCAGGTCTTCGTCTCGCGGGTCCACGGCCATTCGGCGACCGCGCCCGACCAGGCCGACGCCGACGCCAACCTCGCCCAGTTCGGCGTGCGCACGGCCGCCGAGCTGCTCGCCCGCTATCGGCTCGGCGGGATCATCTACTTCACCTGGGCGCACAACACCCGCGACCCGCAGCAGATCGCGGCCCTCTCCGACGGCATCCAGCGGGCCTCCCTCCGGCAGCCGCGCGGGCTGCCGGTGCTGATCTCCACGGACCAGGAGCACGGCGCCGTCTGCCGGGTGGGCAGACCGGCCACGCTCTTCCCGGGGGCGATGGCGATCGGGGCCGGGGGATCGTCGGCCGACGCCCGCACGCTCGGGCGGCTCGCGGGCCGCGAGCTGCGCGCGATGGGCGTCCGGCAGAACTACTCCCCCGTGGCCGACGTCAACGTCAACCCGGCCAACCCGGTCATCGGCGTCCGCTCCTTCGGTGCCGACCCGCAGGCGGTGGCGGAGCTGGTCGCGGCGGAGGTCGAGGGCTATCAGGCGGCCGGGGTCGCGGCGACCGCCAAGCACTTCCCCGGGCACGGGGACACCGCCGTCGACAGCCACTACGGCTTCCCCGTCATCACCCATACGCGCGAGGTGTGGGAGGCGCTGGACGCGGCGCCGTTCCGCGCGGCGATCGCCGCGGACGTCGGCTCCCTGATGACCGCGCACATCCTGGTCCCCTCCCTCGACGATTCCGGGGACCCGGCCACCCTCTCCCGTCCCATCGTCACGGGCATCCTGCGCGAGCAGCTCGGCTACGACGGGGTCGTGGTCACCGACGCCCTCGACATGGCGGGCGTGCGCACGAAGTACGGCGACGACCGGGTGCCCGTGCTCGCGCTCAAGGCCGGCGTCGACCAGCTCCTCAACCCGCCCGAGCTGGACGTGGCCTGGAACGCCGTCCTCAAGGCCGTCCAGGACGGGGAGCTGGGCGAACAGCGGCTCGACGAAGCGGTCCTGCGGATCCTGCGGCTGAAGGCACGGCTGGGCCTGTTCGACGAGCCGTACGTCAGCCAGGACGAGGTCGGCAGGACGGTCGGCACACCGGCGCACCTCGCGACGGCCGAGCAGCTGGCCGCACGAACGACGACCCTGCTGGTCAACGAGGGCCCGGTGCTGCCTCTCTCCCCCCGCACCCACCACCGGCTGCTGGTCGTCGGCGCCGACCCCGTCTCCCCCACCGGCACCACCGGCCCGCCCACCGGCGTCCTCGCCGCCGCTCTCACCGAACTGGGCTTCACGGCGACGGCCCGGTCCACGGGCACGGACCCCTCCGCCGAGACGATCACGCAGGCGGTGACGGCCGCGGGCGCGGCCGACGCCGTGGTGATCGCGACCTACAACCTCACGGCGGCCAGTGCCCAGCGCACCCTGGTGGAGCGTCTCTCGGCGACGGGGCGGCCGGTGGTCGCAGTAGCAATCCGCAACCCCTACGACGTCGCCCGGCTCCCCTCCGTCAAAGCCTGCCTGGCCGCCTACTCCTGGACCGACGTCGAGCTGCGGGCCGCCGCCCGGGTCATCGCCGGGAAGGCCGACCCGCTCGGGAGGCTGCCGGTGCCGGTGGGGCGGGCGGACGATCCGGCCCAGGTGCTGTATCCGATCGGGCACGGTTTGGCGTACTAGGCGTACGCCGAGCGCTCGACGCGTCTCCCGCACCACGCGCAAAGCGCCCCACGCGGCTGGCGTGCGCCCTGTCTCGCGGGTCACGCTGGTCAGGCCCTGATCGTCGGGCGAACGGGAGATGCCATGCGTGCGAGACGGTCCGTGGACACGCGGGTGGGGGCGGTGTGCTGGGCGCTGGCCTCCGTCCTGCTCTTGACGGGGTGCCAGATCCTGTCCTCCGAAGAGGCCCGGCACGGGTCGTCGACGCCGGCCCGGACGCCCTCCTCGCTGCTCCCCGTGTCCGGCTTCGGCACGATCTTCCTCGCCGTCGACGAGTGCAGCTCCTTCGGGACGACCAGCTTCACCGAGGTGCCGTGCACCGGCGAACGGGCGGCGGCCCGGGTGATCGCCCGGCACGAGGGAAAGGTCGGTGAGGGCCCGCTCTGCCCGCCGACCACCGACTTCGTTCTGCACATCGGCGAGCAGCCCGCGGAGGGCGGCGCGGGCTCGATCCCGCAGGGCTACGCCTGTATGCGCACCCTCCAGCCGCCCCACCCCGGCGACCCGGGCGCCGGCGGCGGCCCCCGCACGATCGTCGGCGACTGCGTCTACGGCGCGGGCAGCGGCCAGGTCCGCGAGACGCCGTGCGACGGCTCCGGCACGAGGAAACCCCAGTACAAGGTGGTGAAGGCCGTGGACACCCGCGCACAGTGCCCGGCGTCCACGGCCCTCTATGTCCAACTCGGCGACGACACGCATCCGGTGGGCTGCGCGCGGCCGGTGTGAGTCACGCTACGGACGCAGCGTCAACTCCCGCTCCACGTCCTGTGCGTCCAGCTTCACGTCGAACTTCGCCAGTGGCTTCGCCTCGGCCACCGCGGTCGGGGTGACGCCTGCCCATTCCAGGATGCGGGCGGTGGCGAAGGCCTTCTGGTCGGGGACCAGGCCGGCCACATTGGCGCCGTGGTTCAGTCCGGGGGCCGTGAAGACGTACGAGTCCTTCGCGCCCTTGTCGACACGGAACCGCTCGCTGCCCCACGGGTCGTTCTGGCCGTAGACGTAGAGCATGTGCCGGGCGTTGTGGCGGACCCAACTGTCCACGTCACGCATCGCGTTCGGCTGGAACCTGGTCGGGATCGCGCGCGGGACGAAGTTGCGCGGCGGCTGGTAGCCGTAGCGGATGTACTTCTTCTCGATGTGCGGGAAGTGGATGTCCGGCGCGCCGAGCTGGGTGGCCGCCTGGTAGAAGTACGGCGTGTACGGCTCCAGTCCCTGGTCGGTGTAGAAGGAGAACCCGGAGATCGTGTCGATCGAGGCCCAGATCTGGTCGTCGGTCGCGGCCTTGGCGTCCGGCGGGATCAGCTCGTCCTCGTCGCAGTCGGCGATCAGCGCGTACTGCCAGAAGCCCCACACGTAGTCGAGGACGACCGCCTCGAACGCCTTGTCCAGGCTGCCGACGGTGGTGAAGGTGTAGCCGTTCTCGGCCGCGTACGCCTCGTACTTCTTCTCCAGCGGCTCGCGGCGCACGAGTGCCTCGCGCTGGACCGCGTTGAGACGGTCGCGGCACTCCTTGGTGCCGACCTTCGCGAAGAAGCGGTCGTAGGCCGAGTCCTCGTCGTTCACCACGTCGTTGGGGGCGACATAGGCGACGACGCCGTCCATGTCACGCGGGTAGAAACGCTCGTAGTAGGTCGCGGTCATGCCGCCCTTGGAGCCGCCCGTGGAGACCCAGTTCTTGCTGTAGATCTTCTTGAGCGCCTTGAAGATGCGGTGCTGGTCGCTCGCCGCCTGCCAGATGTCCAGCTTGGTCCAGTCGGCCGGGTCGGGGCGGGACGGCGTGAAGAAGCGGTACTCCATGGAGACCTGGTTGCCGTCGACGATCTGGGTGGGCTCGCGGCGGCTGGGGGTGGTGGAGACGTTGTAGCCACCGGTGTAGAAGACCGTGGGGCGGCTGACGTCCTTGTGCAGCACGGTGATGCGCTGCTGGAACGTGCCCTTGGAGGGGTGCCGGTGGTCCACCGGCTGGGTGTAGTTCAGGACGAAGTAGCGGTAGCCGGGGTACGGCTTCTCCTGGATCAGGCTCATGCCCGGGACGGAGAGGAGCCGGTCCTTGATGTCCGCCGGCCCCGGTTCGGCGGCGGTGGCCGCTCCCGCCGTGCTCAACGTGCCTATGAGCACGGTGAGCGCCAGCAGCCATCTGAGCGCCTTGCGCATGCGCGTGCACCCTCCCTGTGAGACAGATGTGCGTCGCCGGAAGCTATCGGAGCAACACCGGTCGCGCCAGAGGGGGTTGACAGGCCATCAGGGGGTCAGCAGGTGAACCAGGGCGAGCTGTACCTGCTGCTGCCCACCGCTCCGGTCACCCGTAGTTCCCGGTGCCCCGCGTAAACCCGCACCGGGGGTGAACTCCGGGTGTGCTGCCGTGACTTCGGCACGGCGATGTGGCCGCGTGCCTGCAGGCTCACCGCCATCAGCCGCTTGGTGCCCGGGTTCTTCTGGACGGTGACGGCACAGACATAGCCGCCGTCCCGGTAGACCAGCACGGAGCCGGCGGAGAAGGACAGGGTGCGCACCTTCCGGCCCGTGCAGGAGGAGCCGGACGCGGCCTGGGCACTGCCCGGCGCCGCCACGGCGAGCAGCCCGGACACGATCAGCACGACCAGCCCGCCCGTCAGCCGTCGCACCGCCGTACCCCGCCTACCTATGCCCACGGTCCCCGTCCCCTCCCACGTTCGCCGTACGCGATGGCCGCACTCGCGATTGCCGTACTGATGTACGGACGCACGAGATGTGTCGGATGGTTGCACGGCCGTCACCGGCACGCGCCCACCGGCTCCTCGGGCTCGGCCGCACCGACGAAGGTCTGAACCCCCGCTGTCGCCCTCGCACCGCCCACCGGCGGCAGCCCGAACCACCCGTCACACCGCCGCAGGCTCGTCTTCCCCGACGAACGTGCGCCACAAAGCGGCATACCTTCCGCCGAGGCGAAGCAGCTCATCGTGCGTACCGTCCTCGACGACCCGGCCGTGGGCTGAACCCCCCGCTGTCGCCCTCGCACCGCTCGGCCCTGGCGGGCCTCCCGGGCTTCGAGACGACTGGCCGGACTCCGTCCGGCGGGCCGGCGCAGCAACCGCACCGCCCACCGGCGGCAGCCCGAACCACCCGTCACACCGCCGCAGGCTCGTCCTCCCCGACGAACGTGCGCCACAAAGCGGCATACCTTCCGCCGAGGCGGAGCAGCTCATCGTGCGTGCCGTCCTCGACGACCCGGCCGTGGTCCATCACCACGACGCGGTCCGCGCGGGCTGCCGTGGTCAGGCGGTGGGCCACCACCAGGGTGGTGCGGCGGCCTGCCAGGCGGTCCGTCGCCTGGTTGACCTGGGCTTCCGTCGCCAGGTCCAGCGCCGCTGTCGCCTCGTCGAGGAGCAGGACGTCCGGGTCGACGAGTTCGGCGCGGGCCAGTGCGATCAGCTGGCGCTGGCCCGCGGAGAGGTTGCGGCCGCGTTCGGCGACCTCGTGGAGGTAGCCGCCGTCGAGCGTCGCGATCATCTCGTGCGCGCCGACCGCCCGCGCCGCCGCCTCCACCTCGGCGTCGGTCGCGGCCGGACGGCCGTAGGCGATGGCGTCGCGGACGGTGCCGGGGAAGAGATACGCCTCCTGGGGGACGACGCCCAGGCGGTGGCGGTACGAGGTGAGGTCGAGGGACCTGACGTCCGTGTCGTCGACCGTCACCCGGCCGCCCGTCGGGTCGTAGAACCGGGCCACCAGCTTGACGAGGGTCGACTTGCCCGCGCCGGTCTCGCCGACGAACGCGACCGTCTGACCGGCGGGGATCCGCAGGTCGATGCCCCCGAGGGCCTCCTCCTCCGCGCCGTACGCGAAGTGCACGTCCTCGAAGGCGATCTCGCCGCGCAGCGAGAGCACTTCGAGAGGCTCGTCGGCCGTCTTCGTGGACGTCGGCTCCTGGAGCAGCTCCTGGATGCGTCCCAACGACACCGTCGCCTGCTGGTAGCCGTCGAAGACCTGGGAGAGCTGCTGGACGGGGGCGAAGAACAGGTCGATGTAGAGGAGATACGCGACCAGCGCGCCGGTCGTCAGCGTCGCCGCGTCCACCCGTCCCGCGCCCGCGATCAGGACCGCCGCCGCGGCTGCCGACGACAGCAGCTGCACGAACGGGAAGTAGATCGAGATGAGCCACTGGCCCCGGATGCGCGCCCTGCGGTAGCTGTCGCTGCGTTCCGCGAACCGGGCCCCGCCGTCCCGCTCGCGCCGGAAGGCCTGCACGATCCGCAGCCCGGACACCGACTCCTGGAGGTCGGCGTTGACCGTCGACACGCGCTCGCGGGCGAGTTCGTACGCCTTCACGCTCGCCCTGCGGAAGAAGTACGTGGCGATGATCAGGGGCGGCAGCGTCGCGAAGACGACCAGCGCCAGCTCCACGTCGATGACCAGCAGGGCGACCATGATGCCGAAGAAGGTGACGACCGAGACGAAGGCGGTGACCAGGCCGGTCTGGAGGAAGGTCGACAGCGCGTCCACGTCCGTCGTCATCCTCGTCATGATCCGGCCGGTCAACTCCCGCTCGTAGTAGTCGAGTCCGAGTCGCTGGAGCTGGGCGAAGATCTTCAGGCGGAGGCTGTAGAGGACGCGTTCGCCGGTGCGGCCGGTCATCCGGATCTCGCCGGACTGCGCGACCCACTGCACCAGCACGCCGACCAACGCGAGCAGCGAGGCCGTCCAGACGGCGCCCAGCGCCATCCGCGTCACGCCCTGGTCGATGCCGTGCCGGATCATCACCGGCAGCAGCAGGCTCATACCGGCGTCGACGGCGACCAGGCCGAGGCTGACGAGCAGGGGTGCGCCGAAGCCGCGCAGCAGCCTGCGCAGACCGTAGGACTCCTCCGGCCGGACCGCCTGCCCCTCGTCGACCTCGGGTGTGTCGGCGGCCGGGGGCAGCGCCTCCACCTGGGCGAGGAGTTCGGGGGTGGCCGGCGAGTCGGCGAGGGCCGTGTCCTTCGGCTGCCGGTCGCCGGTCCACAGTCGGGGGGTCACCCCGCGCTCGGCGTCGAACTCGGCGTCCAGCTCGTCGCGGACGGAGGTGTCCTCGCCCGGCGCCACCGGCTGGGCGTGGCCGGGCGATACGCCGCCGAGCTCGTCGGGGTCGGTGAGCAGCCGGCGGTAGAGCGGCGAGCGTTCCTGCAGCTCCTCGTGGGTGCCGAGGTCGGCGAGCCGGCCGGCGTCGAGGACGGCGATGCGGTCGGCGAGGTTGAGGGTGGAGCGGCGGTGGGCGATGAGGAGGGTCGTGCGGCCCTGCATCACCTGCTTCAGGGCCTCGTGGATCTCGTGCTCGACGGCCGCGTCCACGGCGGAGGTGGCGTCGTCGAGGACCAGCAGGCGTGGGTCGGTGAGGATCGCGCGGGCGAGCGCGACGCGCTGGCGCTGGCCGCCGGAGAGGGTGAGGCCGTGCTCGCCGACCGTCGTGTCGTAGCCGAGGGGCAGCTCGGCGATGAAGCGGTCGGCCTGGGCGGCGCGGGCGGCGGCCTCGATCTGCTCCTGGGTAGCGTCGGGGCGGCCGTACGCGATGTTGGCGCGGACCGTGTCGGAGAACAGGAAGGAGTCCTCCGGGACCAGTCCGATCGCGGCGCGCAGCGAGTCGAGGGTGAGCTCGCGGACGTCATGGCCGCCGATCAGGACCGCGCCCCGGGTGACGTCGTAGAAGCGGGGCAGGAGGAGGGAGACCGTCGACTTGCCGGAGCCGGAGGAGCCGACGACCGCGAGGGTCTCCCCCGGGCGGATCTCGAAGGTGAGCCCGTCGAGCACCGGGTGGCCGGGGTCGTAGCCGAACGCGACGTCGTCGAACTCGACGGAGGCGGGGGCGTCGGCCGGGAGTTCCTTCACGCCGTCCTGCATCGACGGCTCGGTGTCGATCAGCTCCAGGACGCGTTCGGTGCCGGCGCGGGCCTGCTGGCCCACCGTGAGCACCATGGCGAGCATCCGGACCGGGCCGACGAGCTGGGCGAGGTAGGTGGAGAAGGCGACGAACGTGCCGAGGGTGATGTGCCCGCGCACGGCCAGCCAGCCGCCGAGCGCCAGCATGGCGACCTGACCGAGGGCGGGGACGGCCTGAAGGGCGGGGGTGTACCTCGAGTTCAGGCGGATCGTGCGCAGCCGGCCGGCGAACAGCCGGCGACCGACCTCGGCCAGCTTCCCGGTCTCCTGGTCCTCCTGCCCGAAGCCCTTCACCACGCGTACGCCGCTGACGGCGCCGTCGACCACGCCCGCCACCGCCGCCGCCTGGGCCTGGGCGTACCAGGTGGCGGGGTGGAGCTTCGTTCGGCTGCGCTTGGCGATGTAGGCGAGGGCGGGTGCGACGGCCAGGGCGACCAGGGTGAGCGGGAGCGACAGCCACGCCATGATCACCAGGGAGATCAGGAAGAGGAGGAGGTTCCCGATCGTCATCGGGAGCATGAAGAGCAGGCCCTGGATGAGCTGGAGGTCGCTGGTGGCGCGGCCGACGACCTGGCCGGTGGACAGCTCGTCCTGGCGGCGGCCGTCGAGCCGGGTGATCGTCTCGAACATCGCGGTCCGCAGGTCGTGCTGGACGTCGAGGGCGAGACGGCCGCCGTAGTAGCGGCGGACGTAGGTGGCGGCGTAGACGAGCACGGCGGCGCCGATCAGGGCTCCCGCCCAGGGGGCCATGTCACGGGTGTGGCCGACGACGACGTCGTCGATGATCACCTTGGTGACCAGCGGGACCAGCGCCATCACGGCCATGCCGGCGAGGGAGGAACCGAGCGCGAGGACGACGTCCGTCGGGTGGCGCCAGGCGTACTGGGCCAGCCTGCGCGCCCATCCTCGTGGTTTCTCCCCCTGTTGCACTGCCACGCCGGAGCCCTCCTTCAGACCTGATCTTCCGGAAGGCACCAACGTCGAAAGGAGCGGATTTCATCCCTCCGCAACAAAAGCGGCAGCGAACGGTCGGATGCATACCCGCAGGTACCAGACGCGTACCCGCAGGCGTCAGACACGTACCCGCAAGTAGTAGAAGCGGGTCGTCTGGGTTGCGCCCTGGTTGTCGTCGCTGACCAGGAGGACCTTGAGGCGGCCGCGCTCCCGGCCGGTGATCGCCATGCCCTCGATGTTGTCCAGGAGGGGGTTCGGCTGGGGCTGCTTGGCCGTGGCGCCCAGTGACGGGCAGGTCACGATGTCGGTGAGCAGCGTCTTCTTGATCAGGCGGACGTCGTCCTGGCCGGTCAGGTTCTCGATGCCGGTCGTGTTCGTGGCGTGGCGCGGGTCGGCCAGATAGAGGCGGACCGTGTTGCCGACGCCGGCGGTGAAGCCGCGCTCCAGGACCAGGAGGCGGCCGTCGGGGGTCGCCTGCACCTCGGGGACGCCGAGGCCGGCGTCGGTGCGGTAGGCGTACTGGGCGCCGAGCTCGAAGTGGTCGCCCTTGGTCCGCCGCCAGGTCTGGAAGCGGACGATGCCCGCGCTGTCCCCGGAGATCGCGTACTCCATCGACGCGAGGAGGGTGCGGCCGCCGGGCAGCAGGGTGAGGCCCTCGAAGGTCTGGTTCACGGTGGCGCGGCCGGCGGGGGCGACCAGGAGCGAGGACGGCACCGGAAGGCGGTCGAGGATCCTGCCGTCGGCGCTGTAGCGACGGATGGACGGCTCGGTCTCGGAGGTGATGAGACGGGTGCCGTCCCGGTCTATGACCAGGCCCTCGGAGTCGAGGGCGGCGCCGTTCTCGTCGGCGAGCGCGACGACCTTCTTCGGGGCGAGGGTTGCCGCATTCAGGTCGAAGACGGAGGAGCGGTCGGAGAGGGCCGCGAGGGAGCCGTCCCGGTCGACGGCGAGGGCGGAGAAGTTGCCGACGAACGTGCCGTCGTAGGTCGTCTTGTCGAGGGCGTCGGAGAAACGGTCGAGGGAGACGGACGGCGAACAGGCGTTGCTTGCGGCGGTGTGGGCGTTCGCGGGCCCGGCGGCGGTGAGAGCGGTGGCCGCCGCCAGGCCGGCGGTGAGGGTGGCGAGTACGGTTCGCAGGCGCATGGACGTCACCGTAGGACGCACCGGTGACGTGCGGTGGGACAGCGCGTAAAAGATCGCTCAGGACGCGGCCAGGTCCTTGTGGACGACCTTGGCGACGCCCTGGATGGTGGTGATGCCGTAGTTCATCGTGCTGTTGCCGTGTGTGAGGACGCTGATCATGTAGTCGTGGCCGCCGCCCTTGAAGGTGCCGACGCTGTGCACCCGCCAGCCGTGCGTGGCGCGCGACAGCCAGCCGTTCTTGACGTGCCAGGAGACGTTCGAGGGCCGCCCGTACGGCGTGCCCCAGCGCTGCGCGGAGACGACCTGGCCCATCAGCGTGTTGACATAGGCGCGCGAGGCGTCGGTGAGGACCGCGTTCTTGGCCGTGAGCAGTTTCATCAGCTTCTGCTCGTCGGTGACGGTGATCTGGGTCAGGCCCCAGTAGCCGTTCGCGCCCGGCTTGGTCTGCGTCATCTTCGCGGCCGTCAGGAAGCCCCTGATCTTCGTCAGGCCGAGCTGCTTCCACAGCGTGGAGGTGGAGGCGTTGTCCGACTTGGTGATCATGGCCTTGGCGAGGGTCTTCTCACGGCTGGTCAGCGCGCGGTGCGTTTTCTGCGCGTCCCACAGCAGCGCGGAGAGGACGGTCACCTTGACGACGCTGGCCGAGTCGTAGGCCGTCGAGGCGCGCAGTGTGCAGGTGGTGTCGGTGCTGCGGTCGTAGACGCCGACCGCGATCGTGCCCTTGCGGTTGGCAAGCGCTGCGGTGATGTCCTTCTTCAGCTTGGCCGCGAGCCCGGCCTTGGCCGAGGTACAGCTGACAGTGGGGGTGGCGGCCGTCGCGGGTGCGGCGGTGGCCACGCCGGTTATGAGGACGCCGGTGCCGAGTGCGGTGGCGACCAGCCCCCTCCTACGTCTGGAGGTCCGGTGAGTCATACACGGTTGACTCACCAGTTCGTATGAATGGTTGTACGAGTGCCCGGGGATATCGGCGATACCGGGGATATTGGGGAACGCCTGGGCAACCCGTTACCGGCCCCAGGGCTTCTTCACAGGTTGCGGCCAGGCTCGGCACAGCGACCACCCACAACCGGCGTACAGCATGCGCAGGGTGACATCAGCCACCGATCCGCACCCCCACACGACCGTGTCCCCCGACTGGGCCCCGCCGACGGCGACCACCGCGGCGCCGCCACCGGACAAGGCGCCACGCTGGTCGCTCCCCGCGCTGCTCGCGATCCTGGTCCTCGCGGCCGTGCTCTACGGCTGGAACCTGTCGGGCAACAGCCTCAACAGCTTCTACAGCGCCGCGATCTACAGCGGCACGCAGAGCTGGAAGGCATGGTTCTTCGGCTCGCTCGACGCCGGGAACTTCATCACCGTCGACAAGCCGCCCTTCGCGCTCATGGTCATGGGCCTGTCCTGCCGGATCTTCGGTTTCGGCACCTGGCAGATGATGGCGCCGGAGATCGCGGCGGCCCTGGGCACGATCTGGATCCTGCACTCCTCCGTGAAGCGGGTGTTCGGACATGCGGCGGCGGCCGTCGCGGCGCTCGTCCTCGCGCTGACGCCGATCACCGTCGCCATCAACCGCGACAACAACCCCGACACCATCCTGGTACTGCTGATGGTGGCGGGCGCCGCCCTCGCGCTGCGCGCCACGCGCGACGACAGGCTGCTGCCGCTCATCGGCTCGGCGGTGTGCTTCGGCCTCGCCTTCAACACCAAGATGCTCCAGGGCTACATCGCCCTGCCCGCCGTCTTCGCCGTGTACCTGTACGCGTCGAAGCTGGGCTGGAAGAAGAAGGTCGTCAACCTGGCGCTGGCGGCCGTGGCGCTGGCCGTCGCCAGCTTCTGGTGGGCGGCGGCCGTGTCCCTCGTCCCCGCCGACGACCGGCCGTACATCGGCGGCTCGACCGACGGCAGCGCATGGGACCTGATCATGGGCTACAACGGCCTCGGCCGGGTGCTCGGCGGCGAGGGCAACGGCGGGGGCGGGGGCGGCGGAGGCGGCACCTTCGCCGGGACCGCCGGCCTCGGCCGGATGTTCAACGACGTCCTCGGCGGCCAGATCTCCTGGCTGATCCCCTTCGCGGGCATCGCGTGCGTCGCCGGCCTGGTGCTGTGCGGCCGCGCCGCGCGCACCGACGTCACCCGGGCCGCGCTGGTGCTGTGGGGCGGCTGGCTCGCCCTGCACTACCTGACCTTCGCCATGGCCGAGGGCACCATGCACCCGTACTACACGACCGCGCTCGCCCCGGGCATCGCGGCGCTGTGCGGTGGCGGCGGCGTCATGCTGTGGCGCGCCTTCCGCGGCGGCGACGCCCGCTGGTCGTGGGTGCTGCCCGCGGGGCTCGTGGTCACCGGCATCTGGGCGATCGTGCTGCTGCGCCGCGCCACCGGCTGGAACACCTGGCTGTGGCCGGCCGTGGGCGTGGTCATGGTCCTGGCGGTCGTGGGCCTGTTCGTGCTCCGGTCCGCGAGCTCCGGCACCCGGCTGCGGCTGCTCGGCGCGTCCGTCGTCGCGGCGATCGTGGCGGCCCTCGCGGGTCCGACCGCGTACGCCGCCTCGCCGGCCTTCGGCTCCTCCAGCGGCATGATGGGCGGCACCAACCCGACCGCGGGCCCGTCCACCGGCGGCGGCACGGGCGGTCCCGGCGGCGGTGGCGGCGGCCGGGGCGGCGGCAACGGCGGCGGTCCCGGCGGCCAGACGCCGGGCGGCACCCAGGCGGGCGGCCAGGCGGGCGGCGAGTTCCCCGGCGGCGGCAACGGCCAGATGAACCCGGGCGGCGGCAACGGCGAACTCCCGCAGGGCGGCGGCGCACCCAGTGGCGCGCCGAGCGGCCAGAACGGTCAGAACGGTCAGGGCGGCCAACAGGGCGGCGCCGGCGGGGAGTTCCCCGGCGGCGGCACTCAGGGCGGCGGCGAGAGCGGCGGCACTGCTCCGGGCGGCGGGACCGCCGGTGGACCCGGCGGCGGTGGCGGCGGAGGCATGGGCGGTGGCGGCGGCATGGGCGGCGCCGACAGCCAGCTCATCTCGTACCTGGAGAAGAACCAGGACGGCGCCAAGTGGCTGATCGCGGTGTCCAACTCGCAGAGCGCGGGCCAGATGATCCTCAGCTCCGGCAAGCCCGTCATCTCCATGTGGGGCTTCACCGGCTCCGACCAGGCGATGACCCTCGCCAAGCTCAAGGAGCTGGTGAAGAAGGGTGAGCTGCACTACATCCAGCTCGGCGGCGGCGGTATGGGCGGCAACAGCAGCCTGAACCAGGAGATCACCACCTGGGTGCAGAAGAACGGGACGGCGGTGAAGGAGAGCGAGTACAGCTCGACTTCGACGTCGGAGTCGACGTCGGAGTCGACCTCCGAGTCGGACACCTCGTCGTCGTCCTCCTCCTCGTCCAACACCTCCACCATCTACCGGCTGGACGCCTCCGACGTGAGCTGACCGGCACAACGCATACGGCCCCTGACGCTCCCTTCAGGGGCCGTTTCCGTGCGTTCTCGGTGCATCAACTCGCGTAGACAAGGGGCAATTTGCCGGTTCCCGTCATCTGATCGACATGTCAGATTCATTGCCATGACCGCATGTGCATGTCACTCTCCCGATTGCCGCCTCCAATCAACCCGCGTAGATCGGACACCCACATGCTGGCGACACGCATACGCCGATGGAAGTCGGTGGCGCTTGCCACCACTGCCGTCCTGGTCGGTCTCACCGCGCCCACGCTCACCGCGACCCCCGCCGCGGCGACCACGACGGCCTACGACGCGACGTACTACAAGAACGCGGTCGGCAAGACGGGTACGAGCCTGAAGTCGTCCCTGCACACGATCATCAGCGCCAACGTCACGAAGATCTCGTACTCCGCGGTCTGGGACGCGCTCAAGGTCACCGACCAGGACCCCAACAACAGCAGCAACGTGCTCCTGCTGTACAGCGGTGTCTCGCGCAGCAAGTCCCTCAACGGCGGCGACGTCGGCGACTGGAACCGCGAGCACACCTGGGCCAAGTCGCACGGCGACTTCGGCGAGGCGATCGGCCCCGGCACCGACCTGCACCACCTGCGTGCCTGCGACGTCCAGGTCAACAGCACCCGCGGCAACCTGGACTTCGACAACGGCGGCAGCGCGGTCACCAACGGCGGCGGCAGCACCGTCGACTCCGACTCCTTCGCGCCGCGCGCCGCGGACCGGGGCGACGTGGCCCGCATCATCCTCTACATGGCCGTCCGCTACGAGGGCGACGACGGCTGGCCCGACCTGGAGCCCAACGAGAAGGTGGCCAACGGCAGCAACCCGTACATGGGCAAGCTCGCCGTCCTCAAGGCCTGGAACGAGGCGGACCCGCCGAGCGCCTTCGAGGAGCGGCGCAACCAGGTCATCTACGACACATACCAGCACAACCGCAACCCGTTCATCGACCACCCGGAGTGGATCGAGGCGATCTGGTAGCACGCGGCGCAGCCGTCCGTCGCCTCAGGCACAGGTAGGCACAGAGGCGCAGGGCCCTCCCGGGAACTCCCGGGAGGGCCCTGCGTCGTCCTCCGTGAAGGCGAGGATCACGGCGAGGCGGTGCTCATCCTTCGTCGTCGTCCTGCAAGTACCACCCGGACCCGACCATGCGCTCGTTCAACCGCTCCACCTGTTCGGCAGGCGGCTTCCGGACGGACAGGGCCGCTGCCGCGTGGTTGCGCGCCACATGCCGGTCGAGCCCGAAGGCGGCCTCCACCACCACGCCGAGGTTCCGCTCGGACAGCAGGTCGGAGAGGATCACGAGCAAGGGACCGAAGTCCGCGTCGTCCTCCCGGACACCAGCGGGAAACACCAGTCGCAGCTGGTCGACCACTTCGGCGAGATGAGGTTCCAGGTCTGTCATTTCGCTGATCATTTTCCGATCCATGACACGGATGCGTGCACGATGGCGTTGAACGATACGCCCTGGATTCCCGCCGCCCGTACGAACTTGGCGTCCGAGGTGAAGATGGGAATCCCCATGGCGTCGGCGGTCCCGAAGATCTTGATGTCGTCGGCGCCGACCCTCCTACTGGGTTTGAGGCCCGCGGCCCGCGCACTCACGTTGTCCGGCACCACCCGCACCTTGCTCATGAGCGTCTGGATCATGGCCGTCTCCTGCGGGCCGACGAAACCGTTCGCCGTGTTGCGGGCCACGGCCGTCTGGAACTCGTTGACGGCGGTCTGGGTCATCACCATCCCGCGGTCCCCGATCTGCGCGGCGACCTGGTCGCCCACCGTCCGGTCGGCCGACGTCAACGCCCGGGCCGTGCCGGTGTCGATCATCACCTCTTCCTTGGGCGCGTCGGGTGCCTCGCCGTCCTCGGACTTCGTCTTCTCGGCGCCCTCGCTCTTCTTCTCCGCGCCGTCGTTCTTCTTGCCTCCGGAGTCGCCCTTCTTCGCCTCGGGAGCGTCCTTGGCCTTGGCCGGCGGCGGCGGCTTCGGAGCCTCCTTGGGCTTCGGAGTGGACGGCGGGGTGAGGTCGTCGGCGTGCTTGACCGCATCCTTGGTCTTGTCCGCCGCCTTGGCCGTGTCGGTGGCCACGTCCACGGCGTCGACGGCCTTGTTGACATACCGGGCGCCCTTGGCCGCGGTCGCGCCGTAGCCCGCGATCGGGATGGCCGAGGCGTAGGACAGACCGGCGTCGATGTAGTTGCCCTCGGCCGTGTACCAGAGGCCGTTGAGCAGGTCGGCGGGCTCACCGAAGCCGGGCACCAGTCCGGCGACGTCCAGGGCGCCGTGGCCGATCGGGCTGATCCAGGACTCGCCCCAGTACAGGCCGGTCGGGTCCGGGAAGACCAGCGGGTTGTTGCGCCCGTAGGCGTAGGCGTTGAGGTGCTGCGGATCGCTGACGTTCAGCAGCGGGTCGGCGGACAGGAAGCGGCCGGCCGCCGGGTCGTACTCACGGGCCCCGAGATGGATCAGGCCGGTGGTGGCGTCGGCGGTCCCTCCGACGAACGCCTTGTCACCCGGCCATGCGGTCGGGTTCGATCCGCGCACCTCGCCGAAGGGCAGGGTGCGACGCTGCTGCACCGCCGAGTCGGCGGCCCGGACGGCGATCTCGGCCGTCCCGTTCTGCCCGCCGACCAGCCAGGTCACCCCGGCCGCGGTGCGCACCGCGATCTGCTGTCCGCCGTGGGCGTAGTACCGGGTGCCGGAGAGCGTGTTCTTCGCCTTGTCCAGGCGGATCTCCTGCACACCGAGATAGAGCGTGACCGCGCCCTTGTCCTTGCGCAGCAGCCGGTTGCCCTGTGCGTCGTAGACGAAGCCGGTGCGGTTCGCCTCGTCCTTGGCACCGTTCGCATAGGGCGTGACGGAGGCGAGACGCTCCTCGACGTCCCATTCCAGGGACTGGTCCACCGCCGCCCACAGCCCGGTGGCCTGCCGGGTGCGCCGGGTGGTGTTGCCCATCTCGTCGTACTCGAAGGACTGGGTCGCCGTCTCGTCCTTGCCGGGGGCCACCGAGTGCGACTCGGCCGACTTCACGGCGTGCGCGTGCGGGTTGCCCGTGCCGTTCGGGGTGTACGTCGTCGTCTGGGCGACGGCCGCCGCACCCGTCGTGCCCGTCGCGTAGCGCGTCTCGGACGTGCGGTTGCCCATGGCGTCGTACTCGTAGCCGTGCCGGTACGGAGCCGGTCCCCCGATCGTCGCCTCACCGGCGCTGGGGGCACAGGCGGCCGCGCTCTGGGTCCACGCGTCGGTGAGCCGGCGCAGATAGTCGTACGTGAAGCACTGGACGTCCGCCGCCTTCCCTTCCGGCGTGTCCGCGATCTTCGTGATGTTGCCGGAGGCGTCGTAGCCGTAGGCGATGTCCGAGTCGGGCGTCTTGACGACCTCCCGGTCGATCCGCGCCCGCTCCAGGCGTCGGGTGCCCTCCTCATAGGTGTTGGTCAGCCAGGTGTACTTGTCGGCGCTGGCGGTGCCCAGGGTGAGCTGCAGGACCTCGCCGTAGTTGGAGTAGCGGGTCTCGCGGGCGTAGTCGCTGCCGTCGCCGAGGGTGAAGGACGGCAGGCCGGTGGCCGTGTATCCGGTGGTGACGGTCTCGGCCGGCAGGTCACCGGCGGCCGGGAGTGCGGTGCTCGCGAGGGATCCGTCCGGCTTGTACGCCGTGGTGGCCGTGTAGGTGCCGGCGAGTCTGCCCTCGGACGCCGGAACGGTGACCGAGGTCTTCAGCGGACGGCCCGCCGCGTCATAGGCGTCGACCGACGTGGTGTAACCGTCGCTGCCGACCCACTTGGTGGCGGAGGCGAGACGGCCCTTGCCGTTGGGGACGGTGCTGCTGTCGTACTCCCAGGTGGTGAGCTTGGTGTCACCGTTGTAGAGGGAGCGCTGGCGGCCCAGCTTGTCGTAGTTGTAGGTGAGGGTGATCTCGCGCTGGTTCCGGACCGTCTTCAGCCGGTCCAGTTCGTCGTACGTCATCCACGAGGTGCCCTCGTCCGGGTCGACCGCCACCGTCTGCCGGCCGCGCACGTCGTACTCGTACGACCAGACGTTGCCGGCGGGGTCCTTGACCTCGGAGAGTCGGCCGGCCTTGTCGTAGGAGTAGTTCGTGATGTCCGCGGCGCCGGTGGGCGAGGCTCCCTTGAACTGGACGAGCTTCGAGGTCCTGCCCTGCGCGTCGGTGTAGGTGGCGGTCGGGGTGTCGCCCTCCGGCGGGTCGACCGTCATATGGTCGCCGTGGTAGGCGGCTTTGGCCCGCCACTTCTCCTTGCCCGCGACCCGGAAGACCGTGTCCGTGGCACGGCCTGCGCCGTCGTACACCATCTCGGTCTCCGAGGGGGTGCCCTCGGAGGCGTCGACCACGTTCACGAACGTGGTGGTGGGGGCGGCGGAGTTGTAGAAGGGACCGATGTTCCTGACGGCCAGGCCCCGGCTGTCGTACTCGGTCGTCGTGACGACCCGGCCCGAGTTCGCCGCCGGGGTCTGGGTCTGGCGCGGCCGCAGCAGGCCGTCGCTGAGCTGGTGGCTGGTGGCCACCGAGCCGTTGGGGAGCAGGGACTTGGTGGTGGTGACGACGGGCGCGTTGTTGCGGACCAGGTAGGCGTACTCCAGGCTCGGGGTCTCCGCCTTGGGGCGGCCCGGCAGCCACACCTTCAGCAGCCGGCCGAGGCCGTCGTACTCCAGGTCGGTGCGCTGCTTGTTGGCGTCGACGGTCGAGGTGACCAGGCCCCAGCGCGGGTCGACCGTGGAGGTCGTGGAGTTGCCCGCCGGGTCCGTCACCTTCATGCCGGTGACCGGGCCGCCGAGGGTGGGCGTGTACGCCGTCTTCGTGGTGTTGCCCTGCTGGTCGGCGGAGTCGGTGACCCGGCCGTGGGCGTCGTACTTCGCGGTCGACGTCGTCACGTACTGGGGCGTGCCGTCGGCCGCGTACCCCTTGACCTTCTCGCTGCGGACCACGTCGCCCTCGGTGGGCGTGGCGCCGTAGGTGTCGGGGTCGTCGTACCAGGTGCGGACGTCGGAGATCGCCTCGCCCTTGTAGGACGGCGGACCGTCGTCGCATGCCACCGGGACGACTGTCACCCGCTTCAGCAGGGTGAGCAGGCCCGCGTCGGTGTTGCGGTTGTAGGCGTTGGTGGTGCAGGTGTCGTCGTCGGGGTCGGCGAGGTCGCCGGAGTCCGAGGAGCGCTCCAGCATGCCGTAGGAGTCGTAGAAGTACTCGATCGAGGCGCGGCGGACCTTGCCGCCGTCCAGCGCCGTGCGCGTCTTCGTCGACCTGACCGCCGCGTACGTCGCCTCGTCGCTGCCCTCGGTGGCCGTGGCGGCCGACTTCCAGGGGGTGCTGACGGTGCCGCCGATCTCGTCGGCGCCGTCGAAGGTGCGCTGCTCCAGCTGGAAGCCCTGATGGCGGGCGTCGTCGCGGACCTTGGTGCCGTCGGAGGCGGTGACCGTGACGGACTTGGCGCCGCCGGACTCCTTCTCCCGGTCGCCGTCCATGCCCTGGAGGTAGGTGGTCTCGCTGCGCAGCTGCTTGGAGCCGGCCTCACCGGTCTTCATGGTGACGCTGCGGAAGCCGCGCCACTGGTTCCAGGTCTTCTTCTTGGTCTTGACGAGCTCGCTGTCGTCGAAGGCCCAGGCCGCGCCGGAGTAGTCGTACGACGTCACCTTGTTGGGGCCGGTGACGGTGACCTCGTCCTCGACGACCGTGTCGACGACGAACTTGTGGAACCAGTCCTCCTTCTCGCCGACCGTGCCCTCCTTCGACCAGAAGGACGGCATGCACCGCTTGGTGTTGGTCTCGGGGGTGGGCAGGCTGGAGGGGGTGCACTCGTTCGGCTTGTAGTTGACCGAGATCGTGCCGCCGGTCTCCGACTGGATGGCCCGGATGCGCCACTTGTACATCGGCAGCCGGTCGTCGGCGCCCGTGTCGACGCGGTTGGCGTCCTGCCGCTCGAAGAAGGTCAGCTTCGGGAGCTTGTTCGCGCCGTCCTTGCCGGAGTGGGTGATGGACTCCAGCCACATCGCCGGGGAGTGGGTGGTGTCGGCGCTCTGGTATTTGTGCGCCAGGTCCCACACGTCGACGTCCCCGTACGTCTTGCCGTCGGAGCCCAGCACCTGCGTGGTGACCTTCGACAGGCGCTTACGGGTGAAGAAGGTCGGCGACCACTGGTCCTTGCACTCGGTGTCGGAGGTGCAGATCTGCTCGAACGGCACGTCCGGCCAGCGGGTGGCGGTGGACTCCTTCAGGTCGCCCGGCTCGCAGTCGGCCGCCGCGCCGGTGCAGCGCTCGACGGTGGTGAAGACGACCTGCGCGGGGGCGGCGGTGGTGTTCTCCTTGCCCTCCTGCTCGCCGTACTCGACCCGCTTGAGCCAGCCGCCGCGGTCGTAGGAGACGACCTTGTCGCCGCGCACCGAGTCGTACTTGTTGGTCTCGGTGCCGTAGTAGTACGTCATCGTGTTGCCGTGGACGTCGACGACGTAGTCCAGGTTCCAGCGCCAGGTCTGCTGGCAGCGGGACTCCTTGAAGGTGTCCTTGTGGCAGGGCTCGTCCTTGTCGTCGCCGAAGACCGGGACCTCCCAGGAGGAACCGGTGTTCTCGGCGTCTGCGGCCTCGGACTCCCGCTTGCCCTTGCCGAAGTGGTAGCGGGTGCCGTCGGTGGTGGTGACGACCCAGTACTCCTTGTTGTCGTCCGAGTTGAAGCCGCCGGTCCTCCGCTCGATCTTCGTGCCGTCGTCCTGCTTCAGCCGCCACTCGTTCGCCGACTTCTTGACCAGCTCGCCGGCCCGGCCGCCGAAGTTCATGGTGGCGTTGTCGGAGTGCCAGCACAGGTCGTACTTCTGCGCGCCGGCCTCGTCGTGGCCGTCGTCCGTGCAGGAGCGGTAGGCGCGCTCGATGTAGCCGGCGCTGAGGTCGAAGCCCTCGCCGACCCAGGAGGTCTGGTTGTTGCTGGAGGCCGTACGGCCGTCCGTGGACGCCGAGTTGTAGCCCAGGCCCAGCTGCGGCGACGGGCCCGCGAGGGCGGGCGGCACGCGCAGCGGGTACTGCCAGGTGAAGGCGCCGGTCTGGCCCGCGACCTGCCAGGACGCCGAGGGCGCCAGCGAGGTCGCCGTGTAGGAGCCGGAACCGCCCGCGGGCGCCGCGGAGACGGCGAGCAGCGGCGCCTTGGCCCCCGCGACGGCCGCCGGGACGTCGGCGGTGAGCTTCTGGCCGCGCACGTCGTTGCTCGTGGCGAGCGGGGTGACGCCCTGACAGGCGGGCGCGTTCGGCGTGGTCAGCGCACAGGCGGGCAGCTGCACCAGCCGCAGCCGCTGCGCCCAGTCGCCGCCGTAGGCCTGGGCGAAGGAGGCGTAGTCGACCTGGACGGAGACCTTGCCCCCGACCGTCGTACGGCCGTCCGCGCGCGTCACCTTCAGCAGCAGGCCGTCGATGCCGGCCTTGCGGGCGGCGGCGTGGCCGAGGAGGTCGACCTTGGCCCGAGTGGGCGCGGCGGCCCGCGACTTGGCGGCCTTGGGGGCCGCGAGCCGGACGGGGAGACCGCCCGCGCGCAGCCCGTTACGGGCCGCCGTGGTCTGCCCCAGGGTGACGGTGGCGCTGCCCGGCTCGGGCCAGGCGGCCTTCGCGCTGGGCGTGGCGCCGTATCCGGTGAGGTGCTTGAGCGGGGTGCGCTGGCCGTCGGCCTCCACCACGGGGGTGGAGGTCACATCCTGCGTCTTGGGCCGCCGCTGCTCCCGGGAGTCGTCGTCACCGAGGGCGGGGACGGCCTGGAGCAGGGTCAGGGTCAGGGCCGCGGACACGGTCCCGGCCAGAGGTTTCGCCCACCTTCGGGCGTAATGTCTCCATGTTGAGCGCATGCGCGCTCCTCCCGTTTGTGATGTGGAATTCCCGGGCGCCCGAAGGGTGTTCGGGCGCCCGGGACAGCGGGTCTGGTCAGGAACCGCTCGCTGTTCAGGTGCTGGGCCCGTCCTGAGGCGGCCTTGGCGAAGTCCGGTGCGGTACCGCGCCCCGTAAGGGGCGCGGGGAACTGCGCGACCAGCCCCCACCGGCCCGCAGGATCATCACCTGGACTTCCAGCGGAGCGCTCAGTCGTTCGCGAGCCGGTAGATCTCCGTGCCGGAGAGCAGTCCGGGTACGAGGCGGACGTCGTCGATGTCGCCGGCGAAGAAGTCGTTCCACGCGCCCTTGTACTGGGCGCGGCCGATGTTCAGGCCCTTGGTGGCGTTCCAGACGTCGGTGACGGCGGCGCTGCCCTGCTCCTCGCCGTCGACGAAGAGGGTGAACCTGCGGGCCGCCGGGTCGTACGTGCCCGCCAGGTGCGTCCACTTGCCGACGACGGCCGGCCGCTCGCCGGTCGCCATGGCGCGGATGATTTCGGAGTCGGCGGTGTCCGAGACGTGCCGGCCGAAGATCCAGCGCTTCAAGGCCGTCGAGTAGTAGAGGTTGAAGCCGTTGCCCTGGCCGCCGGACTGGCCGATCACCGCGATGTTCTGGCTCAGCGAGGTGGGCCGCACCCACGCCGACACGGTGAACGCCTGCCCGGTGTGGACGGCGGAGGCGGCGGTGGCGTAGTCGCTGCTGCCGTTGAACCGCAGGGCCTTGTCGGCCGGCTGGTCGGCGGAGTGGTTGCCCGCGACCCAGTCGGCGCCCTTGACGGTCAGGGTGCGGTCGTGGCCGGAGGCGTCGGGCGCGGTGGCGCCGGTGGTCTGGTCGAGGCCGTAGACGGCGGCGGCGCAGGAGTCGGCGAGGACGTCGGCGCAGGCGCGGTCGGCGGTGAAGACGTACTTCTCCATCGGGCCGCGGTTGCCGGCCTGGTCGACGCTGCGCACGTAGAGCACGTTCGGCCCGAACGTGGACGGCGCCACCTCGATGGTGGCGTTGCCGCCGAGGCTCGCGGGTGTGGCGTGGCGGCCGGGGGTGTCGCTGCCGAGGTCCCACTCGTAGTACTCGACGTCGTTCTTGAAGACCGAGTCGGAGTTTCCGTTGGCGGAGACGGTGAAGTGCCGCTTGGCGCCCGCCGGGAGGTCGGCCTCGCCGTCCGTGGGCTTCACCAGCGGCTTGGTGTCGGGCCGCTCGGTGTCCACCACGAACTCGCACCAGTCGGACCAGTCCGAGTAGCCGGAGTCCTTCAGTTTGCCGGTGGAGCCGTCGTAGGTCTGGGCGTGCCACTTGTAGCCGTGGCCGTGCGCCAGCTCCTTGACCGGGATGCCCTTCTCGAACACGCCCTCGTTCTGCGGCCCGTCCTTGCCCTCGTACACCATGGGCCGGCCGTCGACCTGGTCCCAGACGCGGAAGGTGGCGGTGAGGTTCTGGCCGGTGCCGTCGGTGTAGGAGTCGGCGTCAGTGCCGTTGACCGCCATGGTCGGGGTGTCGTCACGGATCCACGGCCGCTTGGTGTTGTCGGTCGTGCAGGCCTTCTCCTCCGGGTTGCTCAGCCGCTCGTTGTACGGCTTGCCCGGGGTGGTGTTGTAGGTGACGACCAGCTTGGCGTTGTCGCCGCGGAACCGCTTCCAGGAATTCGGGTCGTCCTCGTCGGCGGCGCGCAGCGAGAAGGCGATCGGGTCGCCGGCGGCGGCCTTCTTACGGACGGTCGGGGTGAGGTTCTCGTTGTCCTCCTTGCTGCTGTCCTGGAAGTCGACCCAGCTCGCGGGCGCGTCGGGGCTGCAGCTGCTGCCGCGCCCGTAGGCCACCGTGCGGTCGACCATCAGGTCGCCGTCCTTGGGCTTGTTGTTCCAGTTGGTCGCGGAGTCGACGCCGCCTTCGTTCACCAGGTGCAGATTGACGGTGCTCGCCTGGCAGGAGAAGGAGAAGGTCTCGTAGACCTCGAAGACCGCCTTGGAGATGGTGCGGTTCTTCCACCCCGCGGTGGAGAACTGGAAGTACATGCGGTTGGTGTACGGCGAGGAGCTGCACACGTAGTACGTGCCGCCGATGGACTTGTACGAGCAGCGGCCCACGCCCTCGTCGTCCTTGAACTTGTGGAACTCGGTGCCCGGGTGGGCGCTGGAGACGTACAGCCACTCGCTCTTGGACATGCCGGCCTCCGGGTCGAGGTAGACCGGGAAGTCGGTGTCGGCGGCGGTCAGCACGGAAGCGTCGGGGACGACGGTGACCGCGTCCGCGGAGACGTCCAGGCCCATGTCGGCGACCTTCGCGGCGGCGTCGGGCGTGTCCTGGACGGGGGCGTCGGCGCCGGAGGCGGCCACGGCGTCGGCCGGGACCTGCTGCGCGGCGGTCGCGGAGTCCCACATCTTGGGGGCCTGGCCGCCGAAGAGACGCGCGCCGGAGGCGTCGACGGCTTCCAGACCGCCGTCCGCGCCGGCCTTGAGGTCGAGCCCGTCCGCCCGCACGGGCAGCCGCAGCCGGGCGAGCTCCGGGTTGCGGGCGGCCTCGGGCGTCTTGACCTCCAGCACGTAGGCGTACCCGGTGACCGAGGCGCTGGCGAGCAGGTCCACGCCGGGCAGTACCTCGCGGTACTCGGCGGTGTCGCCTGCCAGCACGGGCTCGGGCAGCGGCTTCGGCCAGCGCAGCGTGAAGGACCTGCCGTCCTCGCCGAGGGTCACGAAGTCCTGCGAGCCGCCGGCCGCGAAGGCCAGGTCGACGACGGCGGCCTTGGGGCCGACGGTTCCGTCGGCCCGGCGCACCAGCGTCGGATCGGCGGCGGCCCAACTGCCGTCCGCCCGGTGCACCCGCTGGGGTTGCACGCTGGTCTCACTGGTGAGCGAGCCGTCCGGATTGGCGAAGACGAGTTCGTCCTCGGTGCGTCGCGCCACGATCTCCACCGGTTCGCCGGTGGCGGCGGCCGCGGCGAACTCGGTCGCCTCGGCGCTGGTCGGTGTGGTGCCGGTCATGGCATCGGCGGCCTCGGCCGCGCTGGTGACGGCGGGCAACGCGCCCAGGACGACGGCGCTGCCGAGCAGCACACCGAGCGTCCGGGTACGACGAAGCCGCCGGAACCAAGGGTTGGTCATTCCCTTGTCTCCCCCTTGGAGCTCTCCCCAGAGCTCCCTACGACGAATATGAAGTTGATGTGGTCATGAAGTACTTGAGTGGCGAGGGAGAACGTATGGGACTTCCTTTACTGATTCAAGCCACTTTCCGTATCGACTGACCAGTTCCCTCGCGCCGGCGATGTGGATCCAGGGGGCTTGCCGAGGCCTCTTACCGCTCGCCCCGGGGAGCGCCGTACCACCGCCACCGGCTGAGACGCGCATGCCCCGGGATCTCCCCCCGGCCGGTGGCCCAGAGCAAGGTGGGCCACCGGTCGGTGCCGGTCGGCGCATCGGGAAACAGCCGCACGAGCACCCGGTCACAGAGCCCGGCATCCGGCGCCCACCCGATGCCGAGCCCCTCGGCGACGTCGTGCAGGTGCACCAGCGTCTCGACGACCCCCATGGCAGCGAAGCCCTCGGCGTCGGAGAGCCCGAAGACGTGATGGGCCCTGACGGTCGCCGGGGTCACCCGCACCATGGCCGCCAACAACCCCCCGCAGGCGTCCAGCACCCGCACGAGCCCGGCCGGACCGGCGCCACGGTCCGCGAAGATGACGTTCGCCGGCGCACCGGGCCTCTCCGCCCGCCACACGAAGGGCACCTCGGTGTCCAACGGCGGCTGCTCGGGCCCGAGTTGGGCGGCGTAGGCAAACAGATCATCGGCCAGATGCTCGACGGTCTCCCGACAACTCCACTCCAGGGAACCGGCATTGGCGTCCCAGTCGGCCGCCGCATCGGCACCTCGAAGTGCGGCGACGGCCAGCCGGACGGCGTACTGCACATCATCGGCGGTGACGGGGCCGGGGCCGGGGCCGGATGATCGGTTCACTTCAAGCATGGCGGGACCGTATCAACGATCACCTGACGGGAACCGCGCCTCTTCATCAGCCCAGGTGCGTAGGCGCGAACATCCGTAGTACCGCCGGGAGTACGAGCACCGACGGGCCGGAGGCGGACAGGGCCTTCGACAGGTCCGTCTCCAGGGTTTCCGGGGACGTCCGCACGGCCGGGACGCCGAAGGACTCCGCCAGGGCCACGTAGTCGGGGCGGGTCAGTTCCGTGGCCGTGGGTTCACCGAAGGCGTCCGTCATGTACTCGCGGAGGATGCCGTAGCCGCCGTCGTCGATGATCAGCCAGGTGACGTCGAGGGCATACTGCTTCGCCGTCGCCAGTTCCGCGATCGAGTACAGCGCGCCGCCGTCGCCGGAGACCGCGAGGACCGGGCGGGTGGGGTCCGCGACCGCCGCGCCCAGGGCCGCCGGGAAGCCGTAGCCGAGGCCGCCGGCGCCCTGGGCGGAGTGCATGTGGTTGGGGCCCTTGGCGTCGAACGCGGACCACGCCCAGTAACTGAGAATGGTCATGTCCCAGAAGGACGGGGAGGCTGCCGGGAGCGCCGCTCGCACCGACGCCAACACATCCTGTTCCAGGGTGAGTTCCTGGGCCGCGATACGGTCGGCCACCTTCGCCAGGACCTCGCGGACGCGCTCGGGCGCGGAAGGGTCCGGCCGCTCGGACACCGTCTCCAGCAGTGCCTGCAGGGCGAGGCGGGCGTCCGCGTGGATGCCGAGGGCCGGGTGGTTGGACTCGAGTTTGCCGAGGTCCGCCTCGATCTGGACGACGCGGCCGCGCGGCTTGAACGTGTGGTAGTTGGACGAGAGTTCGCCGAGGCCCGAGCCGATGACGAGGACGACGTCGGCGTCCTCCAGGAAGTCCGTGGTGTGCCGGTCCTCGATCCAGGACTGGAGGGAGAGCGGGTGCTTCCAGGGGAAGGCGCCCTTGCCGCCGGGGGTGGTGACCACGGGGGCCTGGATGCGCTCCGCGAGCTCGCGCAGCTTCTTCGACGCGTCCGCCCGCACCACTCCCCCGCCCGCGATGATCGCCGGGCGAGCGGCCGTCGACAGCAGGTGTGCCGCCACCGCCGTCAGTTCGGGGCGGGGCGGGAGTTCCTCCGGGAAGGCGTCGCCGCCCGTCACCACCGGGATCGCCGTCTCGGCCAGCAGCACGTCCTGCGGGATCTCCACCCACACCGGGCCGTGCGGCGCCGTCAGCGCCGACTTCCAGGCCGCCTCGATCGCGGACGGGATCTGGGACTGGGTGCGGACCGTGTGGACGGACTTCACCACGCCCCTGAAGGAGGCCGACTGGTCCGGGAGTTCATGGAGGTAGCCGTGCCTGCCGCCGCCCAGGCCGGCTGTGGGGATCTGGCTGCTGATCGCCAGTACCGGGGCCGAAGCCGCCGCCGCTTCCTGGAGTGCCGCCAGCGACGTCAGCGCTCCCGGGCCCGTCGAGAGGAGCAGCGGGGCGGCTTCCCCCGTGATCCTGCCGTACGCGTCCGCCGCGAAGCCCGCGTTGTTCTCCACCCGCAGGCCGATGTAGCGCAGCGAGGAGCGGCGCAGGGCGTCGAACATGCCCAGCGCGTGCTGGCCGGGCAGGCCGAAGACCGTCGTCGTGCCGAGCGCGGCCAGGGTCTCCACGACCAGGTCTCCGCCGATACGGCCGGGAGGAGGGCTGAGAGCAGCAGAGATCTGCGCCTCCGTCGGGCGGAGCACCAGGTCGTGGTCGTGAGTCACTTCGCTTCCGAGTCCTTCCGGGCCGCCGCGATCTGGCGGGACATGATCGTGGTCAGTTCGTACGCCGTGTGGGACGCGGCCACCGACGTGATCTCCGCGTGATCGTACGCGGGGGCCACCTCGACGACGTCCGCCGAGACCAGGTTGCAGGACGCCAGACCGCGCAGGATCTCGAGGAGTTCGCGGGAGGTCATGCCGCCCGCTTCCGGGGTGCCGGTGCCGGGGGCGTGCGCCGGGTCCAGGCAGTCGATGTCGATGGAGATGTAGAGCGGGCGGTCGCCGATGCGCTGCCGCAGCTGGTCGGCGATCTCGTCGGCGCCGCGGCGGTAGACGTCCGCCGACGTGACGATGCCGAAGCCCATCTTCTCGTCGTCGGTCAGGTCCTGCTTGCCGTACAGCGGGCCGCGCGTGCCGACGTGCGAGAGGGCCTCGGTGTCGAGGATGCCCTCCTCCACCGCCCGGCGGAACGGCGTGCCGTGCGTGTACTCCGCGCCGAAGTACGTGTCCCAGGTGTCGAGGTGGGCGTCGAAGTGGAGCAGGGCCACGGGTCCGTGCTTCTTCGCGACCGAGCGCAGCAGCGGAAGCGCGATGGTGTGATCGCCGCCGAGGGTCATCAGACGGGCGCCCGTGCCGAGCAGGTCGTCCGCGGCCGCCTCGATCGTCTCCACGGCCTCGTGGATGTCGAACGGGTTCACCGCGATGTCGCCGCCGTCCGCGACCTGGGCGAGGGCGAAGGGGGAGGCGTCCTGTGCGGGGTTGTACGGCCGCAGCAGCCGGGACGCCTCGCGGATCGCGTTGCCGCCGAAGCGGGCGCCCGGGCGGTACGAGACGCCGGAGTCGAACGGCACGCCCACCACGGCGACGTCGGCGCGGCCGACCTCGTCGAGCCGGGGCAGCCGGGCGAAGGTCGCGGGGCCCGCGTACCTCGGGATGCGGGAGGAGTCGACGGGGCCGCGGGGCGTCTCGTTGCCGCTCATGGTCGTATGCCTCTTTCTCTCGCTTCGTCGCCTGGTCCGCCATCGAGCGTAGGTGGCGGGAGAGCCGGCACGAAGTGTACGTTTCCACCATCCGTGGGGCAGATAATGGAGGGAACGCACACCATGGCGGAGCAGTCGGCCGTACCTCTCACCCCACCGGTACCCCTCGCCGCCCTCCTGGCCCGGGAGGATCTCGCCCTGCGCCAGATCGCCGGGCCCGCCGATCCCGGTGTCGTGCTGCACGGGGCGCACGCCTCGGAGATGACCGACCCGTATCCGTACCTGCTGGGCGGCGAGCTGCTGCTGACGGCGGGGGTGCACATTCCGCGGACGGCCGGGTCACGGGCCTACTTCGACGACTATGTGACGCGGATCGTCTCCGGCGGCGGCGCTGCCCTCGGGTTCGGGGTGGCGCCGGTGCACGACACGGTGCCGGAGGCGCTGGTCGCCGCCTGCGAGGCGCACGGGCTGCCGCTGCTGGAGGTGCCGCCGCGGACGACCTTCGCGGCCGTCGCCCGGGCCGTCTGGCAGCTGATGGAGCGCGCCCGCACGGCCGAGCTGCGCCGGGTGACGGAGGCGCAGGCGAGCCTCGCGGCCGCCGCCTCCCGGCCGGACCCGGTCCCTGCCGTCCTACGGCAACTGGCCCAGCGGGTCGCGGGGCGCGCGGTGCTGTACGGGCCGGAGGGGACGGAGATCGCGGGGGCGGGGCAGCCGTCCCCGGACGACCCTCCCCTCGCCGACCTCGCCCGCATCCTCACCGCCCGAGCCTCGGCCACCCCCACCTCGACCACCCCCACCTCGACCACCACTGCGACCACCACCTCGACCCCCACCTCCACCGCCAGCGACACCGCCCCCTCCGGCGCCCATCTCGCCGCCTACGCGCTGGGCGCCGGTCAGGGGTTCGTGCTCGGGGTCGCGGCGCCTCGGCGGGACCCCGGTGACCACACCATCGCCTCCGTCGCCGCCGTCCTGCTCTCCCTCCTCACCGGCGAGCAGCAGAGCGGCTCGGGAGCGGCTCGCTCCTCCGCGCTCGTCCGGCTGCTGCTGGGCGGCGCGCCCGAGGAGGTGGCGCCGCTGCTCAGCCGGGAATCCGGTCAGCGGTGGCTCGTCGTGCACGCACGGCCCGAGGGGCAGGCGCCCGACCCCGTGGCGGCCTCGGCGCTCGGGGCGGCGCTCGGGTCACCGCTGGTGGACCTGGCCGCCGACGTCGTCCGGGTCCTCATGCCGGCCGACCGGACGCCGGGGCCGCAGCCGGGCTGGACCCTCGGCGTCAGCGCGGCCGCGGACCCCGCCGGCTGGCCGGCCGCCGACGCGCAGGCGGCCCGCGCGCTGGCCCGGGCCCGCGCCACCCGCGCGGCCCTCGTCCGGCACGGTTCCGGCGCCGGTCTGCTCGGCCTGTTGCCGCCGGACGAGGCCCGCGCCCACGCCCGGACGCTCCTCGCCCCGCTCGCCGCGAGCGCCCCGCTCACCGAGACCCTGCGCACCTGGCTCTCCCTGCACGGCAGCTGGGACCGTACGGCGGTGGCGCTGTCCGTGCACCGCAACACCGTGCGGCAGCGGATCACCCGCTGCGCAACCCTGCTGGGGACGAACCTGGACGATCCAGACGTACGGATGGAGCTGTGGTTCGCGCTCAGAAATCAGTGAGTGACGCGTGTCCCAGCGGCCGGAACAGCCACGACGTGCACCGCCCGCTGCCTCACAATGGAGACCATGCCGATACCCGGGACGCCCAGCCGCGCCGAACTCGTCGACCACCTCGTCAGAACCCGTATCGCAGGTGATGTCGCCACACCGCGCGAGAACAACCTCTCCCACTACCGCCAACTGGCCAACGGCGTCCGCAACTTCTGGCTCGGCCTGGAACTCGGCGACCGCTGGAGCGACGAGCAGGACGTGCTCGCGGTGATGGCGGAGCGGGTCGGCGTGAACGACGATCCCGAGTACCGCTACGGCCAGGACACCATCGACCCCGAGCTGACGGTCGACGGCCTGGACCGGCTGGCGGCGCGGCTGCGCAAGGCGGCCGAGGGACGGCAGCGGGTCCTCTTCGCCACCGGACACCCCGGCGGCCTCCTCGATGTGCACCGGGCCACGGCCGCCGCCCTGCGCGCGGCCGGCTGCGAGATCGTCGTCATCCCGGAGGGGCTGCAGACGGACGAGGGGTACGTCTGGCAGCTCGCCGACGTGGCCGTCCTCGAACACGGCGCCAGCCTGTGGCACACCCACTCGGGCGAGCCGATGAAGGCCATCCTCACCGCGCTGGAGCGCGAGGGCCGCCCGCTGCCCGACCTGGTCGTCGCCGACCACGGCTGGGCGGGCTACGCGGGCCGGCACGGCGTCGACTCCGTCGGGTACGCCGACTGCAACGACCCGGCGCTGTTCATCGCCGAGGCGGAGGGCACCGTCCAGGTGGCGGTCCCGCTGGACGACCATGTCGTCAGCCCGCGCCACTACGACCCGATGGTCGCCTACCTCCTCGCCGAGGCGGGCCTCGGCGAGGAATCCGAGCAGGACTAACGGGGAGCCCGGACCACGCCTTCCTGGATCACCGATACCGCGAGGCGGCCGTCCTGCGTGTAGATGCGGGCCTGGCCGAGGCCGCGGCCGCCGTGCGCGGACGGCGACTCCTGGTCGTACAGGAGCCATTCGTCGGCGCGGAACGGGCGGTGGAACCACATCGCGTGGTCCAGGGACGCGCCGACGACGTCACCGACCGCCCAGCCGCCGCGGCCGTGAGCGAGCAGGACCGAGTCGAGGAGCGTCATGTCGGAGACGTAGGTGGCGAGGACGACGTGCAGCAGCGGGTCGTCGGCCAGCTTGCCGTTGGCGCGGAACCAGACCTGGGAGTGCGGCTCGCGCGGCTCGCCGTACTGCCCGTACGGCGGCTCGTCGACATACCGCAGGTCGACGGCCTGGCGCGCCTCCAGGAACTTCTCGACGATCTCGGGGGCGAGATGGCCGTAGCCGCGCAGCCGCTCCTCCGAGGTGGGGAGGGTGGCCGGGTCCGGGGCGGGCGGCATGGGGGCCTGGTGCTCGAAGCCCTCCTCGTGCCGCTGGAAGGAGGCGGACAGCGCGAAGATCGGCTGTCCGTGCTGGACCGCGAGGACCCGGCGCGCGGTGAACGAACGGCCGTCGTTCATCCGGTCGACCGTGTAGACGATCGGCGCGCCCGGGTCGCCGGGGCGCAGGAAGTACGCGTGCAGGGAGTGGGCGAGACGGTCCTCGGGGACCGTCCGTCCGGCTGCGACCAGCGCCTGCGCCGCGACCTGCCCGCCGAAGACGCGCGGGACGACGGCGGAGCGGGACCGGCCGCGGAAGATGTTCTCCTCGATCTGCTCGAGGTCGAGCAGATCGAGGAGATCCTGAAGTGCCTGGCTCATGGCGTCTAGTTGTAGCGGCCCGTAGTTGCGGGCTGCTTACAGACCCATGTCCTTCGCGATGATCGACTTCATGATCTCGCTGGTGCCACCGTAGATGCGGTTGACGCGGTTGTCCGCGTACAGGCGGGCGATCGGGTACTCGTTCATGAAGCCGTAGCCGCCGTGCAGCTGGAGGCAGCGGTCGATCACCCGGTGGGCGACCTCGGTGCAGAACAGCTTGGCGCTGGCGGCCTCGGCCGGGGTCAGCTCACCGGCGTCGAGCGCCTCCGTGGCGCGGTCGGCGACGGCCTCGGCCGCGTCCACCTCGGCCTGGCAGGCGGCCAGTTCGAACTTGGTGTTCTGGAACGCGGCGACCGGCTGGCCGAAGACGACACGGTCCTGCACGTACTGCTTGGCGAACCGGACGGCCGCCTTGGCCTGCGCGTACGCGCCGTAGGCGATGCCCCAGCGCTCGGAGGCGAGGTTGTGGCCGAGGTAGTAGAAGCCCTTGTTCTCCTCGCCGAGGAGGTCCTCGACGGGCACCTTGACGTCGACGAACGCCAGCTCGGCGGTGTCGGAGGTCTTCAGGCCGAGCTTGTCCAGCTTGCGGCCGACCGAGTAGCCCTCGGCCTTGGTGTCCACGACGAAGAGGGAGATGCCGTGGCGGCGGTCCTCGGCGGTGGGCGCGGAGGTGCGGGCGCAGACGATCATGCGGTCGGCGTGCACGCCGCCGGTGATGAAGGTCTTGGAGCCGTTGAGGACGTAGTGCGTGCCGTCCTCGGAGAGCTTGGCGGTGGACTTCATGCCCGCGAGGTCGGAGCCGGTGCCCGGCTCGGTCATCGCGATCGCCCACATCTCCTCGCCGGAGACGAACTTCGGCAGGAAGCGCTTCTTCTGCTCGTCGGTGGCGAGCAGCTTGATGTAGGGCAGGCCGAGCAGCACGTGCACGCCGGAGCCGCCGAAGGAGACGCCCGCGCGGGCGGTCTCCTCGTAGAGGACGGCCTCGAACTTGTAGGAGTCGATGCCGGCGCCGCCGTGCTCCTCGTCGACGCGGATGCCGAAGACGCCCAGCTCGGCGAGCTTGTAGTAGAAGTCGCGCGGCGCCTGGCCGGCCGCGAACCACTCGTCGTAGACCGGAACGACCTCGGCCTCGATGAAGGCCCGCAGGGTCTCCCGGAACGCCTCGTGATCCTCGTTGAACACCGTACGGCGCACCGCCGCCACCTCCACCTGGCTCAAGGGTCCATATCTAAGCGCTTGCTCAGAGTTTCACCGTACCGGCGGGTAGGGAGGGGCGTCCAGGGGGATCAGTCCGTAACGCTCGTCACTCCCCGGCCGCCGCGAAGGCCCCCCGCGCCATCCGGTGCAGCAGTCGGGCGGTGGCCGCACGGCCCGGCAGGGAACCCGGTCGGCCGAGGTGCGGGGTGGAGTTCAGCAGGCCGAAGACGGAGTGCACCGCGGAGCGGGCCGCGGGCTCGGCGAGGCCCGGGTACACCGCGCGCAGGGCCTCCACCCACAGCTCGACGTACTGCCGCTGGAGCTGGCGGACCAGTTTGCGGTCGCTCTCGCGCAGGCGGTCCAGCTCGCGGTCGTGCAGGGTGATCAGGGGACGGTCGTCGAGCGCGAAGTCGATGTGCCCTTCGATGAGCGAGTCGAGGACCGCCGCCGCAGACCCCCCGTCAGCCTCCGCCAGACGGTGCTTCGCGCCCGTCAGGAGCTGGCCGCTGATGCCGACCAGCAGCTCCGCGAGCATCGCGTCCTTGCCCGGGAAGTGCCGGTAGAGCCCGGGGCCGCTGATGCCGACCGCGGCTCCTATCTCGTCGACCCCGACCCCGTGGAACCCGCGCTCGGCGAAGAGCCGCGCGGCCTCCTTGAGGATCTGCTCGCGGCGGGTGGGGGCGTCGGTTCTCGTGGCCATGGAGGCAATTCTAGACAGGGGCGTTAGCGGTCGTTAACCTGGAGGAAATGGTTAACGCTCATTAACAGGCGATCACTGGGTGAGGGGACCGCGAGGATGGAACAGGCACCGGAGCTGACGAGCGCGGCCGATCCCGCCTCTCAGGCCTGGCGGGCCAACGAGCAGGCGCACCGCGCGCTCGTCGACGAGCTGCACGGCAAGCTCGCCGCGGCCCGCCTCGGCGGCGGGGAGAAGGCGCGGGCGCGGCACACCGCGCGCGGGAAGCTGCTGCCCCGGGACCGCGTCGACACCCTGCTGGACCCCGGGTCGCCGTTCCTGGAGCTCGCCCCGCTCGCCGCCGACGGGATGTACGAGGGACAGGCCCCGGCCGCCGGGGTCATCGCGGGGATCGGGCGGGTCGCCGGCCGCGAGTGCGTGGTCGTCGCCAACGACGCCACCGTCAAGGGCGGCACCTACTACCCGATGACGGTGAAGAAGCATCTGCGGGCCCAGGAGATCGCCCTGGAGAACCGGCTGCCGTGCCTCTGTCTGGTCGACTCCGGAGGCGCCTTCCTGCCCATGCAGGACGAGGTGTTCCCGGACCGGGAGCACTTCGGGCGGATCTTCTACAACCAGGCCCGGATGTCCGGGGCCGGTATCCCGCAGATCGCGGCCGTGCTGGGCTCGTGCACGGCCGGCGGCGCCTACGTCCCGGCCATGAGCGACGAGGCGGTCATCGTGCGCGGCCAGGGCACGATCTTCCTGGGCGGGCCCCCGCTGGTGAAGGCCGCCACCGGCGAGGTCGTCACGGCGGAGGAGCTGGGCGGCGGCGAGGTGCACGCGCGTGTGTCGGGCGTGACCGACCATCTGGCGGAGGACGACGCGCATGCGCTGCGCATCGTCCGGAACATCGTCGCCACGCTCCCCGCGCGCGGGCCGCTCCCCTGGTCGGTCCGGCCGACCGTCGAGCCCAAGGTCGACCCCTACGGGCTCTACGGCGCCGTCCCCGTCGACTCCCGTACCCCCTACGACGTACGGGAGGTCATCGCGCGCGTGGTCGACGGCTCCCGGTTCGCGGAGTTCAAGGCCGAGTTCGGGCAGACCCTGGTCACCGGCTTCGCCCGGATCCACGGCCACCCGGTCGGCGTCGTCGCCAACAACGGCATCCTGTTCTCCGAGTCCGCCCAGAAGGGCGCCCACTTCATCGAGCTGTGCGACCAGCGCGGGATCCCGCTGGTGTTCCTGCAGAACATCTCCGGGTTCATGGTCGGCCGGGACTACGAGGCCGGGGGCATCGCCAAGCACGGCGCCAAGATGGTGACGGCCGTGGCGTGCACGCGCGTGCCGAAGCTGACGGTCGTGGTCGGCGGGTCGTACGGCGCCGGGAACTACTCGATGTGCGGCCGGGCCTATTCACCCCGGTTCCTGTGGATGTGGCCGGGCGCGAAGATCTCCGTCATGGGCGGCGAGCAGGCCGCGTCGGTCCTCGCGACCGTCAAGCGGGACCAGCTGGAGGGGCGCGGCGAGGAGTGGCCGGCCGAGGCGGAGGAGTCCTTCAAGGCTCCGATCCGCGCCCAGTACGAGCGCCAGGGGAACGCCTACTACGCCACGGCCCGCCTCTGGGACGACGGCGTGATCGACCCGCTGGAGACCCGGCAGGTGCTGGGCCTGGCCCTGACCGCCTGCGCCAACGCGCCACTGGGCGACCCCCAGTTCGGCGTCTTCCGGATGTGAGGACCCATGTTTGAAACGGTGTTGGTGGCCAACCGGGGCGAGATCGCCGTCCGGGTCATCCGCACGCTCCGGGCGCTCGGCGTGCGCTCGGTGGCCGTCTTCTCCGACGCCGACGCGGACGCCCGGCACGTCCGGGAGGCCGACACGGCGGTCCGGATCGGCCCGCCGCCCGCGGCGCAGAGCTATCTGTCGGCCGAGCGGCTGCTGGCGGCGGCGGCCCGCACCGGCGCGCAGGCCGTCCACCCCGGGTACGGCTTCCTCGCGGAGAACGCGGCCTTCGCACGCGCCTGCGAGGAGGCGGGGCTGGTCTTCGTCGGGCCGCCCGCCGACGCGATCGCCCTGATGGGCGACAAGATCCGCGCCAAGGAGACCGTGCAGGCCGCCGGGGTGCCGGTGGTCCCCGGCGGACGCGACCCCGACCTGGCCGCCGCCGCCCGCGAGCTGGGCGCGCCCGTGCTGCTCAAGCCGTCGGCCGGCGGAGGCGGCAAGGGGATGCGTCTGGTGCGGGATCTGGCCGTGCTGGACGAGGAGATCGCCGCCGCCCGCCGCGAGGCCCGCGCCTCCTTCGGCGACGACACGCTCCTCGTCGAACGCTGGGTGGACCGCCCCCGGCACATCGAGATCCAGATCCTGGCCGACGGCCACGGGAACGTCGTCCACCTCGGCGAGCGCGAGTGCTCGCTGCAACGGCGGCACCAGAAGGTCGTCGAGGAGGCGCCCAGTGTGCTGCTCGACGAGAGGACCCGGGCCGCGATGGGCGAGGCGGCGGTCCAGGCGGCCCGCTCCTGCGGGTACCGGGGCGCGGGCACGGTGGAGTTCATCGTGCCGGGCGTCGACCCGTCGTCCTACTACTTCATGGAGATGAACACCCGTCTGCAGGTGGAGCATCCGGTGACGGAGCTGGTCACCGGGCTCGATCTGGTGGAGTGGCAGCTGCGGGTGGCGGCCGGCGAGCCCCTGTCCTTCGGACAGGAGGACGTCCGGCTGACCGGGCACGCGGTCGAGGCGCGGATCTGCGCCGAGACCGTGTCCGTCAAAGAGGGCGCGCGCGGGTTCCTCCCCTCCGGCGGGACGGTCCTGCGGCTGCGCGAACCCCAGGGCGACGGCGTCCGCACCGACTCCGGGCTCAGCGAGGGCACGGAGGTCGGCAGCCTGTACGACCCGATGCTGTCCAAGGTGATCGCCTACGGCCCCGACCGGGAGACCGCGCTCAGAAAGCTCCGGGCGGCCCTCGCGGAGACGGTCACGCTGGGCGTGCCGACCAACGCGGGCTTCCTGCGCCGGCTGCTGGCCCATCCGGCGGTGGTGGCGGGCGAGTTGGACACGGGGCTGGTGGAGCGGGTGGTGGACGAGCTGATCGCCTCCGAGGTGCCGGGGGAGGTCTACGCGGCGGCGGCGCTGCTGCGCCAGGCCGCGCTCGCCCCGGCGCCCGGCGCCGGCTGGGCAGACCCCTTCTCGGCCGCGGACGGCTGGCGCCTGGGGGGCGAGCGGGCCTGGACGGCACACCACCTGCAGGTGCCGGGGCACGACCCGGTGACCGTCCGCGTCCGCGGCGCGGCCGACGGCGGAGCCGAGGTGCTGGTGGCCGGGGAGGTCGCCCCGCGCCGGGGGTCCGGAGGCCTGCCCCCGCGGCCCGGCGGGGACGCCCGGTTCTCCTGTCTGCTCGACGGCGTCACGCACACCTTCACCGCGCTGCCGGACGGCACCTGGCTCGGCCGGGACGGCGACGCCTGGCAGGTGCGCGACCACGACCCCGTCGCCGCCTCCCTCACCCGCGGGGCCCACGCGGGCGCGGACTCGCTCACCGCGCCCATGCCCGGCACCGTCACGGTCGTCAAGGTGGCCGTGGGGGACGAAGTGGCCGCGGGGCAGAGTCTGCTGGTCGTCGAGGCGATGAAGATGGAGCACGTCATCTCCGCCCCGCACGCCGGCACGGTCGCCGAACTCGACGTGACCCCGGGCACGACGGTCGCCATGGACCAGGTGCTGGCCGTGATCACCCCGGCGGAGGAGGACCAGTGACACTCCCCATGGTCGTACCGGCCCCGGAGCTGCCCGCGCGGGTGCGCATCCACGAGGTCGGCCCACGCGACGGCCTGCAGAACGAGAAGTCGACCGTGCCGACGGCCGTCAAGGCGGAGTTCGTCCACCGCCTCGCCGAAGCCGGCCTCACCACCATCGAGGCCACCAGCTTCGTCCACCCCAAGTGGGTGCCCCAACTCGCTGACGCCGAGCAGCTGTTCCCGCTGGTATCGGACCTGCCGGTGGCGCTGCCGGTCCTCGTGCCGAACGAACGCGGGCTGGACCGCGCCCTCGCGCTGGGCGCGCAGCGCGTCGCCGTGTTCGCCAGCGCCACCGAGTCCTTCGCGAAGGCCAACCTCAACCGCACGGTGGACGAGGCGCTGGCCATGTTCGAGCCGGTGGTGGCCCGGGCGAAGGCGCAGGACGCGTGGGTGCGCGGCTATCTCTCCATGTGCTTCGGCGACCCGTGGGAGGGCGCGGTCCCGGTCGACCAGGTCGTCCGGGTCTGCCGCGCCCTGCTCGACCTGGGCTGCGACGAGTTGAGCCTGGGCGACACGATCGGCGTGGCCACCGCGGGGCACGTCCGGGCGCTGCTGAGCGCGCTGAACGAACAGGGCGTCCCCACGGGCGCGTTGGCCGTGCACTTCCACGACACCTACGGCCAGGCGCTCGCCAACACCCTCGCCGCACTCCAGCACGGCGTCACCACCGTCGACGCCTCGGCGGGCGGTCTCGGCGGCTGCCCGTACGCCAAGTCCGCCACCGGCAACCTCGCCACCGAAGACCTCGTGTGGATGCTGCAGGGCCTCGGCATCGACACCGGGGTCGACCTCGGCCGTCTCGTCGCCACAAGCGAGTGGATGGCCGCCCGACTGGGCCGACCCAGCCCGTCCCGTACCGTCCGCGCCCTCTCCCACCAGGAGTGAACGACCATGGACCACCGTCTCTCCCCCGAGCTGGAAGAACTCCGCCGTACGGTCGAGGAGTTCGCGCACGACGTCGTCGCGCCGAAGATCGGCGACTTCTACGAGCGCCACGAGTTCCCCTACGAGATCGTCCGCGAGATGGGCCGCATGGGCCTGTTCGGGCTGCCGTTCCCCGAGGAGTACGGCGGCATGGGCGGCGACTACCTCGCGCTCGGCATCGCGCTGGAGGAACTCGCGCGCGTCGACTCCTCCGTGGCGATCACCCTGGAGGCGGGCGTCTCGCTGGGCGCCATGCCGATCCATCTCTTCGGCACGCCGGAGCAGAAGCGTGAGTGGCTGCCGCGGCTGTGCTCCGGCGAGCTGCTGGGCGCGTTCGGCCTGACCGAGCCGGACGGCGGCAGCGACGCGGGAGCCACGCGCACCACGGCCCGTCTCGACCTCGACACGGACGAATGGGTGATCAACGGCACCAAGTGCTTCATCACCAACTCGGGCACCGACATCACCGGGTTGGTCACGGTCACGGCGGTGACCGGCCGCAAGCCGGACGGCCGGCCGCTGATCTCGGCGATCATCGTCCCGTCCGGCACCCCGGGCTTCACGGTCGCGGCTCCCTACTCGAAGGTCGGCTGGAACGCCTCCGACACCCGCGAGCTGTCCTTCTCCGAGGTCCGCGTCCCGGCGGCGAACCTGCTGGGCGAACAGGGCCGCGGATACGCGCAGTTCCTGCGGATCCTCGACGAGGGCCGCATCGCCATCGCGGCCCTGGCGACCGGGCTGGCGCAGGGCTGTGTGGACGAGTCGGTGAAGTACGCCAAGGAACGGGAGGCGTTCGGCCGTCCGATCGGCGCCAACCAGGCCATCCAGTTCAAGATCGCCGACATGGAGATGAAGGCGCACACCGCCCGCCTCGCCTGGCGGGACGCGGCCTCGCGGCTGGTGGCCGGCGACCCCTTCAAGAAGGAGGCCGCCCTGGCGAAGCTGTACTCGTCGACGATCGCCGTCGACAACGCCCGCGACGCGACCCAGGTCCACGGCGGCTACGGCTTCATGAACGAATACCCGGTGGCCCGGATGTGGCGCGACTCCAAGATCCTGGAGATCGGGGAGGGCACGAGCGAGGTGCAACGGATGCTGATCGCCCGTGAGTTGGGGCTGACCGGCTGACCCACGCGAGCCCCGCGCGTCTTCACTTCCGCGGGGCCATCGGCGATCTCGTACCTGAAACAGTCTCCCGAAACCCCTCACGCCTTCAATGCACAGGTATGGCACAGAGAGCGGGCACCCCCTGGACACGAGCTGAGGTTAGGCTAACCTTCGTTCCGAATCGTCCCCGGGTGATCCACCCCGTTCGAAGGTAGCCAGACACATGTCCAACGCCAGAGCCGCTCGTCCCACCCGCCGTGGCATCCTCGCCGCCGGCGGCGCCCTCGGCCTCGGTGCCGTGCTCGCCGCCTGCGGTGACGAGGACGCGAGCAGCAGCGGCTCGGAATCGTCGTCGGCGGCGAGCGCCTCGGCCAAGTCCGGCCCCTGGACGTTCAAGGACGACCGCGGCACCACGGTGAAGCTCGACAAGATCCCCGCGAACATCGTCGCGTTCACCGGCGTCGGCGCCGCCCTCTACGACTACGGCATCCAGGTCAAGGGCGTCTTCGGCCCGACCAGGACCACCGACGGCAAGGCGGACGTCCAGGCGGGCGACATGGACGTCGCCAAGGTGACGATCCTCGGCAACGTCTGGGACGAGTTCAGCGTCGAGAAGTACGCGGCCCTCGCGCCCGACGTGCTCATCTCCACGATGTTCGACAACGCCGGCACCCTCTGGTACGTCCCCGAGGCCTCCAAGGACAAGATCGCCAAGCTCGCCCCGAGCGTCGGCGTCTCCGTCTACGACCGCCAGCTGACCGCTCCGCTGGAGCGCATGTGGGAGCTGGCGGAGTCCCTCGGCGCGGACCTGACCGCGGCCGCCGCCACCGACGCCAAGAAGAAGTTCGAGGACGCGGCCGCCCGGCTGCGCGCCGCCGCGAAGGCCAAGCCCGACCTCAAGGTGATGGCCGGTTCCGCGAGCGCCGACCTGTTCTACGTCTCCGGCACCAATCTCTCCATCGACCTGGAGTACTTCAAGGCCCTCGGCGTGAACTTCGTCGAGCCGCCGGAGAGCGCGAAGGCGCAGGGCGGCGGCTGGTACGAGTCGCTGAGCTGGGAGAACGTCGACAAGTACGCGGCGGACATCATCATGATGGACGACCGCTCGTCGACGATCCAGCCTTCGGCGATCACCGAGGCCACCTGGAAGAAGTTGCCTGCGGTGAAGGCTGGGCAGGTCATCGCTCGTTCGCCGGAGCCGATTCTGTCGTATGCGAAGTGCGTGCCGCTGCTGGAGAACCTTGCTGAGGCTCTTGAGAAGGCGAAGAAGGTCGCCTGAGATCGGGTGACTTGAGGTTGTGGGTTGGCTGCGGGTCCGTTGTGGCTGGGCGCGCCCCGCGGCGGAGCCGCATATCGACACAGCCCCGCGCCCCTAAGTGAGCTGCCCCGCCCCACGTTCGAGGAGTCCCCCCGTCATGGCCACCGCCGCCGATTCGCCGTTTCGGTTCTTCTCTCTTCAGGTCACGGGCGTGAGGCGACTCGGATCGTCTCTTGTGCGGGTCGGTTTCACCGGCCCGGATCTGCAGTACTTCTTCTCCGACGGGTTCGACCAGTCCCTGTCGCTGTTCATTCCGCCGCCGGGGCAGGTCGAGCCGCGGGTTCCCGTCGAGCTCGGGGACGGATGGTGGCAGGGGTGGCGGGAACTGCCCGACGACGTGCGGGCGGTGATGCGCTCGTACACGCTGCGGGCGCTGCGGCGCGATCCCGACGAGATCGACATCGACTTCGTGCTGCACACCCCCGCCGGTCCCGCCTCCGAGTGGGCCTCCCGGGCCTCGGCCGGGGACCGGGTCGTGCTGCTGGGGCCGGCCGTCGCCGACAACCGGGCGATCCGGTTCCGGCCCCCCGCGGACACCGACCTGGTCGTGCTGTGGGGCGACGAGACCGCCCTGCCCGCCGTCTCGTCCATCCTGGAGTCGCTGCCCGCGGGGCTGCGGGTGCGGGCGTGGATCGAGGCCCACGACTCCGGAAACGTCCACGAGTTGACCTCTCCGGCGGACGCCGAGGTGACCTGGCTGCACGCCGGTCGCTCCCTCGACGCGTTCCGCGCCGCCCGGCTCCCCGACGCCGAGCACCCCTACGTCTGGATCGCCGGCGAGTCGGGGTCCGTGAAGGCGCTGCGCCGGCACTTCGTCGGCGAGCGCGGGATCGACCGGCGTCGCGTCACCTTCGTCGGGTACTGGCGGCTGGGGATGACCGAGGAAGAGCTGCGCGCGGCCGAGTAGCCGGGGCCCCTCTCCTACGCACCTCTCTCAGGCGCCTCTCTTAGGCACTTCCCCACGCACTTCTCCCACGTGATCACGGTCACGGCAGAGGCACAGCCTCGAACGTTTTAGTTAGGTTAGGCTTACCTAAGTTTGACCCGGAACCTTGAATTCCGTTCCCCGGAGGACCTCCACCATGCGCTCGCACCTGCTCAATGACACGACCGCGGAGCAGTACCGCCGCTCCGTGACCGAAGGAGTGGAGCGGGTGGCCGCAAGACTCGCCGCCACCGACCGTCCGTTCACCGGCGTCACGGTCGACGCCCTCGCGCCCCGCATCGACGAGATCGACCTCGACCAGCCGCTGGGCGACACCGCCGCCGTGCTGGACGAGCTGGAGGAGGTCTACCTCCGCGACGCGATCTACTTCCACCACCCGCGCTACCTCGCCCACCTCAACTGCCCGGTCGTCATCCCCGCCGTGCTGGGCGAGGCGGTCCTCTCCGCCGTCAACTCCTCCCTCGACACCTGGGACCAGTCGGCCGGCGGCACCCTCATCGAGCGCAAACTGATCGACTGGACGAACGAGCGCATCGGCCTCGGCCCCGCCGCCGACGGCGTGTTCACCTCCGGCGGCAGCCAGTCCAATCTGCAGGCGCTGCTGCTGGCCCGTGAGGAGGCCAAGACCGACTCGCTCGCCGACCTGCGCATCTTCGCCTCCGAGGTCAGCCACTTCAGCGTCAAGAAGTCCGCGAAACTGCTCGGCCTGGGCCAGGACTCCGTCGTGTCGATCCCCGTCGGCGCCGACAAGCGGATGCAGACCGTGGCCCTCGCCCGCGAGCTGGAGCGCTGCCGCCAGGACGGCCTCGTCCCCATGGCCGTCGTCGCCACCGCCGGCACCACCGACTTCGGCTCCATCGACCCGCTGCCCGAGATCGCCGAGCTGTGCGAGCAGTACGCCGCATGGATGCACGTCGACGCCGCCTACGGCTGCGGTCTGCTCGCCTCCGTGAAGTACCGGGACCGGATCGACGGCATCGAGCGTGCCGACTCCGTCACCGTCGACTACCACAAGTCCTTCTTCCAGCCGGTGAGTTCGTCCGCCGTGCTGGTCAAGGACGCGGCCACGCTGCGGCACGCCACCTACCACGCCGAGTACCTCAACCCGCGCCGCATGGTGCAGGAGCGCATCCCCAACCAGGTGGACAAGTCCCTGCAGACCACCCGTCGCTTCGATGCGCTCAAGCTGTGGATGACCCTGCGCACCATGGGCGCCGACGGCATCGGGCAGCTCTTCGACGAGGTCTGCGACCTGGCCGTCGAGGGCTGGAAACTGCTCGCCGCCGACCCCCGCTTCGACGTCGTCGTGGAGCCGTCGCTGTCCACCCTCGTCTTCCGCCACATCCCCGCCGCCGTCACCGACCCGGCCGAGATCGACCGCGCCAACCTCTACGCCCGCAAGGCCCTGTTCGCCTCCGGCGCCGCGGTCGTCGCGGGCACCAAGGTCGGCGCCCGCCACTACCTCAAGTTCACCCTGCTCAACCCCGAGACGACGGCCGACGACATCACGGCCGTCCTCGACCTGATCGCCGGCCATGCCGAGCAGTACCTGGGAGAGTCCCTTGACCGCGCTTCCTGAGCCCGCCCCCGTGAAGGACACCTACGACTTCGTGGGCATCGGGCTCGGCCCCTTCAACCTCGGCCTCGCCTGTCTCACCGAGCCGATCGACGCGCTCGACGGTCTCTTCCTGGAGTCCAAGCCCGACTTCGAGTGGCACTCCGGCATGTTCCTCGACGGCGCCCATCTGCAGACGCCGTTCATGTCGGACCTGGTCACACTGGCCGACCCGACCTCGCCGTACTCCTTCCTCAACTATCTGAAGGAGAAGGGCCGGCTGTACTCGTTCTACATACGCGAGAACTTCTACCCGCTGCGCGTCGAGTACGACGACTACTGCCGCTGGGCCGCGAACCGGCTGCGCAGCGTGCGGTTCGGCACGACGGTCGCCGAGGTGACCTACGAGGACGAGCTGTACGTCGTACGGACGACCGCCGGCGAGGTGTTCCGCGCCCGTCGTCTGGTCCTCGGCACCGGCACGCCCCCGTACATCCCCGAGGCCTGCGCCGGCCTGGGCGGCGACTTCCTGCACAACTCCCGCTATCTGCAGCACAAGGCGGAACTGCAGAAGAAGGAGTCGATCACGCTGGTCGGCAGCGGTCAGTCGGCCGCCGAGATCTACTACGACCTGCTCAGCGAGATCGACGTCCACGGCTACCGGCTGAACTGGGTCACCCGCTCCGCGCGCTTCTTCCCGCTCGAGTACACCAAGCTCACGCTGGAGATGACCTCCCCGGAGTACATCGACTACTTCCGCGAGCTGCCGGAACGCACCCGCTACCGGCTCACGGCCGAGCAGAAGGGCCTGTTCAAGGGCATCGACGGCGATCTCGTCGACGAGATCTTCGACCTGCTCTACCGGAAGAACCTCGGCGGCCCGGTCCCCACCCGGCTCATCACCAACTCCTCGCTCAACAGCGCGCGTTACGCCGACGGCTCGTACACCCTCTCCTTCCGTCAGGAGGAGCAGGAGAAGGACTACGAGCTGAGCTCACAGGGGCTGATCCTGGCCACCGGCTACAAGTACGCCGAGCCGGAGTTCCTCGCCCCGATCCGGGACCGACTGCGCTACGACTCCCACGGCAACTTCGACGTGGCCCGCAACTACGCCATCGACACCACGGGCCGGGGCGTGTTCCTGCAGAACGCCGGTGTGCACACGCACAGCGTCACCTCCCCCGACCTCGGCATGGGCGCGTACCGCAACAGCTACATCATCCGTGAGCTGCTCGGCAGCGAGTACTACCCGGTCGAGAAGTCCATCGCGTTCCAGGAGTTCGCCGTATGACCTTCACCTTCCGCCCCCTGGACCCGCTCAGCGACGCGGAACTGCTGCACTCCTGGCTGACGCACCCGAAAGCCGCCTACTGGATGATGCAGGACGCCGAACTGGTCGACGTCGAGCGCGCCTACATGGACATCGCCGCCGACCCGCACCAGCAGGCCCTGCTCGGGCTGCGGGACGGCGTACCGGTCTTCCTGATGGAGCGGTACGACCCGGTCCACCGCGAACTGGTCGGTCTGTACGAGCCGTTGCCCGGCGACGTCGGCATGCACTTCCTCACCCCGGCGACCGACACCCCGGTGCACGGCTTCACCCGGGCCGTCATCACGGCCGTGATGGCCCACCTCTTCGAGGACCCGACCGTGCGGCGGGTCGTCGTCGAGCCGGACGTGTCCAACACGGCCGTCCACGCCCTGAACGAGGCCGTCGGGTTCGTGCCCGAGCGGGAGATCCAGAAGCCGGAGAAGACGGCGTTGCTGAGTTTCTGCACCCGGGAGAGCTTCCTCGCGGCGACGGCGGTGTCCGCGTGAGCCTCTCCGACGCCGTGGCCCACCTCTCCCCCGAGCGCTGGGAGAAGGCCAACCGACTCCTCGTCCGCAAGGCCCTCGCCGAGTTCGCGCACGAGCGGCTGCTCGACCCACAGCTCCAGGGCGAGCACTACGTCGTCCGCAGCGACGACGGGCTGACGTACTACCGCTTCACGGCCGTCCGCCGCGCCCTCGACCACTGGCAGGTGGACGCCGACTCGATCACCCGCACCCGCGACGACGTCGAACTCCCGGTCGCCGCGCTGGACTTCTTCATCGAGCTGAGGAAGGCGCTGGGCCTGAGCGAGGCGATCCTCCCCGTCTATCTGGAGGAGATCTCCTCCACCCTCTCCGGCACCTGCTACAAGCTCACCAAGCCGCGGATCACGTCGGCGGAGCTGGTGGGCAGCGGCTTCCAGGCCATCGAGACCGGGATGACCGAGGGCCACCCCTGCTTCGTCGCCAACAACGGCCGGCTCGGCTTCGGCATCCACGAGTACCTGTCGTACGCGCCGGAGACGGCGAGCCCGGTCCGGCTGGTGTGGCTGGCCGCCCACAGGTCGCGCGCCGCGTTCACGGCCGGGGTCGGCATCGAGTACGAGGCCTTCCTGCGGGAGGAGCTGGGCGAGCAGACCGTCGAGCGGTTCGCCGGCGTGCTGCGCGAGCAGCGCCTCGACCCGGACGACTTCCTGCTCATCCCCGTCCACCCCTGGCAGTGGTGGAACAAGCTCACCGTCACCTTCGCGGCCGAGATCGCGCGCGGGAACCTGGTGTGCCTGGGCGAGGGCGACGACGAGTACCTGGCCCAGCAGTCCATCCGGACGTTCTTCAACTCCTCGCACCCCGAGAAGCACTATGTGAAGACGGCCCTGTCCGTCATCAACATGGGCTTCATGCGCGGACTGTCGGCCGCCTACATGGAGGCGACCCCGGCCATCAACGACTGGCTGGCGCAGCTCATCGACAACGACCCGGTGCTGAAGTCGTCCGGCCTGTCGATCATCCGGGAGCGGGCGGCCGTCGGCTACCGGCACCTGGAGTACGAGGCGACCACGGACCGCTACTCGCCGTACCGCAAGATGCTGGCGGCCCTGTGGCGGGAGAGCCCGGTGACCTCCCTCGGGGACGGCGAGTCGCTCGCGACCATGGCCTCCCTGATCCATGTGGACGACGAGGGCAGGTCGGTGGCCGGCGCGCTCGTCGAGCAGTCGGGCCTGGCCCCGACCGACTGGCTGCGCCACTACCTCCAGGCGTACTACACACCCCTGCTGCACAGCTTCTACGCCTACGACCTGGTCTTCATGCCGCACGGCGAGAACACGATCCTGGTGCTGAAGGACGGGGTCGTGCAGCGGGCGATCTACAAGGACATCGCCGAGGAGATCGCCGTCCTGGATCCGGACGCGGTGCTGCCGCCGGAGGTCCGGCGCATCCGCGTCGAGGTGCCCGAGGACAAGAAACTGCTGTCCCTCTTCACCGACGTCTTCGACTGCTTCTTCCGCTTCCTCGCCTCCGACCTGGCCCGCGAGGGGATCCTGGAGGAGGACGACTTCTGGCGCACGGTCGCCGACGTCACCCGCGCCTACCAGGAGGCCAACCCCGAACTGGCCGACAAGTTCCGCCAGTACGACATGTTCGCCCCCGAGTTCGCCCTGTCCTGCCTCAACCGCCTCCAGCTGCGCAACAACGAGCAGATGGTGGACCTGGCGGACCCGTCGGGCGCCCTCCAGCTGATCGGAACCCTGAAAAATCCCGTCACGGGGTTCTGATCGAGACACCCGGATCCCCCGAGTACGGTCCTCGGGGGATCCGTCGCGTCTCCGGACGGTTCTGCGTGCGGACAGCACGGGCATATGAACGTACAGCCCCATCACAGAGAGTGGCGCTACGGTCCGTGTCTTGCCGTGCCCGCTCCGTGGGGAGTCGATTCATGTACGAGCACCTCGCACAGCAAGCCCCGCACGACCCGAAGTCCGCCTCCGGGAACCTCCCGGAACACGCCCCTGCCGTCCGCGCGTACGCCGAGGCCTTCTGTCCGGAGCCGCGCGACGCCACCGACCTGGCCGGTCACGTCCTCGCGCGCGGCTCGCAGTTACAGGGGCCCGATTTACGGACGGCGCTCCTCGCCGACGTACGGCGCACCGCCGACAACTGGCTGCGCGACGGGCGGTCCGAACTGCTGCACCCGGAGTTCCGTGCCTGGTCGCAGCGGGCCGCCGAGGCCTTCGGCCCCACCGACACCCTGCGCCGCGCGGAGCACAGCTCGGTGTTCCTGGCCGCCTTCGAGCAGCTGGCCGACCAGTCGCGGGCCGCGCTGTGGCTGTGTCTGGCCGAGACCGGGGAGAGCGCGTCGGCGGCCAGGATCCTGAACACGTCCGAGGAGTTCGCCGAGTCCCTGGCGCAGTCGGCCCGCAGCCGCCTGGTCGACACCTTCCTGCGTCTGCGCGCCGACCGCACCGCCGACCCCGGTTGCGTCCACTACGGCGGCATGCTCGGCGTCATCGCCCGCGGCACACATCGTGAGGCGCCCGCGGAACTCGCGCAGCACCTGGACGCCTGCCGCTTCTGCGCCCATGACCTGCGGCTGCTGCGTACGCTCGCGTCGGGCGACGCGCAGGAGGTGCGGCGGCTGCTCGTCGACCAGGTGCTGGTGTGGGGTGGGCCCGCGTACCGCGAGGCCCGTCCGACGGACCAGGCGCCTGCCGCCGAGCCCGCCGCGCCTCCCGAGCCGGCCAGGGACGTCCGTCGCAGGCCCGAGAGCCGGCGGCGCAGACGGCCGGTGTACCTGGTGGCGGTCACGGTGGTCGTCACGGCCGTGCTGACCACGGCGGTGCTGAGACTGCTGTCCGGCTCCGACTCCGCCGAGGGGGCCGAGGAGACCGGACGTCCCGAAGCCGGAGTGAGCGCCTCCGCCTCACTCGCTCCGGAGGGGCCCGCCTCGCCCTCTCCGGAGGGTTCCGCCTCGGCCTCCGCGCAGGGGTCCGCGTCGGCGTCTCCCACGGCCGGCGCCTCCACGGGCACGATCACGCTGGAGAGCGTGTCCACCGGACGCTGCGTCACCGGCCCCGCCGACAGCGCCTCCCCGAGCCCCGGCGCCGCCCGCCCGCCCGATCCCGTCCTGGCCGCCTGCGACCGCGATGGCAGCAGCGGCAGCGGCAGCGGCGCGACGCAGCGGTGGCGGGTGGTCCGCCTGGAGAAGGGAGCGGTCGCCCTGGTGAACGTCGCGTCGAAGCTCTGCCTGGACATCGCGGGCGACCGGGTCGAGGGCGACGCGATGCAGCAGCGGCCGTGCGCGTACGAGCAGGGCGCCGACGCGCCCTTCCCCGAGGACCAGGCGTTCCTGCCGATGTCCGCGGCCGGTGACTCGTTCGTCCTGATCTGCCAGGACAACCCCGAGATCGCCCTCGGGGCACGCTCCGGCAGGCCCGCGATGCTGGCGACAGGCGCCTACGGCAAGGCGGTTCGCTTCGCGCTCGACGACGGGGCGGCGAACGCGCTGGGTTGGTGACCGCCCGGTGCCAGAATTCCCCCATGGCGGAAATCATCCAGAAGGACGGCACCTGGGTCTTCGACGGTGACGCGCTGCGGCTGACGCCGGGCCGGGACAAGGGCGTCTCGCCGCTGCGCCGGGAGCTGGGTGAACTGACGGTCCCGCTGGGGGCGTTGGCGGGGATCTCGTTCGAACAGGGCAAGAAGGCCGGGCGGCTCAGGCTGCGGCTGCGGGACGGCTCCGATCCGCTGCTGCTGGCCACCGGCGGCCGGCTGACCGAGCCGCACGACCCGTATCAGCTGACCGTGGAGTCCGACCGGTACGGGGTCGCCGAGTACGTCGTCGACGAGGTGCGCCACGCGCTGACCCTGGAGCAGGCGCCGGCCGGACCGGTGGGCGCGTATCTGCTGCCGGGTCCGTCCGTGCCGGTCACGGCCGCCGCGGGGGACGGCACGGCGAGCTTCGACGGCGACCGGGTCCGGCTGGAGTGGAACTGGAAGACGGAGGACGCCAAGTCCGCCGCCGGGGCCCGCACGATCGGGCTCTCGGACATCACGGGCGTCGAATGGCAGCCGGCGGTCGGCCTGGAGAACGGCCATCTGCGGTTCACCGTGCGCAATGCGCCCACCAAGGCCCCGCCGAAGTACGACCCCAACGCCGTCGAGCTGTGGGGCTTCAAGAAGGATCCGCTGATGGCGCTGGTCGCGGCGGCGGTACAGGCCCGGCTGCCGCATCCGGCCGCCGCCCCCGACGACGCCGTGCCCCTGGAGCCCTCCCCCGCCTCACCCGGCGGCTCCGGGGACGACCACGACGCCCTGCTGCGCCGGCTGCGGGAACTGGGCGAGCTGCACCGGGACGGGATCCTGACGGACGACGAGTTCGCCATGGCCAAACAGGCGGTCCTCAAGCGCCTGTAGGGCGCCCGAGGACCGCCTGCGGGTGTCAGGAATCGTGCGCCCCGCCTTCCGGGCGCATCCGGGAGCTACTTCGCCTTGCGGGCCACCGTGAAGTGGTCGACCTGCTCGCCGGTCTCGGCGATGCCGCGCACCGTCAGCGTGGCCGTGCGGCCCTTCGACGCCGGGGTGACGTCGACGCGCAGGAACGAGTAGTCGAGGTAGCGCACGCGCGACCAGGTGACGGTCTCGTTGACCTTGCCGTCCTTGGTGTTGATGAAGGAGGCGACCGAGTCGACCTCGTTCTCGTGGCCCTCGTAGGACAGCGGAGCGGTGAACGCGTACAGGCTGCGGCCGGCCGCGCCCGCCGTCACATAGACGACGCCCTCGGTCTCGGGGTACGAAGTCCCGCCGATCGGGAGCTTCTTGACGACCGCGCCCGCCTTGATGACATCCGTCCGCTCGTACTGGTGGTTGTGGCCGTTGATGACCAGGTCCACCGTGTACTTCTCGAACAGCGGCACCCACTCCTGGCGCACGCCCCCCTCCGAGGCGTGCGCGGTGGAGGTGCAGTAGGCGCAGTGGTGGAAGAAGATCACGATGAAGTCGACGTCCTTGGACGCCCGGAACTTCTTCAGTTGGCCTTCCAGCCACTTGGTCTGGGTGCCGCCGGAGATGCCGAGGTTGGCCGGGATCTCGAAGGAGATGTCGTTGGCGTCCAGCGAGATGACCGCCGTGTTGCCGTAGACGAAGGAGTAGACGCCCGGCAGGTTCTTCTTGTCGGGGCCGTTGTCCGGGAGGTTCCAGCGGGCTTCCTCGCCGCCGTAGCCGTTGGGCGAGTACCAGGCCTCCATGTCGTGGTTGCCGTAGGCCGGCATCCACGGGACGGACTTGGCGACGGACTCGGTCTGGGCGAGGAACTGGTCCCACACCCGCGAGTCGAAGCCGGTGTCGGCGGTCTTGCCCGCGCCGGCCGGATCGGCGTACGCGATGTCGCCGGCGTGCAGGTGGAAGGCCGGGTTCTGGCCGAGGAGGAGGCTGTTGTTGGCCAGGCCGTGGTAGCCGACGCCCTCGTCGCCGAAGGCGGTGAAGGTGAACGGCTCCTTGTGCGCGGGGGCGGTGGTGAAGGTGCCGATGGTGCCCGCGTACTGCGGCGCGGCCGGGTCGAAGCCGTCGTGGCCGACGCCGTAGTAGTACGTCTTGCCGGGCTTGAGGTGGGTGAGCTTGGCGTGCACGTAGTACTGGGTGTGGTTGCCGCTCGCGCCGACCCCGGTCGGGGTGAACAGCGAGCGCACCTCGGCCTCGATCTTGACGGAGAGGTGCGAGGCGTGGGTACCGATCCGGACGAAGGGCTTCTTCACCGGGAGCGGGACCTGCCAGGAGATGCTGATCTCGGTGCTGGGGTCGTTGCCGAAGGCGAGGTGACGACCGAAGGGGGCGACGAGCGAGCCGTTGACGTACTCGGTCTGCGTCTGGGGCTGGGCCGGAACGGCGGCCTGGGCCGTGCTGCCGGCCACGAAGGCGCCGCCGGTGACGGCGCCGAGCGTGACCGCACCGCCGCGGATCATCGTGCGGCGGGAGAATCTTGCGCGCAGATACTCGTGCTGCTCCGCCATGCTCATGCGCTCGGCGAGCTGCTCGGGTACGCCCATGCGAGGAGTGTCCATGACGTCTGAAACTCGTCGCCCCGGGAGACGGACCGCCAGACGCCAAATGGACGGTTCACGAACAGGCTCTCATAACACATTCAAGGTTCACCCAAGGCTTCTTAACAGGCGTCTGCCCGAAATCGGGCAGGTTTCTTGCGAAACCCGCTCGCGTCCCTCAGGATCTACCGGGTGCACGACGAACTTGTTGATCATCTGACGCGGTCCACGCCCCTCCAGCGGGGCGAGGCGCTGCGGGTGATCCAGGACGTGCTCGCCTACTTCGACGAGACGACCGAGGACTACGTCCGTCGCCGCCACCGCGAGCTCCAGGCCCAGGGCCTGGTGAACGCGGAGATCTTCGAACGGATCGAGGCGGATCTGAAATACCGGGCGGTCGCACCGCCGGAGCTCACGCTCAGGCAACTGCGCCGCATGGTCTACGGCTGATCCACGGCCGGTCTACGGCTGACCTGAAAGCTTGGGGATACCTATATATGTGCGGAATCGTCGGATACATCGGGAAGCGTGACGTGGCCCCGCTGCTGCTGGAGGGGCTCCAGCGGCTCGAGTACCGCGGGTACGACTCGGCGGGCATCGTCGTCACCTCCCCGAAGACGGCCGGCCTGAAGATGGTCAAGGCCAAGGGCCGGGTCCGTGACCTGGAGGCCAAGGTCCCGGCGCGCTTCAAGGGCACCACCGGCATCGCCCACACCCGCTGGGCCACCCACGGCGCGCCCTCCGACGTGAACGCCCACCCGCACATGTCGGCCGACCTCAAGGTCGCCGTCGTCCACAACGGCATCATCGACAACGCCTCCGACCTGCGGAAGAAGCTCGAGGCCGACGGCGTCGAGTTCCTCTCCGAGACGGACACCGAGGTCCTCGTGCACCTCATCGCCCGCTCCCAGCAGGAGAAGCTGGAGGACAAGGTCCGCGAGGCGCTGCGCGTCGTCGAGGGCACTTACGGCATCGCCGTGATGCACGCCGACTTCAACGACCGCATCGTCGTCGCCCGCAACGGCTCGCCGGTCGTCCTCGGCATCGGCGAGAAGGAGATGTTCGTCGCCTCGGACATCGCCGCCCTGGTCGCCCACACCCGCCAGATCGTCACGCTCGACGACGGCGAGATGGCCACCCTCAAGGCCGACGACTTCCGCACCTACACCACCGAGGGCACCCGCACCACCGCGGAGCCCACCACCGTGGAGTGGGAGGCCGCCTCCTACGACATGGGCGGCCACGACACCTACATGCACAAGGAGATCCACGAGCAGGCCGACGCCGTGGACCGCGTGCTGCGCGGCCGCATCGACGACCGCTTCTCCACCGTGCACCTCGGCGGCCTCAACCTGGACGCCCGCGAGGCGCGCCAGATCCGCCGCGTCAAGATCCTCGGCTGCGGCACCTCGTACCACGCGGGCATGATCGGCGCCCAGATGATCGAGGAGCTCGCCCGCATCCCCGCCGACGCCGAGCCCGCGTCCGAGTTCCGCTACCGCAACGCGGTCGTCGACCCCGACACGCTGTACATCGCCGTCTCCCAGTCCGGTGAGACGTACGACGTCCTCGCGGCCGTCCAGGAGCTGAAGCGCAAGGGCGCGCGGGTGCTGGGCGTGGTCAACGTGGTCGGCTCGGCGATCGCCCGCGAGGCGGACGGCGGCATGTACGTGCACGCGGGCCCCGAGGTCTGCGTCGTCTCCACCAAGTGCTTCACCAACATGACGGTGGCCTTCGCGCTGCTCGCCCTGCACCTGGGCCGCACCCGCGACCTCTCCGTGCGCGACGGCAAGCGGATCATCGAGGGCCTGCGCAAGCTGCCCGCGCAGATCGCCGAGATCATGGAGCAGGAGGCGGAGATCGAGAAGCTGGCCGAGGATCTCGCCGAGGCCCGCTCGATGCTCTTCATCGGCCGCGTCCGGGGCTACCCGGTCGCCCGTGAGGCCTCCCTGAAGCTCAAGGAGGTCTCGTACATCCACGCCGAGGCCTACCCGGCCTCCGAGCTCAAGCACGGCCCGCTGGCCCTCATCGAGCCCGCGCTGCCGACGGTCGCGATCGTTCCGAACGACGACCTGCTGGAGAAGAACCGCGCGGCGCTGGAGGAGATCAAGGCCCGCAGCGGCCGGATCATCGCGGTCGCCCACCAGGACCAGGAGAAGGCCGACCAGACGATCGTCGTCCCCAAGAACGAGGACGAACTCGACCCCATCCTCATGGGCATCCCCCTCCAGCTCCTCGCCTACTACACGGCGAAGGCCCTCGGCCGGGACATCGACAAGCCCCGCAACCTCGCCAAGTCGGTCACGGTCGAGTAGGGCGGTCAAGGGGCGCGGGGCTGTATCGATTTGCGGCTCCGCCGCGTGGGCGCGAGAAGCCCCACCGGCCCGCAGAGGCCGATGGGACGAAACGGCCCCCCACGTGATGCCAACCATCCACGTGGGGGGCCGCCATGTCGCCGGGGAAGCCCAACCCCCCGGCACGGCTGCCGAGTTCAGCCCGCGGCCGTCACACCGGGGCGGGCAGCGCGTCGCGGAAGCGCAGTGGGCCAGTGCGCCAGTGCCGCCGTGGCCGCGTACCACGCGACCGCCCCCGCCGCGACGGCGAACCAGCCGCCGACCTTGGTCAGCCCGTCGCTGTCGGCGAACCGCGCGACGGCCATCAGCACGAGCGCCACGCAGAACAACCCGTAGGCGCCCTGGCCGAGTTGGTCGCCGCCCGCGAGGGTCAGGGAGAGCGCCACAAGGGCGAACAGAAGCAGGAAGAGCCCTGCGGCGTTGTCGGAGACCTGGGTCCCGGCCGAGACCGCCCAGGTGAACCAGAACGCGCCCAGGACGGTGTAGGCGGTGCCGGTGGCCGTGTCGCGCTCCCGTAGGGCGAACAGGCCGGCGACGAACAGCGCGACGCCGCCGATGTAATGGGCGATGGATACGGCGTCCGCAGCCGTCACGCCGTCGATGAGGTCGGTGTACCCGAGACCGAACGCCAACAGGGTGACGCCCAGGGCGAGTCGGCCGGCGATCGTGGTGGTGCTGCTTCCCGCAGAGACGTCGTTGTCCACGGCGGGCTCCCTTCATGCATGTGCAGTTGTGTGAGCGGTATATGCCCTTCACAAAGGCACAAACACTCCTACGCGCCAGTAGATTTATGCCGCGCGCACACGGTGCACAAAAGGAGCCGGAGGTACCCAGATCTCATCTCACCTGGGAGAACGGCGAGTTACGGAATGACAACGACGGGCCGCTTCGCCCGCTTGGCGAGCCGCCCCGCGACGGACCCGAAGATCCGCCCCACGATGCCGTGCGTCGAGCCGACGACGATCGCGTCGGCCTCGTACTCCCGCCCCACTTCCTCGAGTTCATGGCAGATGTCGCCACCGCGCTCGACAAGGATCCACGGCACCTCGGCGAGGTACTCCGCACATGCGAGCTCCAGACCGAGCACCTCGGTGCGGTGGTCCGGCACATCGACGAAGACGGGCGGCTCGCAGCCGGCCCACACCGTGGTGGGCAGCCGGTTGGCGACATGGACGATGATCAGGCCCGCGCCGGAGCGGTGGGCCATGCCGATGGCGTACGCGAGGGCGCGTTCGCTGGACGTGGAGCCGTCGAAGCCCACGACGACGCCGTGCTTGAAGGCGGGGTCGCAGGTGGGGCGTGTCTCTTCCGCCGCCAGGGGCTCGGCCGCCGTGGGGTCGGCGACGGGCCGCTTGCGGTCCGCGGGTTCGAAGAATTCGTGACCGGCCATGACTGTCTCGGCGAATCGATCCTTATACGGGTGGACGGCGGTGAGCGGCGGAGCTGTCCGGGAATCATCTTCCCAACCCCATACCCCCAAGGGTACGGCGGCACGCCTCCTGGGCCCAGAGCCCGCACGCCCTCGGTGAGGGTTCCAGGGAGCATGCACGAGCGGACGCCCGTAACGCAATGGTTGCTGCCCCGTACAGGCGGTTTGCACAGGATTCACTTACACGGAACCGACCCGCACCAGTGACCGTCCGTCCAAGCACGCGTTGAACCCGGTGCACCGCAGCCCTACCCCGCCGCCGCCCCGCCCACGCCCCGCCCACACCCCAGGAAGGAGCCCGCCCCGTGCCCTCGTCCCGCGCCCGTCCCGAGTCCCGCCCCGACGACGACCGGACGACCGATCTGATCCGCTGGGCGGCCTTCAGCTGTGTCCTGGTTCCGGTGGTCCTCCTCTGGTACGGCAGCTCGCTGGCCGGCGCCGCCGGCACCGCCCTCGGGCTCGCGGCCGTCACGGCCGTCTGCCGGCTGCTGCTGCGCCGGTCCGAGCGCTGCGCGGCCCGGTTGCTCACCGATGAGGACGCGCCCCAGGCGCACCACCGGGGGCGCCATCAGCGCACCGGAACGGGATCACACCGGGGCGGTCGGCACTCCGGAGGAAACTCACCGGTCGGTTGACCGGTTTTCACGCACGGACACGGTGGTTTTCAGCCAACTTCCCGCCACTGTGCATTCCTTGCCGTAACCACCCCCCACCCCCCGTTCCACCTGCACGGAAAGGGCCTCAGGGGCCCTGCGCACCCTACGGGGATTGGCCACCGCACCGAGGCGCACTTCCCTGCACGGCCCACGAGTGCAACGCTTCGTGATCGAATGCTTCACGCCAAGTTGCCATGTCGACAATCTGCCGGGTGGGGAACTGGCCACGCCGGCATCATGCGACACAGTAGATTCGATCTTGACTGTCTACGGCGGGGGACTCGTGCAGGACCGAGGGGAAACGTGCAGGAGCGACACAACCGAGGAGCCGCGACCACCGAGGGGGGCTTAGCAGGATGAGCCACGACTCCACTGCCGCGCCGGAAGCCGCGGCCCGGAAACTGTCCGGGCGACGCCGCAAGGAGATCGTCGCGGTGCTGCTGTTCAGCGGCGGCCCCATCTTCGAGAGTTCCATTCCGCTGTCGGTGTTCGGGATTGACCGCCAGGACGCCGGCGTGCCGCGCTACCGCTTGCTGGTGTGCGGCGGCGAAGAGGGCCCGCTGCGGACCACAGGGGGCCTGGAACTCACCGCGCCACATGGCCTGGAGGCGATCGCGCGGGCGGGCACGGTCGTCGTGCCGGCCTGGCGTTCGATCACCTCACCGCCACCGGAGGACGCGCTCGACGCGCTGCGCCGGGCGCACGAAGAGGGCGCCCGCATCGTGGGCCTGTGCACCGGCGCGTTCGTGCTGGCCGCCGCAGGTCTGCTGGACGGCCGTCCGGCCACCACGCACTGGATGTACGCGCCGACGCTGGCCAAGCGCTATCCGTCGGTCCACGTGGATCCACGAGAACTCTTCGTGGACGACGGCGACGTACTGACGTCGGCCGGCACCGCGGCCGGAATCGACCTATGTCTGCACATCGTGCGGACAGATCACGGTAACGAGGCGGCGGGCGCGCTGGCCCGGCGTCTGGTGGTACCACCGCGCCGATCGGGCGGCCAGGAGCGCTATCTCGACCGGTCTTTACCGGAGGAGATCGGCGCCGACCCGCTGGCCGAGGTCGTCGCCTGGGCGCTGGAACACCTCCACGAGCAGTTCGACGTGGAGACGCTGGCGGCACGCGCCTATATGAGCCGTCGCACCTTCGACCGCCGCTTCCGGTCGCTGACCGGCAGCGCGCCGCTGCAGTGGCTGATCACCCAGCGGGTGCTGCAGGCGCAGCGACTGCTGGAGACGTCGGACTACTCGGTGGACGAGGTCGCGGGTCGCTGCGGCTTCCGCTCGCCGGTGGCCCTGCGCGGCCACTTCCGCCGTCAGCTCGGCTCGTCGCCGGCGGCGTACCGGGCGGCGTACCGGGCGCGCAGACCGCAGGGCGAACGCTCGACGGACAACGAGCCGTCGCCGCCGCCACCGCCCCCGTCGCTGCACCCTGACGCGCCGGGGCCGGTGCCCCCGCAGCTCAGGCGTACGGCCTCGGTGGCGTCCCTGCCGTCGGAGCACGCACGCGACGCGTACGCGACCTCGCGAGCGAGCCTGCCGGGGCAGCGCAGCGGGACGTGACCGGAGCATGACCGTGGCATGACCTCAGAAAGCGCCGGACAGGTGAGGCATTTCAGCCCGTCCGGCGCTTTGAGGACGAGGCCCGCACGAACGCGGGGCACCTCAAAAGCCGACGTCAGCTTTAGGGTGGTCGCATGAACGATCGCATGGTGTGGATCGACTGCGAGATGACCGGCCTCTCGCTGTCCGACGACGCTCTCATCGAGGTAGCCGCCCTCGTCACCGACTCCGAGCTGAACATCCTCGGTGACGGCGTGGACATCGTCATCCGCCCGCCGGCCAAGGCACTGGAGACGATGCCGGAGGTGGTGCGTCAGATGCACACCGCGTCCGGACTGCTCGACGAGCTGGCCGGCGGTACGACGCTGGCCGAGGCCGAGCAGCAGGTCCTGACATATGTACGGGAGCATGTGAAGGAGCCGGGCAAGGCTCCCCTGTGCGGAAACTCCGTCGGCACCGACCGCGGGTTCCTGGCACGGGACATGACCGACCTGGAGGACTACCTCCACTACCGGATCGTCGACGTGTCGTCGATCAAGGAGCTCGCCCGGCGCTGGTACCCGCGGGCGTACTTCAACAGCCCGGAGAAGAACGGCAACCACCGCGCGCTCGCCGACATCCGCGAGTCCATCGCGGAACTGCGCTACTACCGCGAGGCCGTCTTCGTGCCGCAGCCCGGACCGGACTCCGACACCGCGAAGTCGATCGCCGCGAAGCACGTCCTGCCCGCCCCGTAGGGGCGTCAGGGCGGTCCCGGAAAAGCCGTGCGCGAGCACCCCTTCGGACCCTGTACACTTTTTCTCGGCCGGTAGGGAGACCACAAAGTCCAACTGCCGGGCGTGGTGGGTGTAGCTCAGCTGGTAGAGCACCTGGTTGTGGTCCAGGATGCCGCGGGTTCGAGTCCCGTCACTCACCCTGAGTCATCAGCCGGTGACCTCCCGTAAGGGCGGTCACCGGCTGATGTGTTTCCCGGGACTGCTCATGGGAGCGATCAATGCGATCAACGCGGTCAGGCGAAGTCGTCCACGCCGAGCCGATCGGCACCGCCCGGCTCGACCTCCTCCCCCTGCGCGTCGAACACGCGCCGGAGATGGCGGCCGTCCTGGCCGACCCCGCCCTCCACACCTTCATCGGCGGCGCCCCCCACACCCCGCAGGCCCTGCACTCCCGCTACGAACGCCTGGTCGCCGGCTCCCCGGACCCGGCCGTCTCCTGGTGCAACTGGGTTCTGCGGCTGCGCGACGCCGACTGTCTGACCGGCACCGTCCAGGCGACGATCACGGACCGGGGCGAAGCCGCGGAGATCGCCTGGGTCGTCGGGGCCCCCTGGCAGGGCCGCGGCCTCGCCTCCGAGGCGGCGACGGGACTCGTCGGATGGCTGCGGAAGCAGGGCGTGCGCACGATCGTCGCCCATGTCCACCCGGACCATCACGCATCGGCTGCCGTGGCCCGCTCCGCCGGCCTCTCGGTCACTTCCGAGCAGCAGGACGGCGAGGTGCGGTGGCGGCTCTGAGGTCGCGATCGGGCCGCGGCCGGGAAGGGGTCAGGAAGAGGCCCGTCCCACCAGTTCCGTCGCCAGGACGACCTGGCGGCGTTCCAGGCCGCGGGAGGCCGCCGGGCGGCGGTCGGCGATCTCGGTGAGGAGCAGGTCCAGCATCCTGCGGCCCATCTCCTCGATCGGCTGGCGGACACTGGTCAGGGGCGGGTCCATATGGCGGGCGATGGCCGAGTCGTCGTAACCGACCAGGGCGACGTCCTCCGGGATACGGCGGCCCGCCTCGCGCAGGGCCTGGCGGGCGCCGGCCGCCATGACGTCGGAGCCGGCGAAGACCGCGTCGAGGGACGGGGTGCGGGCGAGCAGCTCGCGCATCGCACGGTGGCCGCCCTCCTCGGTGAAGTCGCCCGGCGCGATGAGGCCTTCGTCCGCCGCGTAGCCCGCGTCGCGCAGGGCGTCGCGGTAGCCGTCGACGCGCCGTTGCGCGCCGTAGACGTCCAGGCGGCCGGTGATGTGGGCGATGCGGGTGCGGCCCCCGGACAGCAGGTGCTCGACCGCCGAGCGGCCGCCGCCGTAGTTGTCGGAGTCCACGGACGGCAGCGTCTCCGCGGCGGAACGCGGGCCGCTGATCACCGCCGGGATCTCCAGCTGGGCCAGCAGATCCGGCAGCGGATCATCGGCGTGGACCGAGACCAGGAGGACTCCGTCCACCCGGTGCGCCGCCAGGTACTGGGCCAGCCGACGTCGTTCGCGGTCGCTGCCCGCGAAGATCAGCAGCAGCTGCATCTCCGTCTCGGACAGCTCCGCGCCCACGCCTCGCAGCATGTCCGAGAAGTACGGCTCCGCGAAGAACCGTGTCTCCGGTTCGGGGACGACCAACGCGATCGCGTCCGTGCGGTTGGCGGCGAGGGCACGGGCGGCGGTGTTCGGGACATAGCCGAGCTCGGCGACCGCCGCCTCCACCGCCGCGCGGGTCGCGTCGCTGACCCTCGGCGAGCCGTTGATCACCCGGGAGACCGTGCCGCGGCCGACGCCGGCGCGTGCGGCCACCTCTTCGAGGGTCGGCCTACCACCGCTGCGCCCCCGCGTTCCGTGGCTTGCCATGGGCTCCGCCTTCCCGCCGCTTTTCGTGCTGGCCTGGAATGTAACAGTCCCGTCGGGTCGGTCACCGGCCCTGGGGGCCGCCGCCCCCGGACCCCCGCTTCGGCCCTGAACCGGCCTCGCCCTTCGATGCCGGACGGGCCGAAAGACACCGAAAGCGCTGTCTCCCCGAGTTAGCTAACAGGCAGATAACTGAACGCATCCTTCCGCGCTCCCACCCTTGACACCCCCGCTCGAACCGACGACTCTTCAACACATCACTTGTGGGAGCGCTCCCACGGTACCTGACACATACACATCCCGCACGTTCCCCGCCCGAGCCGCAGCGAGTAACTAACGGGCCCAACAATGCAGTTGGCCGGGGGGTCGGCACGTCAGGGCAACAGGAGGACGTAATGCGAGCACGTACCCGAACCGCCCGCCGGGCGGTTGTCCTCGCAACCGTCGCGACGCTGGGCGCCGGGCTGCTGGCCGGCTGTGCCGACGATGGCGGCGACGACGCTTCCGACGGTTCCTCGTCGGACAGCGGCAAGGGCAAGACCACGATCACCATGGGGCTGTTCGGCACCATGGGCTTCAAGGAAGCCGGGCTGTACACCGAGTACGAGAAGCTCCACCCCAACATCAAGATCGCCGAGAACGTCACCGAGAAGAACGAGAACTACTACCCCGCGCTTCTCAACCACCTCACGACCAACAGCGGCCTGATGGACGTTCAGGCCATCGAAGTCGGCAACATCGCCGAGGTGGTGGCCACGCAGGCGAGCAAGTTCGAGGACATGTCGAAGGTCTCGGGCGTGGACAAGAGCAAGTGGCTGGACTGGAAGTGGTCGCAGGCCACCACCAAGGACGGCCAGACGATCGGTCTCGGCACCGACATCGGCCCGATGGCCCTCTGCTACCGCAAGGACCTCTTCGAAGCGGCCGGTCTGCCCACCGACCGCGAGGCGGTCGGCCAGCTGTGGGCGGGTGACTGGAACAAGTTCATCGCCACCGGCCAGCAGTACAAGAAGAAGGCCAAGGCGGGCACCTTCTTCATGGACTCCCCCGGCGGCCTGATCAACGCGATCCTCAGCAGTGAGAAGGAGAAGTTCTACAACTCCGCCGGCGAGGTCATCTACAAGACGAACCCGGCCGTGCAGGCCGCCTTCAACCTGACCGCGAAGGCCGCCGAGGAGGGCCTGGTCCAGGCCCAGACGCAGTTCCAGCCGTCCTGGGACACGACGATCGCGAACAGCAAGTTCGCGACCATCGCCTGCCCGCCGTGGATGCTCGGCACGATCAAGGGCAAGGCGAAGGCCGAGGACGCCGGCAAGTGGGACGTGGCCGTCGCGCCCAAGTCCGGCAACTGGGGCGGCTCCTTCCTGGGCGTCCCGAAGAGCGGCAAGCACGTGAAGGAGGCCGAGGCGTTCATCACCTGGCTGACCGCGCCCGAGCAGCAGGCGAAGCTGTTCAAGGTGCAGGGCTCCTTCCCGAGCGCGCCGAGCGCGTACACCATGCCCGAGGTCACCGGCGCGAAGAACGAGATGACCGGTGACTCACCGATCGGCACGGTCTTCTCCGAGGCCGCCAAGACCGCCCCGGTGCAGGTGATCGGCCCGAAGGACCAGATCATCCAGCAGGGTCTGACCGACAACGGCGTCATCCTCGTGACGAAGGGCAAGTCGGCGGCGGAAGCCTGGAAGACGGCGACCAAGACCATCGACAACAACCTGGACAAGTGACCCGCATGGCCACCCGCCACGACACCGCCGCGCCCCCCGCGAAGGAGGGGGGCGCGGCCCCGGGCCGCCCGGCCACCGTTCCCACGGAGGCGGAGCAGCGGCATCGGGCCCGGCTGTCCCGCCGCTGGCAGCGCGACAAGCGCTGGAGCCCGTACGCGTTCGTCTCGCCGTTCTTCCTGCTGTTCCTCGCGTTCGGCCTGTTCCCGCTGCTCTACACGGGCTGGGCGTCGCTGCACCAGGTGGAGCTGACCGCGCCCACCGACATGACATGGGTGGGGATGCGCAACTACACGCGCATCTTCGACGACGACTTCTTCTGGAACGCGGCGAAGAACACCCTGACCATCGGGATCATCTCGACCGTTCCGCAGTTGCTGATGGCCATGGGCCTGGCCCACATCCTCAACTACAGGCTGCGCGCCTCGACGTTCTACCGGGTCGCGATGCTCGCGCCGTACGCGACGTCGATCGCGGCCGCCTCGCTCGTCTTCGTGCTGCTCTTCGGGCGCGACTACGGCATGATCAACTGGGCGCTGCACTTCGTCGGGATCGACGCGATCGACTGGCAGAACGACAAGTGGCCGTCGCAGATCGCGGTGTCGTCGATCGTCGTCTGGCGGTGGACGGGCTACAACGCGCTGATCTATCTGGCCGCGATGCAGGCGATCCCGCAGGATCTGTACGAGTCGGCGGCGCTGGACGGCGCGAGCCGCTGGAAGCAGTTCCTGCACGTCACGCTGCCGTCGCTGCGGCCGACGATCCTGTTCACGGTCGTCGTCTCGACGATCGGCGCGAGTCAGCTGTTCGGCGAGCCGCTGCTGTTCGACGCCAACAAGGGCGCGTCGGGCGGTGCGGAGCACCAGTTCCAGACGCTGGGCCTGTATCTGTACGAGCAGGGCTGGGTGAACCAGCACCTGGGCCGGGCCTCGGCGATCGCCTGGACGATGTTCCTGATCCTGATCGTGGTCGGCATCGTCAACTACGTCATCTCGCGCCGGCTGCGCGCCAGTAGTTAGGAGTACCGGCCGTGACGACGACGACAACGACCGTGAAGTCCGTGGCACCCGAGGACGCCGTGCCGACGGCCCGCAAGGTGCGCCGGCCGAAGTCCGCGCGGGCCGGCGGGCAGATGCACGGCGGCCCGATCGCGTACGCGATCCTGGCCGTGTTCACCATCGTCTCGCTGTTCCCACTGGTGTGGACGGCGATCGCCGCCTCGCGCGACAACAACCGGCTGGCGCAGAACCCGCCGCCGTTCGTGTTCGGCTCGAACCTCTTCCACAACCTGGACGTGGCCTGGAACGACGCCAATCTGGGCAAGGCGTTCGTCAACACGACGATCGTGGCGGGGACTTCGGCCGCGACCATCGTCTTCCTCTCCACGATCGCCGGCTTCGCCTTCGCCAAGCTGCGGTTCCGCGGCCGGGGCGCGCTGATGCTGATCGTGATCGGCACGATGATGGTGCCGCCGCAGCTGAGTGTGATCCCGCTGTACATGCTGGTCGCCAAGCTGGAGTGGACGGACCAGCTGCAGGCGGTGATCCTGCCGTCGCTGGTCAGCGCGTTCGGGGTGTTCTTCATGCGGCAGTACCTGATCCAGGCGCTGCCCGACGAGATCATCGAGGCGGCCCGGGTGGACGGCGCGAGCAGCTGGCGCGTGGTGTGGCACGTGGTGTTCCCCGCGGCGCGCCCCGCGATGGCGGTGCTCGGCATGCTGATGTTCGTCCAGACGTGGAACGACTTCCTGTGGCCGTTCCTGGTGCTGAGCCAGACCGGCAACCCGACCGTGCAGGTGGCGGTCGCGGGCCTCGGCCGCGGGTACACCCCCGACCAGTCCCTGATCATGGCGGGCGCGCTGCTGGGCACGCTGCCGCTGCTGCTGGTCTTCGCGATCTTCGGCAAGCAGATCGTGGGCGGCATCATGCAGGGCGCGGTGAAGGGCTGACGCCTTCGTTTCCAGGGGGTCGAGTCATCGCGGCCTCGGCCCCCTCCGCACGACTTCCCCCCAACCTCCGTCGGTCTCGCCGACCATTCATGGGAGCGCTTCCATGCCTGAGCCCACTACTCCGGTGACCTTTCCTCCCGCCTTCCTCTGGGGCGCGGCGACCTCCGCCTACCAGATCGAGGGGGCGGTGCGGGAGGACGGCCGCACGCCGTCGATCTGGGACACCTTCAGTCATACGCCCGGCAGGACCGCCGGTGGTGAGACCGGTGACATCGCTGTCGACCACTACCACCGCTACCGCGACGACGTGGCGCTGATGGCGGAGCTGGGCCTCAACGCGTACCGCTTCTCGATCTCCTGGTCCCGGGTCCAGCCGACGGGCCGCGGCCCCGCGGTGCAGGTGGGCCTGGACTTCTACCGCCGTCTGGTGGACGAGCTGCTGGCGGCCGGCATCCAGCCCGCCGTCACGCTCTACCACTGGGACCTCCCCCAGGAGCTGGAGGACGCGGGCGGCTGGCCGGAGCGGGACACGGCGTACCGGTTCGCGGAGTACGCGCAGATCGTCGGGGAGGCGCTCGGCGACCGCGTGGAGAACTGGATCACGCTGAACGAGCCGTGGTGCAGCGCGTTCCTGGGCTACGCCTCCGGCGTGCACGCACCGGGCCGCACCGACCCGGCGGCCTCGCTGAAGGCGGCCCACCACCTCAACCTCGCCCACGGCCTGGGCACTTCGGCGCTGCGCGCGGCCATGCCGGCCCGCAACTCGGTGGCGATCAGCCTCAACTCGTCGGTGGTGCGGCCGCTCTCGCCGGGCGATCCGGCGGACCTGGCGGCGGTCCAGAAGATCGACGACCTCGCCAACGGCGTCTTCCACGGTCCGATCCTGCGCGGCGCGTACCCGGAGACGCTGCTGGCCGCCACGTCCTCGCTGACGGACTGGTCGTACGTCCTCGACGGCGACCTGCGCACGATCAACCAGCCGTTGGACGCACTGGGGTTGAACTACTACACGCCGACGCTGGTCTCGGCGGCGGACACCACGGTGAAGGGCCCGCGCTCGGACGGCCACGGCGCGAGCGAGCACTCCCCCTGGCCGGGCGCGGACGACGTCGCCTTCCACCAGACCCCGGGCGAGCGCACCGAGATGGGCTGGACGATCGACCCGACGGGCCTGCACGAACTGATCATGCGCTACACGAGCGAGGCCCCGGGCCTCCCGCTCTACGTCACCGAGAACGGCGCGGCCTACGACGACAAGCCCGACCCGGACGGCCGCGTCCACGACCCGGAGCGCATCGCCTACCTGCACGGCCATCTCTCGGCGGTCCGCCGGGCCATCGCCGACGGCGCGGACGTCCGCGGCTACTACCTCTGGTCCCTTCTCGACAACTTCGAGTGGGCGTACGGCTACGAGAAGCGGTTCGGCACGGTCTACGTCGACTACGCGACGCTCGCCCGCACCCCGAAGTCGAGCGCCCACTGGTACGGCGAGGCGGCCCGCACGGGGACCCTGCCGGGCGTCGAAACGGCCTGACCGACGGGCCACCCGGCCCACATGACCATCTGACCCGGGGATAGGGGAAGGGGCGCGGCACGCTGAGGGGGCGTGCCGCGCCCCGCTGCCTTGCGACCGCCGGCGCCGGGAGGCTCGGCCGCTGAAGGGGCCGGGTCAGGACACGAGGGTCTGCTCCTCCAGTTCGGTCAGTCGCACCGTGCACAGGCCGCCCCGCTCGGCCTTTACGTCCGTCACCTTGAGCTGCGTGCCCGGCGAGAGGATGAATTCCTCCTCGTCGGTGAACGCGGAGAATCTGCGGATGCCCACCGCCCGGACGGGGACCACCTCGAACAGCGTCCGCTTGCCCCGGCTGCCGAGGAACGCCCGCGCCACGCCGATCTTGGACGTGCACGAGGACACACCCCACCAGGTCACGGTCCGCCCCAGTGGGTACTGCGCACGCAGGTCCAGCGACACTCCGCGCCACAGGGGCTCCGTGCGGGCGGGAAGCTGCGACACCGCCGAGAACAGCAGCCGCAGATACGGCAGGTACGGGATGACCTTGGCCCGGTCCGGGGCGCGCAGGACGGCGTTGATCTCCCGGTAGAACGCGGACTCGCAGGTATAGAGGTAGAGGGCGGCGATCGCGTCGGCGGGCAGGCCGTCGGCCGCTTCGTCCGCCCGCCGCTTGCCGAACTCGTGCGACCGCGTGACGTGCCGGTCAAGGCCGGACAGCAGCTCGGCGACCGGGGCGACCGCGTCGTGGAAGTCCATGAGCGGGGTGTCGAACACTCCGGTGATCGCGGGGAGGACGAGTCCCTCGTCCTTGACGCTGGAAAGCCGCTCCAGGTACAGCTGGTGCAGCTCCATGGTGGACGCGATGAACGCGCCCATGCGTGCGGCGGTGCCGCTGTCCGTCCCGCCGGCCTCCGCCGCGTGCTTGTCCCAGCCCTTGCTCGGCAGCCAGTCGATCTCGTCGACGCCCAGCGACGCGAGGGCCGCGTTCACCGTTCCGAAGTGCTCGTCGTCGCAGAAGATGTCGCCCTGCGCCGCGGGGTTGGGGTGGTCGATGTGCCGGACCTCGACGTCCGGGTACTTCTTCTGCAGCCGCAGGACGACCTGCTTCAGGCTGCGCGCGTGAGCGCCCCACCACGCGAAGACGACGGCACGGTCCGCGTCGTCCTCGGCGTTCTGCTTCGCCCTGAGGATCTCCTCGACGATCCGCTCGGCGACCGGACGCCAGAACGCGGTGTGCGGGTCGGCTCCCCTCGGCCCGTCGCTGCTGGCGGTGAGGGCCGCGTTCAGCAGCAGCACACCCTGGGTGAGCATCGCCTGGAACCATTCCGGCGGCTGGACGGTGTCCTGCTTCTTCAGAAGCGCGCGGATGTCGGCGATCGGCGTCTTCTTGGGTATGCCGTACTTCCACATCGCCGCCGCCTTGATGATGCAGCGGATGCTGACGACCCTGCCGAACTGGCTGTCCTTCCAGTCGTGGAAGGTGTTGTCGAACATGGCGATGCCGGTGGCGCTCTCCGGCCGCGGGTAGGGGTTCTGGCCGAAGACGACGACCTTCCACTTGTGCGGCGGGTTGGGCTTGAGCGCCTGGAAGGTCAGTTCACGGACGGGAACGACCTGCGGGGCGCGGCCCGGGCCGATGAACGCGGCCGCGTCCGGCTGCGCCTCGATGACCGGCTTCAGCAGGGGAAGCCACGGCTCGCCGCCGCCCTTGAACAGTTCGGCGAGAGCCAGCGGGTCGTTCGGGTCGGGCTGGGCGGGGGTGGTGGCATCGATCATGGCCGGGAGGCTAGCAGCGGGGTACGACAACCCGATCTCCCAACTGCGTTGTCAGTGGGGCACGGTAGCGTCGTGAGCAGTGGAAAGACCGTTTCTCACGTGGGAGTGCACTATGACCGTGGACCGCGAACAGGCACCGCTCAAGGTCGTGTTGACCGACATCAACGCGAGCGTGGTGGAGGCCTGGCGGGCGGCGTTCGCCGACACCCCCGAGATCGAGATCCGCAAGGGCTCGATCCTCGACGAGGAGGTCGACGCCTGGGTCAGCCCGACCAACTCGCGGGGCCGGATGGACGGCGGGGTCGACGCGGTCGTCAAGCGGCACCTCGGAGCCGGTATCCAACTGCGCGTGCAGCGGGCGATCCGCGACCGGTTCGCGGGAAGCCTCCCGGTGGGAAGCGCGGTGTGTGTGCCGTCCGGGGCGGTCAACCCGAAGTTCCTGATCTCGACGCCGACGATGCAGAAGTCCTCACAGAATGTGAGCGAGACCCTGAATGTGGCCCTGGCGTGCGCCGCCGCGTTCCAGGCGATCCACCGGCAGAACGAGCAGGCGCCGGGCAGCATCGAGTCGGTGGCGCTCGTCGGCATGGGTGCCCAGACCGGCCGGGTGCCGGCCCGGGTGTGCGCCAATCTGATGTGGACCGGCTACACACTGTTCAACGACCACCACTTCGAGGACTACGACGACCTGCGCGCCACGATCGTCGCGCAACTCGACGACATCGAGAACACGCCCGCCGAAGAGCGGGTGCGCATCGTTCCGCCCAAGCGCTCCGCCTCCCGTCGCTGACCGGGGTTCTCTCGGAGTGACGGGGTGGGTGTCGGGATCGGGGTACGTCGGCCGCAGGCCCCCCGGCGGACAACCGGAGGGCCTGCGTCCCGGCTATCCGACGCGCGGTTCCCGTACGACCGCCACCCCGCCCGGCGGGACGGAGACCAGGCCGTTCGACGGCACCGGCTTCCCGCCGAGGAGTTCGACCGAATCGGCGGCGACCACGACCTCGGCGCCCTCCCCGCTGTGGTCGATCAGAAAGAGGTAGTCGGCGTCGGCACCGCGTCGTCGGGCCGCCTCCACGCCGTGCGGCACTCCGTCCGCCACCGGCCGCACCCCCGCCTCCTCGCGGATCCGGTCCAACAGGGCCGTCAGGGTGGCCGGGTCGGGGAGGGTCGCCAGGTACCAGGCCGTTCCCGACCCGTGGTCGTGCCTGGTCACCGCCGGGACGTCGGTCAGCGGGCCGTCCGTGTACGACGTCACCGCCGCCGCGCCCGCCAGGCCCACCCGCTCCGACCACAGGGACGCCGTGCCGCCGCCGGTCAGGCCGACCGTCTCGCCCGGCAGCAGCGGGAACAGCTCGTCCGTGCGGACGCCCAGTGCCTCCCGGAACGCGCCCGGGTAACCGCCCAGCCGCACATGGCAGTTCACGTCCACGGCCCCGCTGTGGAAGCCGACGGCCAGGGTGCCGCCGCGCTCGGCGAAGCCGGTGAGATTCGCGGCGCCCGCGTCGTCCACCAGATACAGGCTCGGGGCCAGGACCAGGCGGTACGCCGACAGGTCCGCGTCCGGGCGGACGAAGTCCACCGCGACGCCCGCCCGCCACAGCGGCTCGTACCAGGAACGGATCAGGTCGAGGTAGCGGACCTCCTCGCTCGGCTGTGAGGGCAGCTCCAGGGCCCAACGGGCGTCCCAGTCCCAGACGATGGCCGTCTCGGCCGTGCCGACCGCGCCCCGCACCTCCGCCAGCGCCCGCAGGTCCGCGCCCAGCGCGACCACGTCCCGCCAGATGACGCTGTCGGTGCCGGCGTGCGGCAGCATCGCCGAGTGCCACTGTTCGGCGCCCGCCTTCGCCGCCCGCCACTGGAAGTAGGCGATGCCGTCCGCGCCGTGGGCCACGTGCGCGAGCGCGTTGCGGCGCAACTCCCCTGCCGTCTTCGCCCGGTTGACCGGCTGCCAGTTCACCGCGCCCGTCGAGTGCTCCATCAGCAGCCAGGGGCGGCCGCCCGCGAGCGAGCGCACCACGTCGCCGCTCATCGCGATGTCGATCTCCGACTCGGGGTCGGTCGAGCGGAGGTAGTGGTCGTTGGAGACCACGTCCAACTCCGGTGCCCAGCGCCAGTAGTCCAGCGCGTCGAAGTTGTACATCACCATGAAGTTGGTCGTGGCGGGGAGCGCCGGGGCGGCCTCCGCGAGCACCGCCCGCTCCGCCGTGCACAGCGACAGCAGCTCGTCGCTGCAGAAGCGGCGCCAGTCCAGGCGGTGGGTCGGGTTCGGGACCGCGCCGGTCGCGCGCGGCGGCAGGATCTCGTCCCAGTCGTAGTACCACTGGCTCCAGAACGTGGTGCCCCAGGCGTCGTTCAGCGCGGCCAGGTCGTTGTCGTACCTGCCGCGCAGCCAGGTCCGGAACGCCTCGGCGCTCGTGTCGCAGTAGCACTCCGCGTTGTGGCAGCCGTACTCGTTGTGGACGTGCCACATGACCACCGCCGGGTGGTCGGCGTACCGCTCCCCCAGCGCGCGGGCGATCCGCAGCGCGGCCTCCCGGTACGCGGGGCTGCTCGGGCAGAACGTCTGACGGCTGCCGTACGACAGTCGCCGGCCGTCGCGGTCCACCGGCAGCGCCTCGGGGTGGGCCCGGAAGAACCAGGCCGGCGGCGCGGCCGTCGGGGTGGCCAGGTCGGCCGCGATGCCGTGGGCGTAGAGCATGTCGAGGACGCGGTCGAGGCGGGAGTAGTCGTAGACGCCCTCGGACGGCTCCAGCAGCGCCCAGGAGAAGATGTTGACGCTGACCATGTTCACGCCGGCCTCGACCATGAGCCGCATGTCCTCGGCCCAGACCTCCTCGGGCCACTGCTCGGGGTTGTAGTCGCCGCCGTAGGCGAGGCCCGGGACGTTCAGTTCACGGCTCATCGCTCGCCTCCCGCGAGGAGGCGGCGCGTCGTCTCCACGCCCCACTGGTCGAGGGAGAGCAGACGGTCGCTGGAGGCGACCAGACCGCCGGTGGCCTCGACATGGGCGGCCCAGCGCTCACGGGTCTCCACGGCCGGGCGGGCCATCAGGCAGTCGGGGTCGTTGACCCAGAGGCGGCCGTGCTGCCACTGGCGGCCGACGCCGGTGAACTCGGCCGGGTCCTGGCCGGGCTGGCTGTAGTCGTCGGCCTCGGGACGGCGGTGCGGGGCCGTGTCGGGGCTGACCCGCATCGCGTCGAACAGGCCGATGGACGGCAACAGGGGCGCCCCGCAGCCGAGCAGGTAGGCGTCCGCGCCGATCGCCTCGCGGATCAGCTCGATCCCGGAGCGGTACGCCTGCAGTGCGTCGACGTCCTGGTGGCGTACGCCGTCCAGGGCGCCCGCGTACAGGAAGTCGACCTTGAAGTAGTCGTAGCCCTCGGTGCGCAGGGTCCGGAAGACGTCCGTCAGGTAGGCCGCCGCGTCCGGGTGGGTGGTGTCCAGGACGTTCAGGTCGTGGTCCCAGTTGTGGCCGGCGTGCGCGAGGCCGCCGTCGGCGGACCGGACCAGCCAGTCGGGGTGCCGCTCGGCCAGCTCGCTGCTCGGGTCGACCAGGAAGGGCGCCGTCCAGATGCCGGCCCGGCGGCCGCGGGCGCGGATCGCGTCGGCGATGCCGGCCCGGGAGCGGAAGCGGCCGGAGAGGGTGAGCCAGTCGCCCAGGGCGCGCTGGTAGCCGTCGTCGATCTGGACGACGTCGATGGGCAGGTCGAGGACCTCCATGGCGCGGAGGTTCTCGTGGATGTCGTCCTCGGTGACCTGGGTGAAGTACTCGTACCAGGAGCACCAGACGGTGGGCGCCGGGCGGGGCGCCGGGAGCCCGAGGCCGGCGGCCCAGTCGGCCAGCACCTCCTGGATCCCCGTGCCCGTGTACTCCTTCACCGGGCCGTCGGCGCTGATCTCGGCCACCCCGTCCTGGGCGACCAGCCGGATGGACGGCGCCTCGCGCGTCGGCTCCGGCGCCGCCCACAGACGTACCGGCGATCCGTCACCGGGGTCGAGGGCCAGCAGCCCCTCGCCCTGGAAGGCTCCGGCGGGGACGCCGACGCCCGGGCGGTAGCAGACCGTCGCCCAGTTGTCGTTCGTCGGGCGGTACGGGTACGCGTCGAGGGCGTATGCGCCGCTGGGGCTCCAGGACTGCCAGCCCTCCTCGTGGACGCGGGCGCGACGGGGGTCCACGGGGACGGAGGCCACCGGGGTGAAGGGGTGGGGCACGGGTGTCTCTTTCGCGGGGAGGGGGCCGTCAGCCCTTGTTGGCGCCCAGGGTCAGGCCGCTGACGAACTGGCGCTGGAGCACGAAGTACACGATCAGTGTGGGGATCGCGGTGAGCAGGGCGCCGGCCGCGACCAGGTTGGGGTCGGTGAAGTACTGGCCGGAGAGGTTGTTCAGGGCCGAGGTGATCGGCATGTTCTCACCGGTGGAGATCAGGACGATGGCCCAGAAGAAGTCGTTGTAGATCCAGATGGAGAGGAGGGTGGCCAGGGCCGCCATCGCGGGCTTGCACAGCGGGAGCACGATCTGCCAGTACAGCCGCCAGACGGACGCGCCGTCGACGAGTGCCGCCTCGGTCAGCTCGTGCGGCAGCGAGCGCATGTAGTTGCTCAGCACGAAGGCGCAGAAACCGGCCTGGAACGCCACATGGATCAGGACCAGGCCGAGCGCGGAGTCGTAGAGCTTGCCGCTGACGGTGATGCCGGGGAGGTCCACCAGCAGGTACAGGCGGTACAGCGGGGTGATGATCACCTGCTGCGGGAGCAGGTTGCCGGCCGTGAACACCAGGAGCAGGAACAGGTTGACCCGGAAGTCGAAGCGGCTGACGTAGAACGCCACGCAGGAGGAGAGGAACAGGGTCAGCAGCACCGCCGGGACCGCGATCAGCAGCGTGTTCCCGAAGTAGTGCATCATGTCCGACTGCTCGAACGCGTTGGTGAAGTTGTCGAGGCTCAGCTTGTCGGGCCAGGAGACATAGCCCTTCTCGCTGGTCTCCGCGTACGGGCGCAGGGCCGCGAACAGGGCCCAGAGCAGGGGCGCGAGCCAGGCCAGGGCCGTGCCGGCGAGGAAGACGTGCAGCAGGATCCGGGCGGGGCGCAGGGGGGTGCGCTGCTTGCCGACGAGGGTCGCGCTCATGCTCGTCGCTCCTTCCGGAAGGTCGCGATCAGGTACGGGATGATCACGGCCAGGGAGATCACCAGCAGGACGACGGCGATCGCCGAGCCGTATCCGATGCGGCTGGACTCGCCGATGATGTTGTTGGTGACCAGGATCGACAGCAGTTCCGTGCCCTGGGCGCCCTTGTTGAAGACGAAGACGAGGTCGAAGGCGCGCAGGGCCTCGATGATCGTCACGACGAGGACGACGGTGTTGGTGGGCCGCAGGGTGGGGAAGATGACGTTCTTGAACGTCTGCCACTCGTTCGCGCCGTCCAGCGAGGAGGCCTCGCGCAGGGACGGGTCGACGCCCTTCAGACCGGCCAGGTAGAGGATCATCATGTAGCCGGTGTGCCGCCAGCAGGCGGCGACCAGGACGGCCCAGAGATTGAGGTCGGGGTCGCCGATCCAGTCGATGTAGTGGCCCGGCTGGTTGGCCCCGATGAGGCTGTTGATCAGGCCGGTGTCGGGGTTGTAGACCAGCTGCCAGACGAATCCGGTGACCGCCAGCGACACCACGACCGGCAGGAAGAAGGCCGTCTGGTAGACGCGGCTGAACCGGATCTTCTTGTCCAGCTGGATCGCCAGGAAGAGCCCGAACGGGGTCGGGATCAGGATGAGCACGACGAACCAGACGACGTTGTGCTGGACGGCGGGCCAGAACTGCGGGTTGTTGGTGAACAGCTCGCGGAAGTTGTCCAGCCCCACCCACTTGATCGAGTCGAAGCCGATGCCGTCCCAGGTGGTGAAGGCGAGGGCGATGGAGGCGAGGGCGGTGAGCCAGACGAGGGCCACGTGCAGGATCGTCGGCACGCCCGCCATCAGGGCGAGCGTGAACCGGTCGCGGCGGGTCAGCAGGCGCCGGTGGCCCTGCGGAACCCGCTTCTTCGAAGGCGCGGGGCCCGGAGGCGGCACGGCGGCCGCCTCCGGGTTCTGGGTGCTGATCGGCGTGGTCATGAGGACGCGAAGATCGTCTTCTTCTGGCGCTCGATCGAGGTGAGCAGGCTGTCGACGCCCTTGGGGTCGCGGACGAACTTCTGCAGCGCGGGCTGCATCACCGTCGAGGTGAAGTCCGGGCGGCTGTCGCGGTCCATGAACTGCGTGAGGTGCTTGGCGCCGCTGATCATCTCGTACGCCTTCTTCTGCAGCGCCGTGTACGAGGAGGTGTCGGCCTTGCTGGAGGCGGCGACGACGTTCGGGTCGGCCTTGAGGTAGATCGACTCGGCCTCCGGGGTGCCCAGGTACTCCAGGAGCTTGACGGCGGCGTCCTTGCTCTTCGGGGCCTTGGAGAGCATGAAGCCGTCGGTGGGCGCCTCGACGGTGTCCTGGCCGTAGGCCGGGTCGATCTCCGGGAAGGCGAAGAAGTCGAGGTCGTCGGCGTCGGCCTGGTTGGTGAACTGCTGGCCCACGAAGGTGCCCAGCAGGTACATGCCCGCCTTCTTGGAGACGAGGGTCTGGGCGGCGTCCTGCCAGGTGCGGCCGACGGCGCCGTCCTGGTGGTAGGGGAGGATCTCGGCCCAGTTGTCGAAGGTCTTGCGGACCTTGGCGTCGGTCCAGGAGGCCTTGCCGGCCATCAGCTCGACGTGGAAGTCGTAGCCGTTGGTGCGGAAGTTGATCTGGTCGAAGGTGCCGAGCGCGGGCCAGGCGTCCTTGTCGCCGAAGGCGATCGGGACGAGCCCGTCCTTCTTCATCTGCTTGCAGAGCGCGACCAGCTGGTCCCAGGTGGTGGGGACGGTGTAGCCGTACTTCTGGAAGACGCTCTTCCGGTAGAACAGCGCCCAGGGGTACGTGTACAGCGGCACGAAGTAGTACTTGCCGTCCGCGCCCTTGCTGAGCGCCTTCATCGCGTCGGGGAAGTTGCCGCCGATCTTGTCCCAGACCTCGTCGATCGGGGTGGCGAGCTTCTTGGCCGCGAAGAACTGCATGCGGTAGCCGGCGAACCAGTTGAACACGTCGTCCGGGGTGCCCTGGAGGTAGGAGTTGATCTGCTCCTGGAACGTGTTGTGGTCCTTGGTGTTCACGTCGACCGTGATCCCGGACTGCTTCTTGAAGGCGGCGTAGATCTCCGCGAAGGCCTTCTTCGGGACGGCGTCGGAGGCGTTGGAGCCGAGGGTGACGGCCTTCGGGTCCGCCGCGGTGCCGCTGCCGCCGCAGGCGGACAGCAGGGGTATGCCTGCGCCCAGAACGGCCGCGCCGCCTATGCCGCGCAACAGTGTGCGACGGCTCGGGGAGGGGAGAGCGATGCGGCCGGAGGGGGAGAGGTGGTGCATGAACGGCTCCTGACGCGAGGTTCGGCCACGCAGTGTGGCTGAAAGCTGATCGCAATCGACCAGAAATCAACTTGACCGAACACGGGGTGGCGCAATAACAGCCGTATGTCCGGTCATGCGTCAAGAGCCACTGGCTTCATTTGTCGAAACGTAATCGACACGCCTTGATCACCTTTTGACTGATTCCTTGATCAACAGGCGCTGGAGCAGCGCGCAGCAGGTGACAGCAGATGGCAGGCAGCGGGCCCGTCACCTGGGCGCGGTGCGTCCGCGTCGGCGCATGGAACCCCGGTGGCCCCTTCGTACGGGGTCGCTTCCGGCAAGTTGTATCCAGACGCGTATCTCCGTGCCGCCCAGCACCGACGAGCCGATGCGTACGTCGCCGCCGGTGGACTCCGCGAGGCGGCGGACTATGTCCAGGCCGAGGCCGGTCGAGCCGGGGGTTCCGGAGCCTCGGCCACGGGCCATCGCCGTCTCGGGGTCGGGGATGCCCGGCCCGGCGTCCGACACGAGGACGATCACCGCGTCCTCGCCGTTGTGGACGTCGACCGCGAAGGCCGTGCCCTCCGGGGTGTGGCGGAAGACATTGCCGAGGAGGGCGTCCAGGGCGGCGGCCAGGTCGGTGCGGGCCACGGGTACACGCACCGGACGGTCGACGCCGGCCGTGCGCACCTTACGGCCCTCGTCCTCCGCGAGCGCCGACCAGAACGCCATCCGCTCCCGGACCACCTGCGCCGCGTCGCATCCGGCGCCGGGACCGGGGGCCGTCGTCTGCGGCTTCGCCTCCCGGGCCGTGCGGATGATCGTGTCGACCTCGCGCTCCAGCTGGGCGACGGCGGTCCTCGTCTGCTCCGCCGCCGGGGAGTCGCCGAGGGAGGCCGCGTTGAGGCGGAGCACCGTGAGCGGGGTGCGCAGGCGGTGGGAGAGATCTGCCGCCAACTCCCTTTCGTTGGCCAGGAGTTGAACCACCTGGTCGGCCATCGAGTTGAACGCGACCGCCGCGAGGCGCAGTTCGCTCGGACCCTCCTCCGGCACCCTCGACCCGAGCTTCCCCTCCCCCAACTCGTGCGCGCCCTCCACCAGTCGGCGGGCCGGCCGCACCATCCTGACGCCCAGCCGGTCGGCGACGGCCACCGAGCCGACGACCAGCGCCGCCCCGACCGCCGCCAGCACCGCCCACGCCGTGCCGACGCCGTTGCTCACCTCGGACTCGGGCACGTACACCTCGATCACCGCGGTCCCCAGGCTCAGCGCCACGGGCTGGAGCAGCGCCGATCCCCCGGGCACCTCGGTGGTGGAGGCGCGGCCCAGTCTCCGCACGGCCGCGATGTCCGCGTCGGCGGCGCGCTGCCGGCCGAGGTCGACGGCGGTCCGGCCGTCGCCCGCCGGCAGGTGCACCGCCATGCCGTCGTCGGAGCCCGCCGAGGCCACGACCCGCTCCAGCTGGTCCCGGTCGGTCGTGATGGACAACGCCGGCACCACGACCGCGGCCTCCCGCTCCGCGTTGGAGAACGCGCGGTCACGGGCCATCTCCTTGACGACGAGCCCGAGCGGGACCGCGAAGGCGACCACGACCATCGTGGTGACCGCCAGACACACCCTGACCAGCGCCCACCTCATCGCACCGGCCCCGCTTCCCCCGGCGGTTCGAGCTTCACCCCGACGCCCCGCAGGGTGTGCAGATAGCGCGGCCGCGCCGCCGTCTCGCCCAGCTTGCGCCGCAACCAGGACAGATGGACGTCGATGGTCTGGTCGTCGCCGTAGGACTGCTGCCACACCTCGGCAAGCAGCTCCCGGCGCGGAACCACGACTCCCGGCCGGCCCGCGAGAAAGGCCAGCAGGTCGAACTCACGGCGGGTGAGGTCGAGCCGGACGCCGTCCAACTCGGCCTGTCGGCGCAGCGGGTCGACGGTCAGGCCGCCGACGTGCAGCACGGGCGAGGACGGCGGGGCGTCGCCTGAGCCGGGCCGCCGGGACCGTCGCAGGACCGCCGCCATCCTTGCCGACAGGTGCTCCGCCGAGAACGGCTTGGTCAGGTAGTCGTCCGCGCCCGCGTTCAGCAGCCGGACGATCTCCGACTCGTCGTCGCGCGCGGTGGCGATGATCACCGGCACGTCCGTGATGCCGCGCAGCATCTTCAGCGCCTCGGAGCCGTCCAGATCGGGCAGTCCGAGGTCCAGGACGACCACGTCGAAGCGGAAATGGGCGACCTCGCGCAGCGCCTCCAGCGCCGTGCCGACGCTGCGCACCAGGTACGAGGCGTCGGTCAGCTGCCGGATGAGCGCCGAGCGCACGAACTGGTCGTCCTCGACCACGAGCACACTTGCCATGCGCCGCAACCTACGCCATGCGACCGAGCCCGGCCGGGGCCTGTGGACAACTCCCCCGCTGTGGACAAACGGTGGCCCCTCGGGGGGACACCTGTGAGGCGGGTGAGGCAGGATGGCGCGCTATGCGGAGCGCACTCCTACACGTACTGGCCTGGACGCTGGCCACGGGCGCGGCGGTCACGCTGTCGTGGTGGGGTGTCCACACGGTCATGGCGGGCACCGTCTACGACCCGCCGCGCGCCCTTCCGTTGGCGGTGGGCGAGGCCGACTCGGCGACCCGGGAGGCCGAGCCGCCGCCCTCGCCGAGCCCGTCGCGGACGGCCTCGAAGAGTCCGGCGACGCCCTCGGCGCCCACGACCCCCGCGCCCGCCGCGTCCCCGACGCCGAGCCGCACGGCCGTCGCCTCCACCCCGTCCGGCAGCGGGTCCGCCGAGGTGTCCGGCACGGTCAAGAGCTACGACACCGACGGCGGCCGGGTCGTCCTCGACCTGACCGAGACGTACGCGACGCTCGTGTCGGCCACCCCGGGCCCGAACTGGTCGGTGCAGGTGTGGAAGACGGAGTCCTGGATCCGGGTGGACTTCGCCTCCGGCGCGGACCGGGTGACGGTCTTCTGCACCTGGCACGACGGCCCGCCACGGGTCGACGTGCAGAACTACTGAACCATTGACGGCGGTTCTTCCACCGGAACACCGAACTACCGGAACACCGAGGGCGGCGGCGCCGGTGAGGCCACCGCCGACGCGTCCGCGACCGGTGCCGCTCCGCCGCTGAAGTCGGTGAGCGCGCGGCCGTGCTCGACCCGGCCCGGGTGCGGGTCGGAGGCGGCCCGGCGGGTCAGTTCGGCGATCGGCAGGGACAGGTCGGAGGCGACGAGCACGGCGTTGCCGAACCGTTTGCCCCGCAGCACGGTCGGGTCGGCGACCAGCGCGAGGTGCGGGAAACGGGCCGCCGCGGTGGCGATCTGGCCGCGCAGGTGCGCGAGCGGCGGGCCGTCGGCGAGGTTGGCGGCGTAGCTCCCGCCGGGCTTCAGCGCCCTGCGGACCTCGTCGAGGAACTCGGTCGAGGTGAGGTGGGCGGGGGTGCGGGCGCCGCTGAACACGTCGGCCACGACGAGATCCGCCCACCCGTCCGGCACCTTGGCGAGACCTTCCCGGGCGTCGAGGGACCTCACCCTGATCCGCGCCCCCGGGTCCAACGGCAGCTCCCGGCGTACCAGTTGGACGAGGGCCGCGTCCCGTTCGACGATCTGCTGGGTGGAGCGGGGCCGGGTCGCGGCGACATAGCGCGCGAGGGTGAAGGCGCCGCCGCCGAGGTGCACGACCTGCAGGGGCTTGCCGGGTGGGGCGGTGAGGTCGATGACATGACCGAGGCGCCGCTGGTACTCGAAGGAGAGAAAGGCGGGGTCGTCGAGGTCGACGTGCGACTGCGGGGCTCCGTCGATGAGCAGCGTCCAGGCCCGCGCCCGGTCCCGGTCGGGTATGAGCTGGGCGAGGCCGCCGTCGACCGTCTCGACGACGGCAGCGTCGGCGTCCCGCTCGCGCCGGGTGTTCCTGGACTTTGCCATGGCAGCATTTTCGCAGGCCGCGGGCGCTCCCCGCGCGCTCAGTCGATCCCGGCGACGAGGCAGGTCACGGACACCGGCTCAACGGCAGCTGTCCGCCGCCTCGATCAGCCGGGCCGCCTCGCCCAACGCCCGGCGCAGCACCGCCGGATCCGTCGCGAGGTCCGCCTCGCCGGGGGGCACCAGCCAGTCCGAGCCCTCGTTCGGGGGCTCGGGGACGAGTCTCAGTCCCCGGCCGTCGGTCTCCGTGCAGGTGCTGCCCGGCACGTCCCAGGCCGCCGCCGTCCCGGCCGGCACGACGAAGCCGAGGGTGTCGTCGCCGTCGTCGTGCAGGACGGGTCCCACTCCGTCCCCCGCCGACGCTCTCCGCAGGATGTCGACCGCCTCCAGCCCCTGACGGGTGGGCACCGTCACTAGGTCGCACGCCGCCCCCGACGGCATACAAGGATCGTTGCTCTGGCTGGTCTCCATTCCGGCCTCCACCGCGCAGCCCGCTGTAGGACCTGTCCGGGTCCACAAGGCTCAACGCCCGGGCGCGTCAAGGGCTACGGCGGAAGTCCGCCGCAAAGGATGGCAGTTCATGGCAGATCACGGATGAGATATCCGGTTTGTAGCCAAACACCGCATGGCGGCCCGACCACAGCAGGTACGTTCTTGCCCGCCGGGAACAAGGGTGCCACACGGACAAGTCACCCCGAATCCGGCATGGTTCGACGGTTCGCACGAGAGGACCCGGCCATGGCGTCGTCAACGGTGACCCCACCTCGGCCCGACCGGCCACCACGGCCCAACCTCGCCTTCCGGCACCTGCGCGGACAGCGCTCGCCGGCCGAGTTCGCCGCGCTCGTACGGCGGGCCGCTCGCGAGATCGGCGAGCTGGTCAGCTGTGACGCGCGTTACATCGGTCGGGTCGAGTCGGGCGAGATCCGCTGCCCCAACTACGCGTACGAGCGGGTGTTCCTGCACATGTTCCCCGGTCGCACGCTTGTCGACCTGGGGTTCGCGCCCCGCGCGTCCGTGCGCGGACGAGGGGCGCGCACAGCCGAGGACGCGCCCTGTGCGCACACCACAAGACCGGAGCGCACTACCAGTGACGAGCGGGACACGGGTGAGACGGGTGGGGCGCATGAGCCGTATGACACGCAGGACCCGTACGACAAGTACCACAACCACGAGGAGAGCGACGTGCTGCGTCGCGCATTCATGACCGGCGGAGGCGCCACCATGGCCGCCGCCACTCTGGGCCCCCTGAGGCTCGCCCCCGACGCATCGGCGGCGGAACGTCCCGTGCGCCGCGTGGGGACGAGCGAGGCGGGCGCCCTGGAAGAAGCGGTCCGCAGGATCCGGCTGCTGGACGACCGGCACGGGGCCGACGGCCTCTACCGGCGCGCGGCCGCCCCGCTGCGCGCCGCCTACGCGCTGCTGGACGCCGGGACGACCCGCCAGACGACCGCCGACCGGCTGCACTCGGGCGCCGGTGAGCTCGCCATCTCCGTCGGCTGGCTCGCGCACGACTCGGGCCGCTTCGACGACGCCCGCTCGCACTACGCCGAGGCCCTGGCGACCGCCCGGATGACCGGGGACCAGGCGCTGGAGGCGCACGCCTTCTGCAACACGGCGTTCCTCGCGCGGGACGCCGGCCGGCCCCGCGAGGCCGTCCGCGCCGCCCAGGCCGCCCAGCGCGTCGCCCGTCCGCTGGGCTCGCCCCGGCTGATGTCGCTGCTCGCGCTGCGCGAGGCGGGCGGCTGGGCGGGGCTCACCGACCGCGCCGGCTGTGAGCAGGCTCTCGTCCGTGCGCAGGCCCTCTACGACCGCGGGCCCTGCGACAACGACCCCGAGTGGATGAGCTTCTACGGCGAGGCCGAGCTGGAGGGGCTCAAGGCGCAGTGCTGGTCCACGCTGGGCGACTGGCCGCGCGCCGCCCGGCACGCGCGACGGGCGGCGGACCTCCAGGACCCGCACTTCACCCGGAACATCGCCCTGTACACGGCCGAGCTGGCGGACGACCTCGCGCGGGGCGGCCGTCCCGACGAGGCCGCGGTGGCCGGGATCCGGGTCCTCGACCTGCTGGACCAGGTCCAGTCGTCCCGGATCCAGACGATGCTGGCGGGAACGGCGCGGGTGCTGCTGCCGCACCGGCGGGCGGGCGGCGTCTCGACCTTCCTGGAGCGGCACGCCTCGACGCCGCGGAAGGCCTGAGCCCCGCACGGCGCCGAACCCCGCAGGGAGTCCTACCCGAGGTGCCCGAGGTCGTTCCAGCTCTCGATCGCCGGTTCGCCGTAGGCCCAGCCCAGGATCGACAGGGACGTCGGGTTCAGGCGTATTCGGGCCGCGAAGTCCAGCGGCAGACCCAGCCAGCGTGCCCCGATGGAACGGAGGATGTGACCGTGGGCGAAGACCAGGACGTCCCGGTCGGCCGAGCGGGCCCAGGCGACGACCTCGTCGGCGCGGGCGGTCACCTCGGCGAGGGTCTCGCCCTCGGGGACGCCGTCGCGCCAGATGAGCCAGCCGGGCCGGACGGCCTGGATCTCGGCGGGGGTCAGACCCTCGTAGGCGCCGTAGTGCCACTCCATGAGGGTGTCCCAGCGCATGGCCCGCTCGCCGAAGCCGGCGAGTTCGCACGTCTCCCGCGCGCGTGCCAGCGGGCTGGTGCGTATCTCGAGGTCGGCGAGACCGTCGAAGGGCGCCCGGTGCAGCCGCTCGCCGAGCAGTTTCGCGCCCCGGCGGCCCTCCTCCAAGAGGGGCACGTCGGTCCTGCCGGTGTGTCTGCCGGACAGCGACCACTCCGTCTGCCCGTGCCGAGCCAGCAGAATGCGCGGTGCCATGGGGGACCTTTCCGGGGAAACCCTGGCAGGGACCAGGGGAGAAATCAGAGGCGGGACCCCTCCATCATCGCTCACCCTGAACAGGGGCAACCCGGTGGGCGATCTCAGCGTCTTTGAGAGCCGGGGCGCTCATTCCGAGCGCGAACATACGCCGTAAAGTGGCCCGTCCCGCGCCAGAGGCGCCGCAGCGACGACACAGCGACATGAAGGGGGAGGCGATCGGATGCCGCAGACCGAGACACCAGGCACCGAGGCGGCCCCGCGGACAAGGCTGCGCTGGTGGACCGAGCTGCCTCTGATCCTGCTGGTGTACGCCTGCTACTCGGGGGGCCGGCTGCTCGCTCGGGGCGATGTGACGACCGCCGTCGACCACGGCCTGGCGATCCTGCGCATCGAGAAGTTCCTGCACATCAACGCCGAGCACCCGCTCAACCGGCTGTTCAGGAGCGAGGCGTGGATCGGCGTGCCGGCCGACTTCTGGTACGCCTCGCTGCACTACCTGGTGACGCCCGCGATCCTGATCTGGCTCTTCCGGTCCCGGTCCCTGCACTACCGGGCGGCCCGCACCTGGCTGATGACGTCCACGTTCATGGGCCTCATCGGCTTCACGCTGCTGCCCACCTGCCCGCCCCGGCTGCTGTCGGCGAGCCACGGCTTCGTGGACACGATGGCCCAGTACAGCTCGTACGGCTGGTGGGGCGGCGAGGCGAGCGCGCCGCGCGGCATGGGCGGCATGACCAACCAGTACGCGGCCATGCCGAGTCTGCACGTGGGCTGGGCCCTGTGGTGCGGGGTGATCCTGTGGCGCCACGGCGGCACCCGCCTGGCGAAGACGGCGGCCGTCGTCTACCCGCTGGTCACGACGATCGTGGTGATGGGCACCGCCAACCACTACTTCCTCGACGCGGTCGCGGGCGCGGCCGTGATGGGCGTGGGGCTGCTGCTGACGCCGTTGGCGATGCGGAGCGCGAACCGCGCCCGGGTGTGGTTCGCGGACCGGGTCCCGCTGGTCCCGGCGGACTCTCAGGGCGCTTCGGCCTCGATTGTCAGTGGCGGATGCCAGACTTCCCCGGGTGAGCGAATTCCACGGCAGCGCGAGCAACGGCTTCGACCCGGAGCCGAGCCGAGTGCCTCTCCCTCGGACGCGGGGGACGGCGCTCCGGCAGCGGCTCGCTGAGCTGCGCGGCCCCGACGTACCGGCCAAGGCGCTGGACGCCCGGGCCCTCGCGGCGCTGGCCGCGAACCCGGGCTGCAAGCGGCGCGCGATCCTCGACGGCGCCGGGGTGAACAAGGCCGCGCTGGCGGACGCGCTGGGCTCGCCGTCGGCCTTCGGGCAGTCCCAGTTCGCCCTCACGCGTGGCAACGCGTTCGAGGCGAAGGTGAAGGCGGACGGCGGCGCGGAACTGCTGCGGCTGGTGCACGAGCGGCTGGACCCGGCCGCCGCGCCGCCCGTCGCCGCCGCCGTGCCCGACCTGTCCGCGATCGGCCCCGAGGGCCGCACCGCCCGCACCGCGCTGGCGCTGCGCGAGGCCACCGAGGCGACCGGCACATGGACGCTCCTGGACCACCCGATGATCGCGCTCGACGTCGCCGGCTCCCCCGCCTTCCTGGAGCCGGACGCGGTGGTGGTGCACCCGGACGGCAGTTGGACGGTCGTGGAGATCAAGTCCTTCCCCATGCTGGACGGTTCGGCGGACCCCGCGAAGGTCGGCGCGGCCGCCCGCCAGGCCGCGGTCTACGTCCTCGCCCTCGAGCAGGTCGCCGCCCGTCTCGACCCGGCCCCGCGCGTACGCCACCGCGTGCTGCTGGTCTGCCCCAAGGACTTCTCCAACCTGCCCACCGCCTCCGCCGTGGACGTGCGCAAGCAGCGCGCGGTCACCAGCCGCCAGCTGGCCCGCCTCACCCGCATCCAGGACATCGCCGACGCCCTCCCCGAAGGCACCTGCTTCTCCCCCGAGCTGCCCGCCGAACAGCTCACGGCGGCCGTCGAGGCCGTCCCGGCGACGTATGCGCCCGAGTGCCTGGCCGCCTGCGAAATGGCGTTCCACTGCCGCGACCGCTCCCGCGCGGCCGGCGCCGTCACCTCGCTGGGCCGGTCGGTGCGTGCCGAACTGGGCGGGCTGACGACCGTCGAGGCCGTTCTGGCGGCGGCCCGCGGGGAGGCCGGGGATCCGGACGATCCGGCGGTGGCCGCGCTGCGCAGAGCGGCCGAGCTGCGCACCGAAGCCCTGAGCGAAACCCTGGGGGCGATGTGTCGCTGATCGCCGCCCTCGCCCGGCTGGAGGCCGTCAGCAGCGGCCGCGCCCAGCCCATCGCCACCGCCCTGCACCGACGGCTGTCCGACCGGCCGCTGGTCTTCGTGCCGCTGACCACCGCCGGTGAGGCCGGCGCCCCGCTGGGCGCACTGGTCGGCACCGACCGGGCCGCGCCGCGGCTGCTCGTCGTACCGCAGCCGCGCGATCGCGATCTGCGGTTCGCGTTCCTCGCCGAACTGGCCGACGTCGTCCTGCCGTACATCGACTCCTACGCCGAGGCCGTGGAGGCCGCCGAGCGCAGCGAGACCGACCCGGAGACCGGCAAACGCGTCAAGGTCGAGGTCGAGCTGTGCGCCGACGCGCCCCAGCTGATCGTCCCGAGCCGCGCGGGCGTCGACCTCGTCCGTCTGCTGGGCCGCTCCATGCGCTTCCGGCGGACGGCGGAGCAGGATCCGGAGACGCCGTATCCCGCGCCCCCGCGCGTGCCGCTGCTCGGGCGGTGGCTGACCCACTTCGGGGAGCGGTCCCGGGTGCCCGGATCCTCGCTGCTGGTGGCGCTCACGGAGCTGCTGGGCCGGCACTGGGCGACCGGACAGTCCAGCCTGGAGGACCAGCACCTGGGGGCGCTGCTCGCCTGGATCGCCCCGCCGGACGGCGAGACGGGCACCGAGGCGGCGCTGCGGGCCGAGCTCGCGCGGGACGCGGACGGGCAGTTGCTGTGCCCGCCGGCCGGCCCGGCGACCGATCCCGCGTTCGACAACAGGCTGCTCGCCCCCGCCATCGAGCGCTACGACCGCGCACGCACCGCCCTGGCCGCCGCCGAGGACGGTCTGCAGGCCGACGACCGGCTGGGCGCGCTCACCGCCGCCGAGCGGGAGATCCACGAGCTGGTGCGGAGCCGGACGCTGCCCACCTGGAACAGGGTGTGGGAGGGCCTCGACCTGCTGCGGGCGCTGCCCGAGGGCGCGCATGTCGAGGAGCGGTGGACCCGCGACCGCTGGTCGTTCACCGGCCACCGCGACCGGGTCGTGGCCGGCGAGCCCCCGCAGCCGCGCCGGGACGACGCGGTGACCGCCGCCAACAAGCTCGCCACGCGCGAGCGCGAACAGGCCCGTCTGGAGGCCCAGGAGGCGCTGGACGACCCGCTGGTCATGGCGGGGCGGCGGCTGGGCGGGGAGGCGTTCGCGGGCGAGGTCGTGGACGTCGTCATGCAGTACAGCGAGAGCAAGCGGCCGAGCCCGCGCCCGCTGGTCACCGTGCGGACGGACGACCGGCCGCAGCTCGCCGAGCGGGCGAAGGTCTACCGGTCGCTGGGCGGGAAGCCGCAGGCGGCGGAGTTCGTGCAGCGGGACGGCGAGGAGGACGAAGGCCTCTTGGTGCTGCGGATCGTCGACAAGATGGGCCGCGGCAAGGAACCCGAGCAGGGGTCGGTGCCGGAGAAGGGCGATCTGCTCTGCTTCACGCTCTTCGAGCACGAACAGCGCGGCGGCGCGAAGCTGCCCGACCCGGAGGACACGCCGTGGACGCACGGCGGGCCGCCCGGGGAGCAGGCGCCCGAAGTCCCCGATTCCGTCACCCCGGAGGATGTCCTGTGACCACCGAGGCCGCTTTCGACCCCGGTGCCGCCGCCGGCCGCGCCACCGACGCGATCCTTCGGGACACCTTGCACGGCACCGCGCGCGGGGTGGTCGTCGACTCCCCGCCGGGGGCCGGAAAGTCCACGCTGGTGGTCCGCGCGGCGCTCGAACTCGCGGATGCGGGGCGGTCGTTGATGGTGGTCGCGCAGACCAACGCCCAGGTCGACGACCTGGTGGTGCGGCTCGCCGAGAAGAACCCCGAGCTGGCCGTGGGCCGACTGCACAGCAGTGACGCCGACCCGTACGACAAGGCGCTGGAAGAGCTGCCGAACGTGAAGAAGTCGGCGAAGGCGGCGGAGCTGGCCGGGCTGCCGGTGGTGATCTCCACCGCCGCGAAGTGGGCGCATGTGAAGGTCGACGAGCCATGGCGGCACGCGATCGTGGACGAGGCCTACCAGATGCGGTCGGACGGGCTGCTGGCGGTGGCCGGGCTGTTCGAGCGGGCGCTGTTCGTGGGCGACCCGGGGCAGCTGGACCCGTTCTCGATCGTGGGCGGCGAGCAGTGGGCGGGCCTGTCGTACGACCCGTCGGCCTCGGCGGTGAGCACGCTGCTCGCGCACAACCCCGAGCTGCCGCAGCACCGGCTGCCGGTCTCCTGGCGGCTCCCGGCGTCGGCCGCGCCGCTCGTCTCCGACGCGTTCTACCCGTACACCCGGTTCCGCAGCGGCACCGGGCACGGCGACCGGCGGCTGTCCTTCGCGGTCGCGTCGGACGGCTCCGGCGCCGACCGGGTGATCGACGAGGCGGCGGAGTCGGGCTGGGGCCTGCTGGAGCTGCCCGCTCGGCACACGCCTCGCACCGACCCGGAGGCGGTGCGGGCGGTCGCGTCGGTGGTCCGGCGGCTGCTGGACCGAGGCGGCGCGGCCACCTCGGAGCGCTCCCCCGACCCGACCCCGCTGACGGCCGCCCGGGTCGCCGTGGGCACGGCCCACCGCGACCAGGCGGCGGCGGTACGGGCGGCACTGGCGGAGCTGGGCGTCGTGGACGTCACCGTGGACACCGCGAACCGGCTCCAGGGCATGGAGTTCGACGTCACGGTCATCCTGCACCCGCTCTCCGGGCGCCCCGACGCCACCGCCTTCCACCTGGAGACGGGCCGCCTGTGCGTCCTGGCCTCCCGGCACCGCCACGCGTGCGTGGTCGTCTGCCGAGCAGGCGTCGGCGACCTCCTGGACGAATACCCCTCGACGGAACCCGTCCAGCTGGGAACCCTCGTGAAGTTCCCGGACGGCTGGGAGGCCAACCACGCGGTGCTGGCACACCTGACGGAACACCGCGTGCCCTGGGCACCGTGACCGGCCCGCCGCCCGCTCGCCAACCGGGGCCGACCGCAGCGCCGCCCCCTCGCCGGACGGAGTCCGGCACGCCGCCGGAGGCGGCCGAAGAACACAGCCCGGACGGCTGGGAGGCCAACCACGCGGTACTGGCACACCTGACGGAACACCGCGTGCCCTGGGCACCGTGACCGGCCCGCTCCCCTTCCGTCGGCCGGGAACATCGTGTCGCTCGGGAAGCTTGAGAGTTCGGGGCCGAGTGCCTCTTGCGCCACCGGGGGACAATGGAAGGTGGTCCGCATCCGAAACCGCACGAGGAGGACAAGACATGGCGGAGCCCACGCCGCGTCGGAACGAACCGCGGCTACGCCCCGCGCCCCTGCTCTTCGAGCCCGCGGAGGCAGCCGGTGACCCGGAGCACTTCTTCGACCTCGAGTCGATAGACGACCCGGGGGCGCTGCTGACCCGCGCGACGGAGCTGACGCTCGCGTTCCGGGCGGCGGCCGACCGGGCGGTGGAGTTCCAGGCCCTGGCGGCCGCGCAGCTCGCCGATCCGCGCCGCTTCGACCGGCTGACGGCGGCGGACATCGCCGAGCGCGCCGAGTGGACCGAGGACTACGCGAAGAAAATGGTCGAGTTCGGCCGCGATCTGCTGCGGGGCGACGCCGAGGGAAGGGGGCACGTCGACCCTGTCTAGAGCCTGTCCTGGACGCCCCGGACGACACAGGTGGCATATGCCGGGTGGGCAAGATACTCCATTCCTCCCGCTCCCGTCCCGGTTTCCCGCAACCCTGTGAAATCAGCCGCTCACTGCCGGTAGACCTGTACGCATGAGCCGCGCATACGACGAACCCATCGGCGTCACCCCGGACGGCGCCGCCTGGCTGGCCTCCGCCGGAACGTATCCGCGCAGCACGCTCGCCCTCTGGGAGGAGCGGCCGCAGGCCCCGGTGGTCCTGCCCTGCGGCTCGGTGTTCGACATCGTCAGCGCGCCGGCGATGTTCGGCCGGCTGATGCTCGACCGGCTCTGGGGCGACGGGCCGGGCTCCGGGCCGGTGGCCGCGTTCCGTGCGCGGACGCTGCTGTTCGCGGCGCCGGGCACGGCCCAGCGGCTGCCCTCGCTGCTGGAGTGGGAGGAGTGGAGCGCCGACGGCCGCCGGGACGGCCGTACGGCAAGCGTGCCGCCGCTGCTGTGCCACGGCACCGGCGACGCGGTGACGGTGCCCGCACTCAACCCGGCCGAGACCGGCTCCGCCACCCGCTGGATGGTCGCCCCGGACACCCGTCACCCATGGCTTCCGGGTCCGGAGATCCTGCTCTGGGCGGCCGTCCGGGCGGCCCGCGCGGCCGTGCGGATATCGATTTTTCCTCCCGCCGATCAGGATGCTAAGGTCTACGACGTCAGCAGGCGCCGCTAGCTCAGTTGGTTAGAGCAGCTGACTCTTAATCAGCGGGTCCGGGGTTCGAGTCCCTGGCGGCGCACGACATCGATAGCGAGACTTGTTCGCAGAAAGCGCGAACCAGTCTCGCTATCGTCATTTCTGCGCGGCTGCGCCGCGCGTTGTGGGGGCTCCGCCACCCACACCCCCTCAGGCAAAGGCCCCTCGCGGAAGCGAGGGGCCTTCTGCATGCCGTCGAATGCCGCCGGAATGTCGTCAGAGCTTCGTGCCGGGGGTGATCTTCACCGTCCACTCGCCCGAGGCCGTGCGGTCCTCCACGTCCACCCGGACGCCGTTGTCCGGCACGGTGAAGTGCTCGCCGAGGGCGACCGGGGCGTCCGCGAGGGGTGGGTAGACGGAGTTCTCCCAGCAGGCTTCGCTGCGCGGGTGGGCGTCGACGACCTCGACCGGTCCGCGGCCGGAGCGGGCGCCGCTGCTGACGCGGTAGACGAGGATGCCGGCGCGACAGGCCGCCCGGTCCGCGCCCACCGGGCCGCGGGCCTCGAAGGCGAGCACGCTGTCCGTGCCCGTGCGCACCACCGCGAGTTTCGCGCCGCCGCCGAGGCCGAAGGCCGGCGCTCCGGAGGCGCGGGAGACCGGCACGTCCGGTCCGGCGGCAAGCGGTTCCAGGGTGAGCCGGGTCGGGCCGGGGCCCCGTACGCACAGCACCTGGCGCGGTTCCAGCCAGCCCAGCTTCCACTTGTGCCAGGCGAACAGTTCCGGGGCGAGACCGAACTGGCTGCCCATCAGGTCCCAGTCGCCGACGTAGGTGTCCCAGTCGCCCTTGCCGTCGACGGGGCGGTGGTAGAGGTCGGGCAGGTCGAAGACATGGCCGGTCTCGTGGGCGAGGACGAGCCGGTCCGGAGGGTGCTTCTCGAACACGGTGACGACGCGGCGGATGTCCGTGCCGTCGGCGTGCAGCGGGGATTCGAGGTTGACGACCTTCGTGGCGTCCGAGTCGACGCCGGGCGCGTCCGGGTCGGCCACGAAGTAGACGAGGTCGTAGCGGGAGAAGTCGACGTGCGGGTCGGCGGCGGCCAGCGCGTCGTGCAGGTAGGCGGCCCGGCCCTCGGGGCTCCAGTCGCGCTGTATGGCGTAGGCGGTGGACGGCTTCGGCATGCGGATCCAGCGCTGCAGCGGATGCGGGCGCAGGGTGAACCTGCCGTAGGACGCCTCCTGGAAGAAGCGGCTGGTGGCCGGGAAGTGGTCGGCGGCCAGTTCGGCGGGCGTGGCCATGGGAGCCCGGTCCGGGAAGGACAGGAAGACCATCACGGCGTCGAGGGAGCGACTCGGGCGGGGATAGGCGCTGTTCCAGGTGTCCACGCCCTCCGAGTGGTGGGCGGCGGTACGGGTCAGGGCGCAGGGGGCGGTGGAGAAGGGGTCCGCGACCGAAGGGCCGCTGACCAGGGAGTTCGCGGCGAACGCCGAGAGGGTGGTGAACAGGGCCGCGGTACTGCGCAGTCGGGGGCGCTGCAGAAGTCGCAAGGGCTGCGACGGTCGCAAGGGTCGCGGCAGTCGCGGGAGTCGCGGCACAGAGACCTCCGGGGCGGTTCACGGGACACCGCCACCCAGCCTGTGTGAATTTGTAGTACTACGCCCTGTTTGTCTGCCCCAGACGAGTGAGGCGGCCGAAAGCGGGCATCACCTCGACACCCCCGGAATTCTCACGGAACGTCACAAGCGGTCGCCCGGCCGCAGAACCGGGCCAGGTGCGGGCAGAAACGATCTGTCAGAAGAGTGGGTTGTTCCGGGACACTGGGCAGTGGCTGCGCGGATCCTGGGGCAGCCTCTATGATCGGCAGACTTTCCTGCACGGACAGAGATCGAGTGCACTGCGGGAGCGAGCGGTGAGCGGAACGTCCGAAGGGCCGACGCCCGCGGCAGACCTCGACTGGTCAGCCGTCACAGAGAGTGACATCGACAGTACGGACAGCGGGCCACCGGCCTACCGCTCCGTCTTCGCGGCAGCACCCCTGGCCATGGCGGTGGTCGACCGCCAGGGGCTCGTCGTCGACGCCAACGAAGCGCTCGGCGAGCTGCTCGGCGGCGGAGTGACGGGCCTGGTCGGGCGGGTCGCCTCCGACCTGCTGGACCTGGCGTCCGACGCCCGGACCTGGCACGCCTACCGCGAGGTGCTGCGCGGCCGGCAGGCGAAGCTGCGCTGCACACGGCGGCTGAAGCAGCCCGACGGGCGCTCGCTGTGGGCGCAGGTCACCGTCTCCCCGCTGGATACGGACACGCCCGGCGTGCTGCTGTCCGTGGCCGACGTCAGCGCCCACCGCGACCTCCAGGCGAGGCTGCGGCACCTCCAGATGCACGACCCGGTGACCCGGCTGCCCAACCGCACCCTGTTCTTCGAGCGGGTGTCGGCCGCGCTGGAGGCGGAGGCGTACGAACAGAGCGGGACCGGCCGGATCGGCCTGTGCTACCTGGACCTGGACGGCTTCAAGGCGGTCAACGACACCCTCGGTCACCGGGTGGGCGACCGGTTGCTGGCCGCCGTCGCCGAACGGCTCACCGAGTGCGCCGGGGAGGCCGGGCGGGCCCGGCCGAGCGTGCCGCTGGTGGCCCGGCTCGGCGGGGACGAGTTCGCGCTGCTGGTCGAGGACTCCACCGGCACCGAACAGCTCGCCGACCTCGCCGAGTCCGTGCTCAAGGCGCTCCAGGTCCCCTTCGACCTGGCCGGACACCGGCTGAACATGTCGGCGTCGATCGGCGTCGTGGAGCGGCACGCGGCCGGCACCACCGCGACCGGTCTGATGCAGGCCGCCGACACGACGCTGTACTGGGCGAAGACGGACGGCAAGGACCGCTGGACGCTGTTCGACCCCGAGCGCAACGCCCATCTGATGACCCGGCAGGCCCTGGCCTCCACGCTCCGGCCCGCCATCGAGCGCGGCGAGTTCCGGCTCGACTACCAGCCGCTGGTGGGGATGTCGGACGGCCGGCTGCGCGGGGTGGAGGCGCTGGTGCGCTGGGATCACCCCCGGTTCGGGCTGCTGCCGCCGAATCGGTTCGTCGCGCTGGCCGAGGAGGACGGCTCGATCGTGCCGCTCGGGCGATGGGTTCTGGCCACCGCCTGCCGGCAGGCCCGCCGGTGGCAGCTGGACAACCCCGACGAGCCGCCGCTGTTCGTCAGCGTCAACGTGGCGGTCCGTCAGGTGTGGGACTCGGACCTGGTGACGGACGTGGCGGAGATCCTCGCCGAGACCGGGCTCGCGCCGCATCTGCTCCAGCTGGAGCTGACCGAGTCCGCGGTGATGGGCTCGGCGGGACGGCCGCTGCAGGCGCTGCAGGCCCTCAGCGACATGGGCGTGGGCATCGCCATCGACGACTTCGGGACCGGGTACTCCAACCTCGCCTACCTGAGCCGACTGCCGGTCTCGGTGCTGAAACTGGACGGGTCCTTCGTGCGGGGCTTCCAGTACGAGGGCCAGGGCTCTCCGCCGAACCCGGCCGACCAGGTCGTCGTCGAGGCGATGATCGACCTCGCCCATCGGCTCGGGCTGACCGTCACCGCAGAGTGCGTGGAGACGTCCGCGCAGGCGACCCGGCTGCGCAGCATCGGCTGCGACACCGGGCAGGGGTGGCTGTACTCCCGTCCGGTGTCGCCGGATCGTATCTCCGAGCTGCTGGGCACCGAGTCGCACGGCACCGAGTCCTACGCGGTCGGCAACCCGTAGGCGTCCGCGACCAGTTCGTAGGAGCGCAGCCGCAGTTCGCCGCGATGGGCGTGGCTGGTGAGCATCAACTCGTCGGCGCCGGTGCGCTTGTGGAGGTCGTCGAGGCCGGTGCGGACCTCGTCGGCCGTGCCGTGGACGATGTTCGCGGTCCAGGAGTCGACGAACTCCCGCTCCAGCGGGCTGAACTCGTGGGCCTCCGCCTCCTCGGGGGAGGGGAAGAGGCCGGGGCGGCCGCTGCGCAGCCGGACCATGTTGAGGCCGGTGGCCAGGATCTGACGGCGCGCTTCACGCTCGTCGTCGGCGGCGAGCACCGAGACGCCGATCAGCGCGTACGGCTCGGCGAGCGTCTCGGACGGCCGGAAGGACTCCCGGTAGAGGTCGAGGGCCGGGACGGTGTTCTGCGCGGAGAAGTGGTGCGCGAAGGCGAAGGGCAGGCCGAGCAGTCCGGCGAGGCGGGCGCTGAAGCCGGAGGAGCCGAGCAGCCAGATCGGCGGCCGGTGCGCCGACTGCACCCCGCCGGGGGACGTGCCCTGGATCGGGCCCGGGATCGCGTGGATCCGGCGGTAGCGGTGGCCGTCGGGGAAGTCGTCGTCCAGGAAGCGGGTGAGCTCGGCGAGTTGCTCGGGGAAGTCGTCCGCGCCCTCGTGCAGGGTGGCGGTCCGGCGCAGGGCGGCGGCCGTGGCCCCGTCGGTGCCCGGGGCGCGGCCGAGGCCGAGGTCGACGCGGTGCGGGGCCAGCGCCTCCAGGGTGCCGAACTGCTCGGCGATGACGAGCGGCGCGTGGTTGGGCAGCATCACACCGCCCGAGCCGAGCCGGATGCGGTCGGTGTGGGCGGCGAGGTGAGCGAGGATCACGGCGGGCGAGGAGGAGGCGACGCCCGGCATCGAGTGGTGCTCGGCGACCCAGTACCGGTGAAAGCCCCGCGACTCGGTGAACCGCGCGAGGTCGACGCTGGTGCGCAGGGCGTCGGCGGCGGTGCTCCCGGACCCGACGGTGACCAGATCCAGCACGGAGAGGGGCACCGGGGCGGTGCCCCGTACGACGCCGCGAATCCCGTCCGCCACCGTCGCCTCGATCCCGCTCCGGTCCGCCGCGCTCTCGTCCGCCACCGTCTCGTCTGCCGCCACGGGGGTCCTCCTGTTGTCGGCCGTGTGCTGTCCTCGCAGCACTAACAGGAGGCTGTCTCCGTTTATTCCCCATCGGAGGATTCCGGGTACCGGGAAGGCGTCACACCTGTACGAGCGGCTCCCGGGTGAACAGGATGCCCAGGCTTGGCGCGTTCACACGGCGGTCGGTGAGGCGCAGGGCCTCCCAGACCGTGACCTGGTTGGCGGTGAGGACCGGCTTGGCAAGTTCCGTTTCCAGGGCTGGGAGATAAGCGGCCGTGTGGAGGGCTGTGCCGGGGAGGAGGATCGCCTGGGCGTCCGGGGAGTCGGCCGCCCGGGCCAGGGCGGTGACCTCTGCCTCGCCCCAGGTGCTCACCTCGGCCGCGGTGTCGATGCCGGCGCTGTGGACGCCGGTCACCTCCAGGCCGCCCGCGGCCAGGAAGTCGGCGAACAGGCCGGCCACGTCCTGCGGGTAGGTCGCCCCGACCGCGACCCGGACGGACCCGAGTTCGCGGGCCGCGTGCACGAAGGCGAAGGAGGTGGAGGAGGCCGGCATCCCGGCGGCCGTGGCCAGGGCGCGCACCTGCTGCTGGGCCCCCTCCCGGCCGAGCACGAAGCTGCCGCTGGTGCAGGCCCACACGATCGCCTCCGCGCCCGCGAGCCGCAACTGCTCGACGCCCTTCGCCAACCGCTCCGGCGCGCCCATCTCCCTCAGCGCGTCCACCCGGTACGCGTCCTCGTCGATGTCCGTGTGGACCAGATCCAGCCGGACGTCGCTGCCCAGGAGCTGTTCGATGCGGGGGTAGTCGTCGTCGGCCGAGTGGCCCGGGTAGAGGAAACCGAGTGCGGTCATGTCCAGCCTTCCTGCTGCCAACGGCGCTTGATACCGTCCCACCGCCCGGGTACCCAGTTGGCGCAGCGTCGCCCACACGGTCACCTGGTTGGCCGAGACGGTCGGCAACGAGTCGTGGGCGCGGGCGTGTTGACGACGGCCTGCTCGGGTGCGAACGTGGTCAATCCGCGCACGTCAGACAGCGCGTCAGACAGCGCATCAGGCACGTGCTCACCAGCGAGCTCACCGGCGAAGGGGCACCGGATGGCCGACGTCCCCACGCTCCTCGTCCTCGACGCCGAGCCGCTCCCCCGGCTCGGGCGGCTCACCGGGCAGGTCCGGGTGCTGCACACCGACGAGGCCTCGCTGCCCGCGCGGCTCCCGCAGGCGGACGTCCTGCTGGTCTGGGACTTCGCCTCGCATGCGGTGCGCGCCGCCTGGCCCGGCGAGGGGCCCCGGCCGCGCTGGGTGCACACCGCGAGCGCGGGCGTGGACCATCTGATGTGCCCCGAGCTCGCCGCGTCGGACACCGTGGTGACCAACGCGCGCGGGATCTTCGACGAGCCGATCGCCGAGTACGTCGCCGCGCTGGTCCTGGCGATGGCCAAGGACCTGCCGCGCACCGTGGAGCTTCAGCGGCGGGGCGAGTGGCGGCACCGGGAGAGCCGGCGGGTGGCCGGGACCCGGGCCGTGGTCGTCGGGTCCGGGCCGATCGGGCGGGCGATCACCCGCACGCTGAAGGCGCTCGGCATGACGACCGCGATCGTCGGCCGGGTCCCGCGCACCGGCATCCACGGCCCCGAGGACCTGGACCGGCTCCTCGCCCGCGCCGACTGGGTGATCGCGGCCGCCCCGCTCACCGAGCAGACGACCGGCATGTTCGACCTGCGCCGGTTCGGCGTGATGCAGCCGTCCGCCCGGTTCGTGAACGTCGGCCGCGGGCCGCTGGTCGTCGAGGACGCGCTGGTACGGGCGCTGGAGCGGCGCTGGATCGCGGGCGCGGCCCTGGACGTCCTGACCGCCGAGCCCCTCGCCCCCGACAGCCCGTTGTGGCAGGTCCCGGGGCTGCTGATCTCGCCGCACATGAGCGGCGACACGGTCGGCTGGCGGGATGAGCTCGGCGCGCAGTTCGTGGATCTGTTCGAGCGGTGGGCGGCGGGCCGGCCGCTGAAGAACGTGGTCGACAAGCAGCGCGGATACGTGCCCGGACACTGACGGTGACACCGACGGTCCCCACACTCCCCTCACAAAGCACCTCCGCATAAGTCGTGTGGACCCGGGTAGCCGCGCCGCCATGGCTCCACCGATCAGTCAGGCAAGTCATCGCACACACACGACCGGAACCTCACGCCGATCGCTGCTCGCGGGGGTGGCGGCGCTCGGCGCACTGGGCACGGCAGGCTGCTCAAGGGTGGCGACGGCGTCGTCCGCGCCCGGCGGCGATCTGCTGGAGCGCCTGCGCGCACAGGGCGTCGTACGGCTCGGGATCGCCGGTGAGATTCCGTTCGGCTACATCGACGAGCACGGGCAGCTCACGGGTGAGGCACCCGAGCTGGCGAAGGTGATATTCAAACGGCTCGGAGTGGCGAGGGTGCAGCCCGTGCCCACCGAGTTCGGGTCGCTCATCCCGGGGCTCGGCTCCCAGCAGTTCGATGTCGTGGCCGCCGGGATGTACGTCAATCCGGAGCGCTGTGAGCAGGTGATATTCGCCGACCCGGACTATCGGATGCTGGATGCCTTCATCGTCCGCAAGGGGAACCCGAAGGGGTTGCACACCTACCGGGACGTGGTGGAGAAGGGCGCGAAGTTCGCCACCGGGACCGGGTACGCGGAGATCCAATACGCCGTCGAGGCGGGGTACGAGGAGGGCGACATCCTCATCGTGCAGGACCAGGTCGCCGGGCTGAACGCGGTCGAGGCGGGGCGGGCCGACGTCTTCGCCGGGACCGCGCTCACCACCCGCGAGGTCGTCAGGAAGTCGTCCAAGGCCGAGTCGACCGAGGGCTTCGCCCCGCTCGTCGGCGGCAAGCCGCATGTCGACGGGGGCGCGTTCGCGTTCCGGTCCACCGAGACGGGGCTGCGGGACGCCTTCAACGTCGAGCTGCGGAAGCTGAAGAAGAGCGGGGAACTGCTGCGGATCCTGCGGCCCTTCGGGTTCACCCGGGCCGAGATGACCGACCTGACCGCGAAGGAGCTCTGCGGCGGATGACCTCGGGACTCTGGGAACTCGTCCTCAAGGGGATCTGGACGACCGTCCAACTGCTGGTGTTCAGCGCCCTGTTGGGGGCCGCCGTCGCCTTCGTCGTCGGGATCGCGCGCATTCACCGGCGGTGGGTCGTCCGCTTCCTCGCGGGCTTCTACACCGAGGTGTTCCGCGGGACCTCGGCCCTCGTGATGATCTTCTGGGTGTTCTTCGTGCTGCCGCCCGCCTTCGGCTGGCAGCTGGTGCCGATGTGGGCGGGCACGCTCGCGCTGGGGCTGACGTACGGCGCGTACGGCGCGGAGATCGTGCGCGGCGCGCTGGGGGCCGTCGACCCGGCGCAGCGGGAGGGCGGGATCGCGCTCGGGTTCACGCCCGGGCAGCGGATGCGCAGGATCCTGTTGCCGCAGGCGGTGCCGGAGATGATCCCGCCGTTCTCCAACCTCCTCGTCGAACTGCTCAAGGGCACCGCGCTGGTGTCCGTCATGGGCATGGGCGATCTGGCCTTCAGCGGCAATCTGATCCGCCTCGCCCTCCAGGAGAGCGCGGAGATCTACACGTATGTACTGCTCATCTACTTCGTGATCGCGTTCCTGCTCACGCGGGTGATGCGCGGGCTCGAGAGCCGGCTGAAGGCGGGTGTGCGATGAACTGGGACTGGGACGCCGTCCGCGACTTCATGCCGTTGTTCCGGGACGGGCTGCTCGTCACCCTCCAGGCGCTGGTCCTCGGCTCGCTGATCTCGTTCACGCTGGGTCTGGCGTGGGCGCTGCTGATGCGGGTGCCCACCGGCTGGGTGCAGTGGCCGGTCGGGATCGTGACCGAGTTCGTGCGGAACACCCCGCTGCTGGTGCAGTTGTTCTTCCTCTTCTATGTGCTGCCCGAGTGGGGGCTGACGCTGTCGGCGATGACCACCGGGGTCGTCGCGATCGGGCTGCACTACTCGACGTACACGATGCAGGTCTACCGGGCCGGCATCGAGGCGGTGCCCGTCGGCCAGTGGGAGGCGGCGACCGCGCTGAACCTGCCGAGGGCGCGGACCTGGCGTGCGGTGATCCTGCCGCAAGCGGTCCGCCGGGTCGTTCCGGCGCTCGGCAACTACGTCATCTCGATGCTCAAGGACACGCCGCTGCTGATGGCGATCACCGTGCTGGAGATGCTCGGCCGGGCCCGCCTCTTCTCCCAGGAGCACTTCCGGTTCACCGAGCCCCTCACGGTGATCGGCGTGGCCTTCATCGTCATCTCCTCTCTCGCCTCCCTCCTTCTGCGCACCCTGGAGCGACGCCTTGTCCGTTGACACTCTCAAGCAGCCCGCCGACACCCCCGAGACCACCGAGCTGATACGGCTGGAACAGGTCACCAAGCGGTTCGGGGACAACACCGTCCTCGATCACCTCGACTTCTCCGTGCGGCCCGGCCGGCACGTCACCCTCATCGGGCCCTCCGGCTCCGGCAAGACCACGATCCTGCGGCTGCTGATGACCCTGACCAAGCCCGACGAGGGCACGATCACCGTCGACGGGCAGCAGTTGTTCCCGGCCCCCGAGAAGCAGGTCCGCGAGATCCGCAAGAAGATCGGGATGGTGTTCCAGCAGTTCAACCTGTTCCCGAACATGAGCGTGCTCAGAAACATCACCGAGGCCCCGATGACCGTGCTCGGCCTGTCCGCGGACGAGGCCGAGGCGCGGGCGCGGGAGCTGCTGGACCTGGTGGGCCTGGCCGACAAGTGCGACGCGAGGCCGTCCCGGCTGTCGGGCGGACAGCAGCAGCGGGTCGCGATCGCGCGGGCGCTGGCCATGCGACCGCAGGTGCTGCTCCTGGACGAGGTCACCTCGGCGCTGGACCCGGAACTGGTCGCGGGCGTCCTGGACGTCCTGCGGGACATCGCCCGGACCACGGACATCACGATGCTCTGTGTGACCCATGAGATGAACTTCGCCCGGGACATCTCCGACCAGGTCCTGATGTTCGACGCGGGCCGGGTCGTCGAGGCGGGCCCGCCGGAGCAGATCTTCGGCTCGCCGGAGCAGGAACGGACACGGGAATTCCTCAGCGCGGTGTTGTGAGGTCGCGAGGTCACCGCAGAGCAACCTGCCTTTGGCATATGCCATTGGGTCAGTACCGCAGTTGGGCGAGCCGAACCTGCAACACATTCTCGCCAACAACCCCTCCCTCCGGCCCCCTTGGCCGTTATCGTGGAAGGTGATTCGCTGCCAGGAAAGCGACCAGGGGGGAAACCGTGGCGCTGAAGCACGAGCCGACCACGCCGTCCCACTCGACCCAGGAAGCACTGCGCGTCCTGGAGACGGTGGCGCGGCACTCCACCGGTGTCACCGACGCCGAACTCGCCCGCCAGACCGGCCTCGCCGGGGAGCGCCTGACCCCGCTGCTGCGCATGCTGCGCCGCGAGGGCTACGTCGAGCAGGTCGCCGACGGGGCGTATGTCACCGGCGACGCCCTGACCCGTCTGGGTTCCGCGCACCAGCGCGAGCAGGCCCTGCGCGACAAGCTCCAGCACACGCTCGACCGGCTCCGCGACTCCGTCGGCGCGGCCGTCTACATCAGCCGGTACGTGGACGGCGAGGTCACGATCACCCAGTACGCCGACGGCCCCGCCACGCCGTCCGTCAACGAGTGGGTCGACTTCCGCTACTCCGCCCACGCCACCGCGCTCGGCAAGAGCCTGCTCGGTCAGCTCGACCACAACGGCCGGCGCGACCACCTCTCCCGGCACAAGATGGCCCGGCTCACCTCGCGCACCATCACCAGCGACAAGCTGCTGCTCTCCCGCCTGGAGTCCCAGCCGCCCACGGTCCCGGTGCTCGACCTCCAGGAGTACGCGATCGGCACGGTCTGCGCGGCCGTCCCGATCACCGCCGGCTCCACGGCGGGCTGCCTGGCCCTCTCCCTGCCCGTCGCCCACGCCCACCGACTCCGCCAGGCCGCCGAGACCCTGAACAGGAACGCGGCACCGGTACTGCTGTCGCTGGCGATCTAGGACCGGCCGTAGGGCCTGCCCGGCCGACGGTCAGAAGCACCCCTGAGAACCGGGTAGTATTTTCTCCGTCGCCAGCCGCCGCAAGCGGAGGGCGAGAGTCATGCGCCGCTAGCTCAGTTGGTTAGAGCAGCTGACTCTTAATCAGCGGGTCCGGGGTTCGAGTCCCTGGCGGCGCACAGATGAAGGGCCTCTCGTGGAAACGAGGGGCCCTTCGGCTTGCTCCCCGACCTGCCCGCCGGCTTGCTCCCCGACCTGCTCCGCCGCCTCCCGCTCCGTGAGCCTGCGGTAGACGGACTCGCCCGGCGGTCGCCACCACACCGGATCGGCGCACCGCACCCCCTCCCTCCGCAGCAGCGCCCGGTGGATCTTGTTCGTGGCCGTGACGGGCATCCGCTCCACCACCCGCACGAACCGGGGCGTCATCTTCGTCCCCAGGTCGGGCTGGGCGAGCAGGAACTCGGCGAAGCCGAGCGGATCGAAGGTCCCGGCCAGCGTCGCCATCACCTGGTCCCCGGTCACCGGGTCCGGCACCGCGTAGACGGCGACGGCGGCCGCCCCCTCATAGCGGGCGAGGATGTTCTCGATCATCGCGGCGGCCAGGTTCTCGCTGTCGACGCGGAGCCGGTCGTCGGTGCGGCCCGCGAAGTAGAGGAAGCCGTCGGGGTCGCGGTAGAAGAGGTCGCCGGTCCAGTACTCGCCGTCGGCCCGGCGTCGCTCCGCCTCCGCCGCCGGGTTGCGCCAGTAGCCCTCGAAGGGGTTCGGCCCCCGGTTGACCAGCTCCCCTATCGCCTCGTCCCCGTTCAGCAGCCGGCCGCTCGCGTCGAGAACGGCCGGCGGACACTCGGCTCCCGTCTCCGGGTCGAGGACGACGAGCCCGGGTACCGCCCGTCCGACCGCCCCCGTCGGCGTCCCCGGCGACCACTGCACGGCCGCCCCGCCCTCCGACGAGCCGTAACCCTCGACCAGCCGCACCCCGAACCGCCGTTCGAAGGCCGCCGCGTCCACCGCCCCCGCCTCGGTGCCGAAGCCGAGCCGCAGCACATGGTCCCGGTCCTCGGGCCCCGGCTCGGTGGCCAGGACGTACTGGATCGCCCGGCCCACATACGTGAAGTACGTCGCCCGGTAGCGCCGGACGTCCGCCAGGAACCGCGACGCCGAGAAGCGCCGCCGCAGCGCCACCCCGGCCCCGGCCGCCAGCGCGGGCGCCCAGTCGGCGATCACCGCGTTGCCGTGGAACATCGGCATACAGACGTAGTGGACGTCGTCCGGGCGGACGGAGAACTGCCCGGCCAGCGAGCGCCCGGCGGCGGCCAGCCGGCCCTGGGTGCAGATCGCGGCCTTGGGCGCACCGGTCGAGCCGGAGGTGAAGTAGAGCAGCAGCGGGTCGGCGGGCCTGGCGCGGGAGGGGTCGGGGCGGGCGTCCGCATACGGGGCGAGGAGTGCGTCGTACTCCTCGGTGCCGGTGATCAGCAGGCGGACCCCGGGCAGGTCGAGGCCCCTGAGGAGGGCGAGATGGGCGGGCTCGGTGATCAGCAGTCGGCACTCGGTGTGCAGGATGTCCCGGGCCAGTTCGGGGCCCCGCCGGGTGGGGTTGATCCCGGCGACGGCCGCGCCGGCGAGGGCCGCGGCGGACAGCCAGAGCGGGAACTCCGGGGTGTTGTCGAGCAGCGCCCCGAGGTGCGCCGGCCCCTCCCGGGGCAGCAGCTCGGCGAGCAGCGCCGCACGGGCGGCGGCCCCGGCCGCGATCTCGTGGTGGCTGAGGACCAGGTCCTCGAACCACAGCCCCGGACGGTGGTCGTCCCACCGCACTGCCAGCAGTTCCGCGACGGACTCCATGGCTGCGCAGGGTAGCTGACGGTCCGTCAGATGTGGAGGGTGGGCGAGTCGTGGATCCGCCACCGTCGCGGGGCCTACGGCATGAAGTCGTCCGTCTCGGCGAAGATCCAGTGGGCGGTGACCATGAAGAAGACGCAGAAGGCGATGAACACGGCGAAGAAGGCCACCAGACAGCCGGTGCCCGCGAGGAGCCTGCCGCGCCCCGGCGTGAGGGCCGTGGCGCTCTCGGGACGGTCCGGCGTGTAGTACACGGTGACGATGTCGCCCTCGACGGTCGTGCCGGGACCGCCGCCCTCGTCGAAGCGGAAGGGCCGCCCGTCCCTCGTGGTGAACTCGTAGACGTGGTGCAGAGTGGTGTGCACCGAGGTGTCGCCGCCACCGCCGCTCGTGCTCGTGTACGCCCGTAGACAGCGGCCCTCGGCCGTGATCCCGCTGTTCCAGGCCGCGCTGACCTGCCGGGCACGGCCGAGGGTCCGGTAGAGCATGAAGACCGCGCCGGCGATCATGATCAACGGCACGATGTAGAACAAGGCTTCCATGAGCTCCCCCGATGTCCTGACGCCGACCTGGTCATGTCGGCGTGCAGGGAAAGTACCCGCGCGCGGGCCCGGAGGAGCTCAAGGGATGCTCAGAACACTCGGAGCGCTCAGAACGCTCAGAACGTGACGTCGGAGCAGGCGTAGAACGCATTGGTGGTGTCGGCGATCGTCCACACCGCGACGATCATGTGACGTCCGCTGAGCCCGGACGGCAGCGTGCCGCTGTGCGAGAGGGTCGAAGGGGGCCGCTGACCGTTGTAGGGCACGGTCAGGAACGGGGTGAGGTTGAGGTCGGAGCGGGCCAGGTTGTGGTTCTGGTTCCAGCCCGTCTTGGTGACGTAGTACTTGAAGTCGGTCGTGGCGTGCATCGCGGTGAACTGCCAGCGGAACGTGTAGCTCTGGCCGCCGGTCACCTTGGTGGTGGGCCATGCCCCGCCCGAGGGGGTCTTCGGGCTGTCGAGCTGGGCGAAGCGCGTGTTGTTGCCGGAACAGATCCGGCCGTCCGCCGCGCCGGAGCCCGGGAAGCCCTTCGGGCCCTCGACGCTCTGCGGTTCCCACTGGATGTCGCCGCAGTTGGTGACGGAGCCGTTCTGGCAGAGCTTCTGCCGGCTGATGGGGAGGTCGGTGTAGCCGTGGCCGCTCGCGCCCCCGGCGGTGAGCACGAAGGCTCCCGCCGTGGTGAGCCCGAGCGCGGCGGCGTACCACTTGGTCTTTTTGCGCATGCTGCCGCTCCTGGAGAACGTGGGGAGTTCAGTGAGGAGTTCCTGCGGAGCTCCTGCGGGGCTCCGCAGGCTGTGCGCGCGCACGCTTGCAGGTCTAGACCAAGTCTCAGGTTATGGGCGTTTCTTGAACATGTCCATACCAATCACGGGACCCGATTCAAGGGGTCTGCTCCTGCCGTCCCGAGCAGAAGGCGACCGTCAGGTCCTTCACCAGCGCCTTGCGCTCGTAGTCGTCGAGCTCCACGAGCCCCCGCATGGTCAGCCGCGTCACCGTGTCCTCCACCGAGTCGACGACCGACGTCAGCACGGTCGCCCGGTGCTGGGCGTCGAGCGCCGCGATCCGGCGGCGGTGCATCGCGGCGGCGACCTCGGGGGCGTACTCGACCCGGACCGGCCGCACCGAGAACACCTCCAGGCCGATCGCGCCCGCGTCCCGCGCGACCAGCCGGGTCAGCGCCTCCCCCGCCGCCTCCGCCGAACCCCGCCCGGCCCCCGGCGTCTCCACCGGGATCCGGGCCAGCGCCGCCTCGACGCACTCGCGCAGATACGTCTCGTGGTCCTCGAGGCCGAGCGTGGCCCGCGCGGTGTCCCGCACCCGCCACACGACCAGGGCCACCACCCGCAGCGCGACCCCGCTGCCGTCGGCGGCGGGCATCGGCTCGCTGCGCCAGTGCCGCAGCCGCACGTCCACCCGACGGCGCAGCAGCAACGGGTTCACCCACAGCAGACCGGTGCGCCGCACGGACCCCCGGTAGCGGCCGAACAGACCGAGCACCCAGGCCCGCCCGGTCCGCCCCCGGGCGAGGCCGCCGAAACCGAACAGTCCCAGCGCGCCCGCACCGGCGTAGGCCGCCCACTGCTCCGGGCCGAGCCCGGCCCCCGCGAGCTCCGGCAGCCGCAGCGCCTGCACCGCGAGCGGCGGCAGCACCCCGGCCCACCACGAGGCGGCCACGCACCCGGCCGCCCCGCAGGTCCCGGCCAGCACGCCCGCCGCGCCGGGCAGCACCCGGGCCGGCCGCTCGACCAGGTCGGGGTCGACCTGCGCCACCGGCCGGGGCTTGGCCTGCATCGGCCGGCGCAGCCGCGGCTGCTCACCGGTGCTCGTCCGGCTGCCCACCACGGCGGGCCCCAGCGGCACCGGCCGCGGCTCGGGTTCGTCGCGGAAGAGCAGGTGGACGGGGATCTCGGTCGTCGCCTCGTTCTGGATGAGCCGGGTGGGCCTGGTGGGCCCCTCGGGCTCGGGCGTCTGTGAAGTGGTCGTGTTCATTGCGTGCCTCCAGCCTCCGCGCCAGATACGCCATGAGTGCGAGTGGAACTACAGGGGCGAGTGATTCAGCGAGTAACTCACCAAGTGGTTCGGCGAGTGGTTCGGCGAGTCACTCAGCAGGTGGTTCGGCGAGTGACTCTGCAGGTGGTTCGGCGAGTGGTTCAGCAAGCGGTTCTACGAGAAGAGCCGACGCCAGGTCTCCGGGCCCGGGTAGCCGTCCGCCGCGCCGCCGCGCCAGCCCTGGGCGCGCTGGAAGGCCTCGACTCCGCGTCGGTCCGGCTCGCCCCAGCGCGGCCCCGGACCCGTCGTGTAGTACTTGCCGAACCCTTTCTTCATCAGCTGCCGCCCCAACTGCGTGACGTAGGGGCTCTGTGCGCCGGGCCGGAACACACCCCGGCCCGGGTACGGGGGAACGCGCGACGCCGAGGGAGGGACGGGCGCGGTAGAGGCGGGCGGCCCGGCCACACCGGTCGCCGCGATGTTCCTGCCCTGGCCGGTGACCAGCAGCGACCAGGTCCTCGGGCCGGGCAGGCCGTCCGCGTCGGCGCCGCTCCAGCCCTGGGCCCGTTGGAAGGCCTGGGTGGCCCGGCCGTCGGCGTTCGACCAGCGCGGGCCGGGTCCCGCGGGGTAGAAGCGCCCGCCGCCGCGCTCGATGAGGAGCTTGCCCAGCAGGGTGACGTACGGGTTGTTCGCGCCAGGCCCGAAAGCGCGCCGCCCCGGGAACGGCGTCGTCGTCGCGGCGGCCCCGGAGCCGGGCCGGAACCCGCCACCGCTCCCGCTCCCGCTCGCGCTCACGCTGTTGGTGTTGGTGTTGGCCACCTGCTGCGCGGTGCCCGGCGCGGGCGTCGTCAGGCCCTTGTAGCGGTAGGGGATGTAGCGGCTGGAATTGCTCCAGTACGCGTATGGCGTGGCCTGACGGCGGGTGGTCGGACGGGTCTGCTCATAGACGATGTAGTAGCTGTGCGTGTAGTCCGTCCAGCCGCCGAAAATGACGACGTGCGAGCCTTTCTCGGGGTCGGACGGATTGTGGAACAGCAGAATGTCGCCGGGCTGGAGTTCCTTCCTGGAAATGCGCGTCCCGTACTGGTGGAGACTGCCCGTCCACTCGTTCCCCGGCAGGTTCCAGGCCATGGAGACGAAGCCCGAGCAGTCCTGCCGGTAACCGTCGTACCAGTAGGTGCTCATGCTGTACGGCACCTGCGCCGAAACCCAGTCCTTGGCCCTTTTGATGATGTCCGACCGGGTCGTCGGGGGCGTTCTGACCGGTCCCGCGAGCCCGCCGGGCCGGGCCGGCTGCCCGGCCGGGCCGTGCAGCGGCGCCTTGCCGCCCTGGGGAGTGTCGGGCTCGTCACCTGCGGGAACGCGGGGCCGGTCGGGGGTCTGCGGGGCGGCGAGGGCGGGTGCCGCGTGGGTGGCGGCAAGCGCTGCGGCCGTCGCGGTGGCGACGACCAGGGCTCGGTGGGCGGCCGGGCGGCCGCCGAACGGGGCGGGCGGCGAATTCGGGATCGTCCGCCGCCGCGATACGCATCCGGGGCAGTCGCAGTCGCTCTCGGGATCGAATTCCTCGAATACCGGAGTCTCCATGCGATTCCCCTCACACTCCAGATGAAAATGTCCGCGCCTGTGCACGTTCGCCAGTTTCTCAACTGTCTTCCCGACGCGCATGCTGACGGTCCGAATGATGTACGCGACACCCGCCCGGCCCAGTGGCGGCCCGGAGCGGGGGCCAGGGGCTCGGGGCTCGGGGCGCGTGGTCCTGGGCACCGTCGAAGGTCCTGTAGAGTTGTCGCGTCAGCAGGCGCCGCTAGCTCAGTTGGTTAGAGCAGCTGACTCTTAATCAGCGGGTCCGGGGTTCGAGTCCCTGGCGGCGCACAGACACCGAAGGCCCCTCGCGAAAGCGAGGGGCCTTCGGCATTGTCGGCTTTCTTTCCGCTCCCGCGGCTCGGGTGCCTTCCGTAGGGCCGTCGCCATCTAGGCCCCGGCGTACATCCGTTCTAGAGTCGACTGGACGGCCCCGACCTGTGGCGGGCCCTTCACCTACCGTGACTTCGCAGCCTCCCGCGCCGGACGCCGGGTTACTCCCGCAGCCCGGGCGCGCGCGGTCGAGGACCGGTCCGGTCGGCGGTTTCGGGGGAGCGGGCCGCTGACCGGGCCCGGTAGCCGCGGAGTCGGCGCTAGACGGCCGTGCCGGTCAGGTATGCCGAGACGATCACGTTGGCCGTGTAGCTGTGGCTGACCCGGTCGAAGGCGCCGCCGCAGGTGATGAGGCGCAGTTCGGCGCGGCCCGACTGACGGGTTCCGTAGGCCTGCTGGGCGTCGAAACGGTCGCGCTGGACGACCGTGACGTCGTCCACGGTGAATTCGGCGACCTTGCCGTCGTCCCGGACCACCCGTACCGTCTCGCCGGCCTTGAGCGTGCTGAGCTTGTAGAAGACGGCGGGTCGGGTCTCGGTGTCGACGTGCCCGACCAGCAGGGCGGTGCCCTTGGCGCCGGGTTGCGCGCCGTCGGCGTACCAGCCGACCACGCCCGCCTGGTCGAAGGGCGGTGGGTCGACAGCCCCCTCGGGGTCCAGGCCGCGGGCGACGACCGGAGCCTGCACCCCCAGTTCGGGTATGTCTATGCGCTGCGGCAGCGCCTGCCCCAACGGCTGGGCGGCGGGCGGGAGTTCGACGTCCGGCGGACGGCCCACCGCGGCGATGTCGCCGGTGGCCGGGGCGGATACGCCATGCCGTACGTCGGTCACCTCGCGCCCCCACAGCCACAGCCCGAGCAGCAGCATCGCCCAGGCCAGGCCCGTGAGGAAGCGACCGGAAGAGCGTTCACGATCGGACATGGCTCAGTCCGCCCTGTTTCTCCGGCGCACCCCGCGGAACACGACGGCGGTCGCGGCGACGCCCACGAGCACCAGACCGATGACCGCCTGCACGGTTCCGGGCCCCCGGCTGTCCACCCGCACCCGGGCGTCCTCGGCGGCGGCGGCGAGCGGGGCGGTGCCGCCGCCGCCGGCGTGGACCGGGGCGACGGGGGTGGCGGGGGTGGCGGGGGCGGGGGAGATGCCGGGGGAGGTGCCGGGCGGGGTCAGACCGTCCGACTCCGGCAGTCCGGGAGACGTCGGCCCGACGACCTTGATACGGCCCTTCACCTTGAGGTCGACGCAGGTGATCTGCACGTCGTAGGTGCCTGCCGTGATCGAGGAGCGGACCTGGGTGTCGCCGGAGAGCGTGCCGCCCGAGCCGACGAGCTGCGCGTCCGCGACGAAGACGACGGAGACCGCGGTGGCCGTCCTGCCGCCGCAGCCGCTGACCTTCAGCGTGATCTGGGAGCCGGGTGCGGGCGTGGACGGTGTGACCAAGATGCTGCCGGCTCCGTCCGCGCCGCCTTCGCCCGAGGCGTAGGCCGTGGGGATGAGCACCGCGGCGGCGACCGCGACACCCGTACAGAGAGTGACTTTCAGTGAACTCATCGTGAACCTCCAGCTATCTGGAGACTCCCCCGCCCCGAGCCGATGCGCACCCTCAGGCGGGGTCTCGCTACTCCGTACGGGTCTGCTTCGCTCCGTGCCGGGTTTCGGATCCGCCCGTGCCGGGTTCCGGATTCGTCCGTGCCGGGTTTCGGATCCGTCCGTGACGGGTTCCGGATCCGTCCGTGACGGGTTTCAGATCCGGTCGACGAGGTCCGCGATCGAGTCCACGATCTTCGACGGACGGTACGGGAAGTTCTCGACCTGCTCGGGCCTGGTCAGACCGGTCAGCACCAGGTAGGTCTGCATCCCGGCCTCGATGCCCGCCAGCACATCGGTGTCCATGCGGTCGCCGATCATCGCGCTGGTCTCCGAGTGGGCGCCGATGGCGTTCAGCCCGGTGCGCATCATCAGCGGGTTGGGCTTGCCCGCGAAGTACGGGTTCTTGCCCGTCGCCTTGGTGATCAGCGCGGCGACGGCTCCGGTGGCCGGCAGCGGGCCCTCGGTGGAGGGGCCGGTCTCGTCCGGGTTGGTGCAGATGAAACGGGCGCCGTCGTTGATGAGCCGGACGGCCTTGGTCATCGCCTCGAACGAGTAGGTGCGGGTCTCGCCGAGGACGACGTAGTCCGGCTCGTGGTCGGTGAGGATGTAGCCGATGTCGTGCAGCGCGGTGGTCAGGCCCGCCTCGCCGATGACGTACGCCGTACCGCCCGGCCGCTGGTCGTCCAGGAACTTGGCGGTGGCCAGCGCGGAGGTCCAGATGTTCTCGACCGGCACGTCCAGGCCCATACGCTGGAGGCGGGCCTGCAGGTCTCGCGGGGTGTAGATCGAGTTGTTGGTCAGGACCAGGAACGGCTTGCCGGAGTCACGCAGCTTCTTCAGGAAGGCGTCGGCGCCGGGGATCGGCACGCCCTCGTGGATGAGCACACCGTCCATGTCGGTGAGCCACGACTCGATGGGCTTGCGGTCTGCCATGTGCGGGATCTCCCTGCCGTACGCGAGTACGCGGTCGTTGCGTGTGTACGCGGTCGTTCGCGTGTTCGCGGTCGCTGCGTGCGCCCCACCCTAATCACAGGCCGGATCTTGTGGGAATGGCCGGTTTCGGACCGTCCACGGGCTGGGACGTGGGCAGGGCGTGGGCAGGGCTCGGCCCCGGTTCAACGGCGTCGGCGGGCCAGGAGGACAGCCGCGCCCGCGGCGAGGAGACAGACGGTGCCGGCGATGAGGGCGGCGGGTGAGGAGAGGCCGGTCATGGCGAGCTCCTCGGCCTCCTCGGCGAGGGAGAACCGGCCGGTTTCCGTGGCGGAGGGGGTGGGGGTGGGGGTGAGGGTGGGGGGAGCGGTGGGGTTCTCGGCTGCGGCGGGGGCGGACTCGGAGGCGGCAGGGTCGGGGACAGCCGGGGCGGGATCAGGCTCGGGGTCGGGGTCGGGGTGCGGGTCGGTCTCGACGGCGAAGCGGTAGTCGTTCGACTGCCCGATCCAGTCGCCGTCGTCACCGTGCCGCTGGACGACGGCCGCGTTGGCGGTGACTGCGTTGGGCACGGTGTCCGAGGTGAGGGCCAGGCGCAGCTTGACGGTGAGGGTCCGACCGGGGCCGACGGTGAAGCCGGGGAAGGGGGGAAGGCCGTCGGGTTCGGCGTCGGGGTGGTCGGAAGCGTGGTCGTCCACGTCGTCGTCGGTGAACGCTCCGACCAGTTCGTCGTCGTCCGTGGGCTCGAAGCGGACCGGGTGTGGTTGTCCGTCGGCGTAGAACTCCAGGCGGGGCTGGGTCGGCTTCAGGGCTCGTTCGGCGTCGACGAGGACGACGACCGGGTGGATCTCGGTGCAGGTACGGCGGGTGGTGTTGGTGAGGTCGAGGTACCAGATGCCGTATCCGCCCCCGGCCCGGTAGGAGTCCGGGCCGCCGTGGAGGCGCGTGGTGAGGGGGAAGCCACCGGCTTCGGGGCCCGAGCAGCTCGGGCCGGCTTCCGCGTGCGCGGGCGCGGGAAGGAGGGCGGCGGCCGCGGCAAGACAGAGGGAGACAGGCGGGCACAGTCGCATGAACACGTGAGCCTGCCGGAGGAATCGGCACAAACAGCAACGGCACACCGCACGACCGTACGAATCCCCTCGTTCAGTCGTACCCCCTCCGGGGGGCGGGGTCGGCACGCGGGGGCGACCTGGGGTCGGGGCAGCACGGGGCGGAGGGCACGGGGGCAGGGCGAGGCGGAACAGGGGCGGGGACAAGGCGGAGCGGAACAGGGCGCGGGCCGGGTCGGGCAGGGGCGGAACGGCGATCGCTGCCGCGGCGCGGAGGTGCCATGAGCGCGGCTCGCGGTGGGGGCGCGAGCCCGACACGGAGGTGGCGTCAGCCCTGGCCGGACGACGAGAGCCCCACACCGAGGCGGCGCGAACCCGGCACCCAGGCGGCGCCGACCCTGGCCGGACGGCGCCGGCGCGGAGGCGGCTTGAGATCCGGGCGGCAGCGTCAGCCCTGGTCGGGGCAGCGTGGGCGCGGCGCATGAGGCGGTGTCCGCCCCGGCCGGGGCGGGGCGGGGCGGGACCGGGACGTGCGGTCGGGCTGGGGTGGGGGTAGCCGGGGGTCAGCCGTCGGGTCTTCCGAATACCGGGGCCAGGAGGAGTTGGGCCGCTCCCTCCGCCACGCCGCGCGCTCCGCCGGGGGCGAGGCGTACCGGTACGGCGGCCTGCGACGACCCCTCGCGGCGGGCGCGGGCGTCGAGGACGGCCGCGACTCCGCGGACGAACCGCTCCGGCGCCGCCGCGATCGTGCGACCGCCCAGCAGCACCGCGTCGATGTCGAGCAGACCCGCCAGGTTCGCGGCGCCCTCGCCGAGCACGCGTGCCGCCTCGGCCACGTCCCCCCGGGCGAGGGCCGCGAGGCACAGCGCCTCGATGCAGCCGCGGTTGCCGCAGGGGCAGGGCGGCCCGTCCAGCTGGATGACCTGGTGGCCGAACTCCCCCGCGCCGGTGCGCGCGCCCCGGTGCACGGTCCCGCCGATCACCAGGCCCGCGCCGAGGCCCGTCCCGAGGTGGAGGCAGGCGAAGGAGCCCTGCTCGCGGCCGACGCGTTCACCACCGCCCTCCTCACCAAAGCTCTCCTCACCACCGCCCTGTCCGGCGATGCCGTGCCCGGCACCGCCATGCTCACCGACGCCGCGCTCACCGCCGACGGCGAGGCGGAGCGCGGCCGCGTTGGTGTCCTTGTCGACGACCACCGGCAGGCCGAGCCGCGCCGCCAGCACGTCCCGCAACGGGAACCCGTCCCACTCGGGGAAGCCGGTGACGCGGTGCAGCACCCCGCGGGCATGGTCGAGGGGGCCGGGGAGGGCCACACCGACGCCGAGGAGGGACGACGCGACGGCCCCGGCGACACCGGTCGACCGGATCGAGGCGTCCTCGACGGCCTCCCCCACCTCCCGCACCACCGCCCCCAGCACGGCCTCCGCCCCCGCGCCCAGGAACAGCGGGACACACCGCTCCCCCACCACCCGCCCGTCGAGGTCGGCCAGGACCACCCGCAGCTCGTCCCGGTCGAGGTGGACGCCGACCGCATGGCCGGCCTCGGGGACCAGTCGCAGCACCGTGCGCGGCTTGCCGCCGGTCGAGGCGCGGCGGCCCGCCTCCGCGGCCAGCCCCTCGTCCCGCAACCGGGCGGTGATCTTGCTGACGGCCTGCGGGGTCAGCCGGGTGCGCTCGGCGAGTTCGAGGCGGCTGATGCCGTCCGGCCCGGCCGACCGCAGCAGATCCAGCACCAGCGCGGTGTTGTGGCTGCGCAGGGCCAGCAGGTTCACGCCGGTCGTGCGGTCCGGGCGATGCGCGCCCTCCGTGCCGTCCGGGCGGGCGCCTCCGTTCCTCAGGTTCACGCCCCCATTCTCTCTCCTGCTTGCACTTTGGCAACAGCGTTGCGAAAGTGGAGTTCATGAGTGCTACTCCCCTCCGCGTGGGCCTGATCGGCTACGGCCTCGCTGGCTCCGTCTTCCACGCCCCGCTGATCGGCGCGACCGAGGGCCTCGCCCTCGACGCGGTGGTCACCTCGAATCCCGAGCGGCAGGAGCAGGCCCGCGCCGAGTTCCCGGACGTCCGGGTCACTGCCACGCCCGACGAACTGCTCGCCCGGGCCGACGAGCTGGACCTGGTCGTCATCGCGTCCCCGAACAAGACGCACGTCCCGCTCGCGACCGCCGCCCTGAAGGTGGGTCTGCCGGTCGTCGTCGACAAGCCGGTGGCCGGGACCGCGGCCGAGGCCCGGGAGCTGGCCGCCCTCGCCGAGGAGCGCGGGCTGCTGCTCTCCGTCTTCCAGAACCGCCGCTGGGACAACGACTTCCTGACCCTGCGCCGACTGCTGGACGAGGGCGAGCTGGGCGACGTGTGGCGCTTCGAGTCCCGGTTCGAGCGGTGGCGGCCACTGCCGAAGGGCGGCTGGCGGGAATCCGGCGATCCCACAGAGATCGGAGGTCTCCTCTACGACCTCGGCAGTCACGTCGTCGACCAGGCACTGGTCCTCTTCGGCCCGGCGGCCTCCGTCTACGCCGAGGCGGACATCCGTCGGCCCGGCGCGGAGACCGACGACGACACGTTCATCGCGATCACGCACGCGAACGGCGTCCGCTCCCACCTCTACGTCTCCGCGACGACCGCCCAACTCGGCCCGCGTTTCCGGGTGCTGGGCTCGAAGGCGGGATACGTGAAGTACGGCCTGGACCCGCAGGAGGCGGCGCTGCGGGAGGGCGAGCGCCCCGCCGGCCCGGCCGATTCCGCCGACTCCGCCGCCTGGGGCACGGAGCCGGAGGAGCTGTGGGGCCGCCTCGGCTCCGGCGAGTCCCCGCTGACCGGCGGCGGAGAACCCGTACGGACCCTCCCCGGCGACTACCCGGCCTACTACGCTGCGGTGGCCAAGGCACTGATCGACGGCGGCCCGGGCCCGGTGACCGCCGTCGAGGCGGCCGCCGCCCTCGACGTACTGGAGGCGGCCCGCCGTTCGGCACGAGACAAAGTGGCGGTGACGCTGTAATGGGCACCCACGAGATCACCCCGAAGTTCACCCCGGAGATCACCCCGACCCTGGAGGAGCTCCAGGGTCAGGAACGGCGACTGGTCTTCCGCCAGTTCACCCACGACGACGCGTGGGCGCTCGGCTCACTGCTGGTGGAGCTGGCCCGCGAGCGCCAGGCGCCGGTCGCCGTCGACATCCACCGCTCCGGCCAGCAGCTCTTCCACGCGGCCCTGCCCGGCTCGGCCCCGGACAACGACGCGTGGATCGCCCGCAAGCGCCGGGTGGTGGAGCGCTTCGGCGCCTCCTCCTACCTGGTGGGCGCCCGCTGCCGCGCCAAGGGCACGACGTTCGAGGACTCCTCCCGCCTGGACCCCGACACGTACGCGGCCCACGGCGGCTCCTTCCCCATCAACGTGGAGGGCGTGGGCATCGTGGGCGCGGTGACGGTCTCGGGCCTGCCCCAGCTGGAGGACCACCGCTTCGTGGTCGAGGTACTGGAACAGTTCCTGGAGAAGTACCTGGGCTGACGCGCCCCTTCAGGGGCGCGGGGAACTGCGCGACCAGCCACCGACGGCCTTGGCCTCGACGAACAGCCGCAGTTCCCCGGCCCCCACAGCGGAGTGCTTACGCGTCCTTGAATTCCTGGCGTTGCCTGCCCAACCCGGAGATCTCCAGTTCGACGACATCCCCCGCCCGCAGATACGGCTTCGGCTCAGGCGCCCCCAGCGCCACCCCCGCCGGCGTCCCGGTGTTGATGACGTCCCCGGGGTACAGCGTCATGAACTGGCTGACATACCGCACGACCTCCCCCACCGGGAAGATCTGCTCGGCGGTCGTCCCGTCCTGCTTCAGCTCCCCGTTGACCCAGAGCTTCAGGGAAAGCCCCTGCGGGTCGCCGACCTCGTCCGCCGTGACGAGCCACGGCCCCAGCGGATTGAACGTCTCGCAGTTCTTGCCCTTGTCCCAGGTCCCGCCCCGCTCGAGCTGGAACTCCCGCTCGGACACGTCGTGCGCGACGGCGTACCCGGCGACATGCGCGAGGCCTGCCTCCGCCGACTCCAGGTAGCGGGCGGTACGTCCGATGACGACCGCCAGCTCCACCTCCCAGTCGGTCTTGGCGGACCGGCGAGGAACGAGCACGGTGTCGTACGGTCCGACGACCGTGTCCGCCGCCTTGAAGAAGACGACGGGCTCGGGCGGCGGCTCGGCCCCGGTCTCACGGGCGTGGTCGTGGTAGTTGAGCCCGATGCACACGATCTTGCCGATCCGTGCCAGCGGCGGCCCGATCCGCAGCCCGGTCGCGTCCAGCGCCGGCAGCTCCCCCGACTCGGCGGCGGCCCGGACCCGGCCGAGCGCGGCCTCGTCGGCGAGCAGCGTGCCGTCGACGTCCGGGACGACCCCGGAGAGATCCCGCAGAATCCCCTCGGGGTCGAGCAGCGCGGGGCGCTCCGCTCCCGGCGTACCGACTCGCAGCAGCTTCATGGTGACTGTCTCCCTCGATCGCGAGCGCCGTCCGACGGGTGCAGCCATCGGATGACTGGTCGATCCTCCAAGCTGGACGTCCGCTCCGCAATACCCGGTTCACGTACTGGACCGTCACCGGCGCCGCCCGGTCCCGCAAACGGTCCCGCAACCGGTCCCTTCGCCAGTCCCGTCACCGGTACAGGAATGCCCGTTCGATCGCGCTCCATGTCGTGCTGGTGATCACGTACAGCGCCGCGGCCAGTGGTACGACGGCCACGGTGACCAGCGTGAAGAAGGACAGGAACGGCATCACCTTGGCGACCGTGCCGAGCCCGGGCACGTCCGGACCGGCGGCGGGCTGGGGCAGCGGCGTCCGCTTCGCCCGGACGAAGTTGAAGGACGCGACGGCCGCGACGACGGCGAACAGCCCGAGGTAGACCAGCCCGGCCGCGCCGAACATCCCGCCGCCGGTCAGCGCGTCCGTCCAGCGGTCGCCGAGGGGCGCGGCGAACAGCTCGTGGCTGAGCAGTTCGTTGCTCGCGCCGCCGATCGAGGAGCTGGAGAAGAGGTGGTAGAGGAGGAAGAAGGCGGGCAACTGGCAGAGGCTGGGCAGCAGTCCGGACAGCGGCGACACCTTTTCCTCGGCATGCAGCTCCAGCACGGCCCGCTGGAGCCTCTCGGGGTTCTTGGCGTGCTTCTTGCGCAGTTCGGCGATCCTCGGCTGCAACGCCGTCCGGGCCTTCTGCCCGCGGGCGGCCGCCCGGGACAGGGGGTGGACGAGGAGCCGTACGAGTGCGGTGAACAGGACGATCGCCGAGGCCGCGGCGGCGGCGCCGAACAGGGGCTGGAGCAGGTCGGCGAGCTGCTCGACCAAACTGGCGAAAACGGACATGGGTGAGGAGCCCTCCGGGGGTCTCGTCGTGCCGGACGTCGACTTCGTGGCGGCATGACGACCCGCGCGGGGTCACGGAGTTGAGCCGGGCAAGCCGGCGGAGGGTGCCCTACGCGACGGTCGTCGGGAGGGCGTGGCCGGGGGCCCTGGGGCGGGGCCGGCCCGAGGCGTCGGGGTCGCGTTGCGGCAGGAAGGCCGTCCGCCTGGCCCGGTCCCTGATGGCCGTTCGCACCCGGGTGGGCGGGACGGCGGGGGCGCTGCGCGCGGCGACGAGCGTGCAGACGGCGAGCGCGGAACCGGCGGCGGCGGTCGCGGCGAGCGCGACGGCGGCGGAGAGGCCGCCGGCGTCCAGCAGCAGGACGTCCACGAGGAGGACGAACAGGAGCAGGGCGGGGCGCGGCACGAACCGACTGCGCGTCACGTTCCCTCCCCTCCGTCCAGCACAGAACCGAGTACGGAATCCCCTACAGGATCCAGCGCAGAACCGACTGCTGCCTCGGTCCCCAGTCCTCGGTCCCCAGTCCTAGGTTCCTCGGTCCTCGGTTATACCTGACCGGCCTGGCCCGTATCGAGCGGCTCCAGGAGCTTCTTCGGCTTCAGCAGCGCGCGGCTGACCGGATCCGCCGGGTCGGGGTCGGCCCCCGGTCCCGGCACCATGAGGACGTCCGGGACCGGTACGACAGTTCCGCAGACGGGACATTCGCCGTACGGGCCGAGCTCGGTGCCGCAGTCCGCGTGCCGGAAGATCCGCAGCTGGGCCTCGCCGAAGTGCTGACGGCCCCACAGTCCGAGCGAGCGCAGGGTCGGCCACAGGGCCGTGCCGCGGTCGGTGACGACGTACTCGTCGCGCGGCGGGGACTGCTGGTACCGGCGCTTCTCGAGGATGCCCTCGGCGGTCAGCGCCTGGAGGCGGGCGGCCAGGACGGCGCGCGGGATGCCCAGGTGGACGAGGAAGTCGTTGTAGCGCCGGACGCCGTAGAGCGCGTCGCGGACGACGAGGAGCGTCCAGCGCTCGCCGACGATCTCCAGTGCCCGAGCGATCGAGCACTCCTGTGTCGCGTAGTCCTTGCCGAGTGCCATGACGTCCACTGTAGCCAGTTTCCGACCTTAGGTTCAATGAACGAACCTACCGTGCTAGCCTTCCGTGGCATGAGTGGGTTCATTGAACGAACTAAGGTTCCGGAGCGCGACGCGCGGGCCGAGCGGGGTGCGCAGGGCGTGCGGGGCGTGCGGGGCGTGCGGGGCGTGCAAGGCATAGGGGCCGAGCCGGCGCCCGCGTCCCGTCCCGGCGCCACCCTCGCCGTGACCAGCGCGGCCACCGCCCTCGCGCTGATGACCTACACCGCCCCGGCGGTCACGCTCGTGGACACCGCCGCCGAGCTGCACACCGCGCCGTCGGCCCAGGCCTGGCTGCTGAACGGCACCCCGCTGGGACTGGCCGCGGTGCTGCTGGTGGCGGGCAGCCTGGCCGACGATCACGGCCGCCGCCGGGTGTTCGTATGGGGGACGCTCGCCCTCGCCCTCACCACCCTGCTGGGCGGCCTCGCGACGACGACCCTGCAGTTCACGCTGACCCGGGTCGCGCAGGGCGCGTCCAGCGCGGCGCTGCTCGCGAGCAGCCTCGGCCTGCTGGTGCACGCCTTCCCCTCCCCGCGCGACCGGCTGCGGGCGACCGGGGTGTGGGGGGCGTTCGTCAGCGCGGGCATCGCGGTGAGCCCGCCGCTCAGCGGCTCGCTGCCCGACTGGCGGCTGGTCTACTGGCTGCTGGGCGCGGCCACCCTGCTGGTCGCCGTCGTCGCCTCCCGCGTCCTGACGGAGTCCCGCTCCCCGCGCGGCGGCCGCCCGGACCTGCTCGGCGCGAGCGCCTTCGGAGCGGCGACGGTCGCCCTGATCGCGGCGCTGACCCTCGGCCGGGACGGCTGGCTGCGGGCGCCGGTGGGGCTGTTGCTGCTGGCGTCGGCGGTGCTGCTGACCGCGTTCGTGCTGGTGGAGCGGCGGACGGCGACCCCGATGATCGACCTGGGCCTGCTGCGCAGAGCGGACTTCGTCGCCTCCTCGCTCGGCGGGCTGGTGACCGGCCTGGCGGTGATCGGCCTGTTCACCTTCCTGCCGACCGTGCTGCAGCGGACGCTCGGCATGTCCCCGATGGCCACGGCCTGGCTGTTCCTGCTCTGGTCCGGCCTGTCCTTCGTCGTCGCCCTCCAGGCCCGCCGGCTGGCCGGCCGCGTCGCCCCGCGCACCCAACTCGCCCTCGGCTTCGCCCTGCACGCGGTGGGCACGCTGACCCTGCTCGGCGCGGTGGACGCGGGTTCCTGGCGCCGGATGCTGCCGGGCCTCGTCCTCGCGGGCATCGGCAGCGGCCTGCTGAACGCCGCGCTGCCCCATCTGGCGGTGGAGTCGGTGCCGACGGCCCGGGCGGCCATGGGCTCGGGGGCCCAGCAGACGCTGCGCTACGTCGGCTCCTGCGCGGGCGTGGCCCTGACGATCGCCATCGCGACCGGCACCGGCGGCGGCCTCGCCCACGGCGCGGACCTGGCGATGACGGTGTCCGCGGGACTGGCGACGCTGGGCGCGGTGGGAGTGATGGCGGTACGGGGGCGGGGGTGACGCGGGGCGCGGAGGCGGAGGTTACGCCGGTGCGGGGTGACGCGGGGCACGGAGGCGGAGGTTACGCCGGTGCGGGGGTGACGCGGGGCGCGACGGACCCCGACCGGCTTGAGCGAAACCAGCTTGTATCAAGGGTTTGACACAAGATCCCGCCCACGGCATCTTGTACTCACCCTTTGATACAAGAGATACAAGTGCTCACCGGGGGATCCGCCATGCTCGACACCGTCTCGCCCGAAAGACTCCTGGCCCGTGCCGACCTCTGCGCCCGCTGGGCCGGGCTCGCCCTGGGCTTCGTGGTCGTCCAACAACTGCTCACCATGGGCGGCGACGAGCTCGCCATGCCCTTCGTCTCCGCCGTCACCGCCTTCGGTCTGTGCGCCGTCGGCGGGGTCCTGCTCGGCGACTCCCTCACGCCCGCCCCGCAGGAAGCGGTCCGCACCGCCGGTCTCGCCCCGCGCCGGGTCCGGGACCACGTACCGCCCCGCATGGCCCCGCTGCTCGTCTTCCAGACGGCCTGCATCGTCGTCCTGCTGACGATCGGGGCCGCCGCGGCCTCCCCCGACAGGTCCGGCCGGACGGGCCGCAGCCTCGCCGTCACCTGCTCCACCGTGACCAGACACCTCGGCCCGTGGCCCGGCCTCTACTACGCCGCCCCGGTCCTCGTCTCCCTCACCCTCGGCACCGCCGCCTGCGTCTGGTCCCTGCGCCGAATCGCCCACCGCCCCGGGGACAACCAGCAGCGCCACGACCGCAGTTGGGCGATCACCGGAGCCTGGGGACTGCTGGTCTCCAGCCAGCTGCTGCTCGTCGTCGGGATGATCGCGAGAGTGCTGTTCTACTCGAAGTGCGCCGGAATGCTGGGCAACGTCACGGCCCTGGTGATCTACCCCCTCGGCCTGCTGAGCCTGTTCGCCCTCGGGTGGTCCCTGTTCACCATCGTCGCGCCCCGGGCCGTGGACGATGAGTGAACCCGCCGTCCGCGTCGACACCACCAGCCAGGTGCCGCCGTACGAGCAGATCCGCGCCCAGCTGGCCTCGCTGATCGTCACCGGCCGACTGGTGGAGGGTGAACGCCTGCCGACCGTACGACAGTTGGCCGCCGACCTGGGCCTGGCGCCGGGCACGGTGGCCCGCGCCTACCGCGAACTGGAGGCCGCCGAGCTGATCCGCACCCGCCGGGGCGCGGGCACCCGGGTCGCGGCCCTCCCCGCCGAACCCCAGCACCCCGACGCCGACCGGCTCACCACCCTGGCCCGCGACTTCACCTCGGCGGCACGCGCCCTGGGCGCCGGCACCGAGACCATCCTGAACGCGGTCCGAGAGGCTCTGGAGCAGCGGTCATAGGTCCGGGAAAAGCGGCCGTCCGGGAAAACCGGCTGTCCGGGAAAACCGGCTGTCCGGAAAGACCGGCTCAGGACTTCGGCTTCGTGGAGGTCAGTTCCCCCCAGACCACCAGCCGATAGCGCGAGGTGTACTCGGGCGTGCAGGTGGTGAGGGTGAGGTAGCGGCCGGGGGCGTCGTAGCCGTAGGCGGGCTTGGTGAGGGAACGGGGTACGGGCCGGATGACACCCGAGTCGCGGGGTGAGGTCTGCGGCAGGATCTCGTCGACGGTGTAGGTGTAGGTCGCGTTCCTGGTCTCCACCTCGACCTTGTCGCCCTTTTTGAGGCGGTTGAGGTACCGGAAGGGCTCACCGTGCGTGTTGCGGTGTCCGGCGACCGCGAAGTTCCCGTTCTGGCCCGGCTGTTGGGTGCCGGCGTAGTGGCCGACGTACCCCTTGTTGAGGACCTTCTGCTTGCTGGTGCCCTCGGCGACGGGGACCCGGAGGTCGAGGCGGGGAATGCGGAGGACGGCGTAGGCCTGGGACGACTGCCGACTGCCGCCACCGGAGTCGACTCTCGTGCCGCCGCCACCGCCACTATCGCTGTCACTGTTTTTCTTGCTGTCGCCGGCGTTGTCGCCACTGCCGTCGGTGCCGGTATCGGTGTCGGCGTCGGGGGCTGCCTCCCACTCCCGTTCCAGCGCCTCGACCCGCCGCTCGGCGCCGTCCTTGGCCTCCCGGTTGGTCCACCACAGCTGATGGACGACGAGGAGCAGGACCAACACCCCGGCGGTGACGAGGAGTTCCGCACCGCTCCAGAGCACCCGCCGGTACCGGGCGCGCCGTCGCCGGGTGCTGTGCTGTACGAGGGGAATGCGCACGCGGGCACGATAAGGGCAAGAGAACGAGGTCTCCAGAGCGGCACCCGTACGACCTGGCCGTTCGCCCCCTCGAACCGGTGCGGAGCCAGATACGGAACCGGGTGCGGAGTCAACCCCTCCCCCTTCCTCCACAGGTTGGAGAAAGGGCTGTCAGAACTCTCGACAACCCCAGGCGTCACGCCCGATGCTTCGATTCGGCCGAACGGGACCGGCCACGACTCGGAGTGGAGTGACCATGATCCGACGTAGAACACTGCTGGCCGCCTCCGGCGGTGCACTGTTCGGAAGCGCCCTAGCCGCAGGCACAGCCCACGCCGACGCGACGATCTCCGTCAACCCGTCGACGACGTACGGAACCTGGGAAGGCTGGGGCACCTCCCTGGCCTGGTGGGCGAACGTCTTCGGCGCCCGCGACGACTTCGCCGACATCTTCTTCACGACCAACTCGGTGTCCTACAACGGCAAGACGCTCCCCGGCCTCGGCCTGAACATCGCCCGCTACAACCTGGGCGCGTGCAGCTGGAACTCGGTGAGCGGCTCCAGCATGGTGGCCTCCGCCAACATCCCCGGGTTCAAGCAGATCGAGGGCTTCTGGCAGGACTGGAACAACGAGGACCCGACGTCCTCGGCCTGGGACTGGACGGCGGACGCCGCCCAGCGCGCGATGCTCCAGAAGGCGACGGCGCGCGGTGCGACGACCGAGCTCTTCGCCAACTCCCCCATGTGGTGGATGTGTCTGAACCACAACCCGTCCGGCGCGTCGGACGGCGGCAACAACCTCCAGTCCTGGAACTACCGCCAGCACGCCTCCCATCTGGCGGCCGTGGCCCTCTACGCCAAGAACAACTGGGGCGTGAACTTCGCGACGGTCGATCCCTTCAACGAGCCGTCGTCGTCCTGGTGGACGGCGACCGGCACGCAGGAGGGCTGCCATATGGACGCGACCGTCCAGTCGGCCGTACTGCCGTACATGCGCAGCGAGTTGGACAAGCGCGGCCTGACGGCGACGAAGATCTCGGCGTCGGACGAGACGAACTACGACCTCGCCCGCACCACCTGGAACTCCTTCTCGTCGACGACGAAGGGGTATGTGAACCGGGTCAACGTCCACGGGTACCAGGGCTCGGGCGGCCGCCGAGACCTGCTCTACACCGACGTGGTGACAACGGCCGGCAAGGCGTTGTGGAACTCCGAGACCGGCGACAACGACGGCACGGGCCTGTCGATGGCGAGCAACCTGCTCTACGACTTCCGCTGGCTGCACCCGACGGCGTGGGTCTACTGGCAGGTCATGGACCCGTCGACGAACTGGGCGATGATCGCGTACGACGCGAGCACGCTGGCGGCGGGCGCGGTCACGACGAAGTACTACGTGATGGCCCAGTTCAGCCGTCACATCCGCCCCGGCATGACGATCCTCGACACGGGCGTGAGCTACGCGGCGGCGGCGATCGACAAGACGGCGAAGCGCCTGGTGATCGTGGCGGCGAACACCTCGTCCTCCGCCCAGACCCTGACCTTCGACCTCTCCCGCTTCACGACGGTGACGGGCGGCTCGTCCGGCCTGGTCCCCCGCTGGAACACGGTGACGAGCGGAACGGGCGACCTCTACACGGCCCGCTCGGACACCTACCTCAGCGGAAAGACGATCAGCGTGCCGTTCGCGGCGGGCGCGGTGCAGACGCTCCAGGTGGACGGAGTGACGATCTAGTTCGGCTGAGGGAGCTGAGGCAGGCCCGATGCCTGCCCCGGCTCCCCTGGCCTGCAGATATCTCTCCTTTGTCACCCGGCGGCGCTACCGTGTCCCCCATGCGCCCCGACACGCCTGCCGAGAACGTCGACCACACCACCGAAGCGGCACGCCTGGAGCGGACCGCCGGCCTGTATCCCGAGGACGCGGAAGCCCTGCTGCTGCAGGCCGCGGCCCATCTGGAACTGGCCGGCGACCGCCCCGCCGCGACGACCCTCTACGACCGTCTGCTGTCCGCCCCCGAGGGGCTGGACAACGTCCATCTGGTCCGAGCCCTGAAGGCCTCGAACCTGTGGGAGTACGGCCACGAGGCGGAGGCCCGAGCGATCATCGACGGCATCCGCGCCGCGGCGCCCCGCGACCCGGCCCCCTGGGTGATCGTCGCGGAGTCGCTGGAATCCCACGACGAGCTGGAAGCGGCGCAGGAGACGTTCACCGAGGGGACGACGGCACTCCTCACGAACGGGGCGGAGCCCCCGCACGCATCTCACCCCCTCCTCTTCGGCCGCCACCGCGTACGCCGCATGCTGGGCGCCGCCCACGACGACTGGGACGTCCTCGCGGACACCCTCCACTCCTCCCCCGTCTCCCTGGACGAGCTCCACGACCCCAAGCGCGTCTGGTCCCTGGGCTCGGACAACCCGGCGGAACTGGAGGCGGAGATCTCCCGCCTGCGTGCGGAACTGGGCGCATACCGGGAGGAACTGTCCCGGCCGTTCCCGGTGGCGGTCCTGCACTGGCCGACGGGCGAACTGGCGGAGCTGGTGGCCGCGTACCCGACGCTGGAGGCGGAGTACCTCTCCCACGAGACCCACCTCACGACGATAGAGGCGTCGCTGAGGGAGCTCGCGGCCTCAGGGACGGGCAACCTCGGCATCGTGACCGGCACGGTCCCGTCCTACGAGGCCTTCGCAGCCTCGGAGGGGTCATCCCCGGGGGACTCGGACTTGCTGCCGCAGTACGCGACGACGCTGGCGGCGCGGGGGCGGGCGGTGGCTTGGCCTCCGGAGCGGGGGGCTGGGTGTTGGTGTGGTTCGGGGTCGGCCTATGAGAGCTGCCACGGAGCCTAGGCAGCGCGGCTGGGCGGCGCGGGAGGGCGGCGCGGGAGGAGTCGTCGCCTCACCCGGATTCGCCGGATTCGTCGATCCGTCGACCGACGAGGGGCGTTGACGGTTCAATGGCCTGGCTGAAGATCCGTCACTCAACTGGTCATGGGGGCTCTGGATGTTGTCGGATGTGTTGGTCGCGCTTGCCGTTTCGGGCGGAACGGCAGTGGTGACGGCGGCGGGAACAGACGCCTGGGTCGAGACCAGGACGACGGTGGCCCGGCTCCTGGGCCGAGACGGCCAACGGGAAGAGGCGGTGCTCCAGCGCCTCGACCGGACGGCCGCCGACCTCGCCCAGGCAGCCGCCGGAGACGCACAGGGAGAGCTGGAACAGCTACGCGCCGACGAGTCCGGGTCCTGGACGACACGTTTCCGGGACCTTCTCCAGGACCTCCCGGAGCAGGAAAGGGACGAGGCCGCCGAGGAGCTGCGGTCGCTGGTCAAGCACGTCCAGCAACACGGCCCCAACTCCGGCGCCTCCGCCGGTGACGGTGGCGTGGCGGTCGTCGGCGGCGATGTGACGGTCAGGGCCACCCATGGGTCGATGGCCGCGGTCACGGTGAACGGCGGCATGCACATGGACCCTCCGCAGCCGGGGCCGGCCCAGGACTGACCGCCCCCGGCTTGGCAGGTCCACAGCGAGGCGCCCGCAGCGCGCTTCTGGGACGACTGCGGCACGTTCTGGGCTTCGGCGCGCCCAGCGCCAGCAGTGAAGCCCAGGCCCCGCACACCGCCGCCCCCACCACCCCCACTCCCACCCGCACCACCGCCGTCGCCTCCCACGGAGGCGTGGCAATCGGCCACGTGGACCGCGTCGACATCCGGGAGCGACGTGCCCGGCGTGTGCGGCTGCTGATCGTGCCCATCGTGGTGACAGCCGGAACGATCACGGCCATCACCCTCCTACCGGACTCAGGGGACTCACCCCCTCAGACAGCCCCGGACCGGACCTCTCCGGCGCCCTCGCTCTCGACGTCGCCGTCGGCACCGTCTTCCGGATCGCCGTCCGCCACCAGCTCCCCGTCGGCGCCTGCCGCGCACGCGACCGACTCCGCGGAGGCGGTGGCCCAGCCGGTACAGACGGATGCCGGGAGCACCCGTGACACCGGGACCCCGTCCTCCGAGAAGTCCGAGGCCGCCGCCCTCTCCCCGGCTTCCGCGTCGACCCTCCGAAACACCTCCAACGACCAGTGCGTCTTCGGCGACGAGGACGACGTCTACCTCGGCTTCGGCGCATGCAGTTCCAGCGACGTCTACACATGGACGTTGCGCTCCACCGGCGGCAGCACCTTCGAACTGGTCAACCAGGCAAGCGGCAAATGCCTGTCGGCGCCGTTCAACAACGACTACGCGGCCCAACTGGAAGCCTGCGCCGGCCCCGGCGGAACCGGCTACGTGCAATGGCAGTTCGGGGCGACCACCTCAGCAGGCAAGACCCTGAAGAACACGACGACCGGCCATTGCCTAGTGATCGCCGCCCCCGCCTTCGGCGGCGCGAAGCAGGTAATGGTGACCACGTGTGACAGCGGCGAGCCCGAGCAACTGTGGAGGACGGGCGGGACGGCTGGGGGTGGCTGACCGTGCTTCACGCCTGCGTGCCCTTCACCGAGGCCCTGCTCAGCCGACGCTCGGCCCGTCAGGCCGCATCGCATCCGAGATGGACTTGACGCCGCCATGTGCGCTGAAACCCCCGTCGACGGGAATCTCCGCTCCCGTGATGAAGGAGGACGCGTCGGAGAGCAGGAAGACGATGAGGGGCGCGACGTCGTCGACGGTGCCGCTGCGACCGAGAGGCGTCTCCCGGATGGTCGTCTCGCGGAAAGCCGGGGTCGCGGCAGCGGTCATCTCCGTCTCGATGTAGCCGGGGTGCACGGTGTTGACCCGGATCCCTCTCGGCCCCAACTCCGTGGCCGCGATCTTCGAGACGCCCCGCAGCGCCCACTTGCTGGCGGTATAGGCGACCGGGTAGTAGCCGGTGTACGCGGTGGACGACCCCACATTGACGATGGACGACCCCGGCGGCATCAGCGGCGAGAGGTACTGAATACCCAACAGCGGCCCGGCGGTGTTCACCGCGTGCACTCGCCCGAAATCCTCAGCCCGCACCTCCCCGAGCCGGGCCCGATGAATGACGCCCGCGTTGTTGACCAGCCCGTGAATGTGCCCGTACGTCTCCCGAAGCTCAGCGGCAAGCCCGGCCCAGTCGTCCTCACTGGCGACGTCGAGCCGCCGACAGTCGCCTTCCGGGCGGACGTCAGTGGCGATCACCTTGGCACCGGCCTGAGCGAGGGCCTCGGCTTCGGCTGCGCCTTGGCCTCGGGCGGCGCCGGTTATTACCACGACCTTGCCGGTGAGGGGGCGGGAGGGCTGGTCGCTTTCGGTGGCGCGAGTCATGGCGGACAACCTAGCTTCGCAAGGTGGCGATCAGCCCTCTTGTGTCAGTGCCCCCTGTTAAAACTGTTCATGGCGCAACAAGCGATCGAGGGGGACCAGCGTGGGTCAGCCAGGGGATCTGTCACAACCTGTCCCGGGTGTGTACGAAGAGCTCATCACCGAAGGCATGCAGGCACAGATCGAGCAGCTGAATGCCTCCGGTTGGAAGCCGATCCACGCTGAGGTCAGCGCCGAGTCCTCGCCGCATGTGCTGGCGCGGTACATCGGCGAAGCCGTGGGGCGGCGGTTGAGTCAGCTACCTCATGACAAGCAAGTGGCCGCGGCCAACCAGATCATGCAGTCCCTGGTCAGCTCCGCGCCGGATCCGGACGTGGACTCGGCCGGAACCGCCATCGTCGATGGTCCCCGCCAGCTCCTCGCGCTGGCCGAGCAGGAGGCTCCTGGCGTCTACGCCATCAGGCCCCTGACTCCCCTGTCCGAGACAGCGCTGATCACCAATGCGCCGGATGATCCGAGCTTGGGTGCGGAGTTGCGGGCAGAGCTCGCCACCGCTGACCGCATCGATCTGCTCTGCGCGTTCGTCAAGTGGTACGGGATAAGAGTTCTTGAGGACTCGCTCCGTGCGGCCAAGGAACGTGGCGTCCCCATCCGGGTCATCACGACCACCTACATCGGCGCTACCGATCGCCACGCCTTGGACAGGTTGGTGCGCGAGTTCGGTGCAGAGGTCAAGGTCAACTACGAGATCAGATCAACGCGTCTGCACGCCAAAGCCTGGCTCTTCCGCCGTAACACGGGCTTCGACACGGCGTACGTGGGCAGCTCCAACCTGTCGAAGGCTGCCTTGCTCGATGGCTTGGAGTGGAACGTACGACTGTCCTCGGTCGCCACTCCGAGGGTGCTCGACAAGTTCGAGGCCACCTTCGACGCGTACTGGGCCGACACGGCCTTCGAAGCGTACGACCCCGATCGCGACGGTGAGCGGCTCGCTGAGGCGCTCGCTCGGGCGGGCGGCACCGGACCTGCCGGAGAAATCAAGATCAGCCTCTCTGGTCTTGAGGTGCATCCCCTCCCGCACCAGAAGGACATGTTGGAGCGCCTCCGCGTTGAGCGCGACGTTCGTGGCCGCAATCGGAATCTCCTCGTTGCGGCAACAGGGACAGGCAAGACCGTCATGGCCGCACTGGACTACCGAAGCATGCGCAACGCACGCGGCGGGGAACTCCCCCATCTCCTCTTCGTTGCCCACCGCAAAGAGATCCTGAATCAGTCCCTGCGGACTTACCGAGAGGTGCTCGACAACGCCTCCTTCGGCGAGCTCCTCCACAGTGGCAAGGAACCACGCGACTGGACACATGTCTTCGCCAGCGTCCAGTCGCTCAACCTCCAGCGTCTGGAGCAACTCGACCCCGAGCACTTCGACGTCATCGTCATCGACGAGTTCCATCACGCCACCGCCGAGACGTACAGACGGGTCATCGAGCACTTCAAGCCGGCCGAGCTTCTGGGCCTCACGGCCACCCCGGAGCGGATGGACGGGCGCAATGTGCAGGACGAGTTTTTCAATGGTCGGATCGCCGCCGAGCTAAGGCTCTGGGAGGCCCTAGAAAACGATCTGCTCTGCCCCTTCCACTACTTCGGACTGCCAGACGGCACGGATCTGACCCGCCTCGACTGGCGTTCGGGCGTCTATGACAGGGATCAGCTTGGCCGCCTCTACACGGCTGACGAGGCTCGGGCACGCATCGTCATCAAGCAGGTCGAGGACAAGATCTCAGCCCCCGCAGCAATGCGCGCGCTGGGATTCTGCGTAACCAAGGACCATGCGCACTTCATGGCGGAGTGTTTCCGTCGAGCGGGATTCCAAGCGGCGGCTCTCGACAGTGACTCCAGGCCCGAGGTGCGCCAACAGACGCTTGACGATCTCAAAGCGGGTCGCATCCAGGTGATCTTCTCCGTTGACCTGTTCAACGAAGGTCTGGACATCCCCGACGTCGACACGCTTCTGCTTCTGCGCCCCACCAACAGCGCGACCGTCTTCCTCCAGCAGCTCGGGCGTGGTCTGCGCCGTACTCCGAACAAGCCTGTCCTGACCGTGCTCGACTTCATCGGTCAGCACCGAGCCGAGTTCCGATTCGAAGAGCAGTTCCGGGCTCTGACCAACCTCTCGCGCAACCGCCTCGTCGACAGCATTGAGCAGGGCTTCCCGCAGTTGCCGTCCGGCTGCCAGATCATCCTGGAGGGCAAGTCGAAGGATCTGGTCCTCGACAACATCCGCACTCAGCTCAAGGCCACCATCACTACGTTGGCTAAAGAGGTGAGGGACTACAGCACCCCGAGGCTGGCCGACTACCTTCGCGAGAGCCGACGCGATATCCAGGAGCTCTACAAGAGCGACAACTCCTGGACCAAGGTGCTGCGTAAGGCGGGCTTCCTCCGCGAGGAGGCGCCCTCGGGTGAGGCTGACCTCCTCAAGCGCGTCCACGCCTTCCTGCACGTCGACGACCCGGACCGAATCCACGCATATCTACGGCTGCTCGCAGACGACGCCCCCGACTACGACTCTCTGTCGGTGCGGGAGCAGGCGTACGCCCGCATGCTCTTCTTCAACTTGTGGGACAACGCGGGCGGTTTCTCCAGCTATCGCAATGGCCTTGAATCGCTGCGCGCCCAGCCGGTGTTGCGTGATGAACTCCAGCAGGTCCTGTCGTACGCCCTTGAAGAGGCTGACCACTTCCCCCTCCCGCTGGAAGGTCCGTTGTCCCGCATCCCCTTGAAGATCCACAGCTCCTACAACCGCTCCGAGATCCTCTCGGCACTGGGAGTTGCCCAACTGGGCGGCCAGATGCCGCGAGACTTCGGACAAGGAGTGCGTTGGGTGGAGGAGTTCAAGACCGACGCTCTTCTGATCACCTTGGAGAAGAGCGAGCGCGACTTCTCCCCCACGGTCCGCTACAAGGACTACGCACTCAGCCCGACCCGCTTTCACTGGGAGTCTCAGAGCACCACTCCGGAAAACTCTGCGACTGGTCTGCGGTACCAGCAACACGCCCAGCAGGGGAGCCACGTCCTGCTCTTCCTGCGCCGCTACAAGCGCAACAGCATCGGCAAGGCCGAGCCATGGATGCTCCTTGGACCGGCCGCATACGCGGGGCACACCGGCAGCAAACCCATGGCGATCACGTGGGATCTAGACCAAGAACTTCCTGCCGATGTGAGCTCGTACGCCTCAATCACAAGCTGACCCTGCCCTCTGGCTAGGCAGACGTGTGAGCTTCTGCCTCAAAGTGTCTCTGGGCTCGGTCCAGAAGCTCGTCGGCGTCGCGGCCGCGCTCGTGAAGCCAGAGGAGGAGGTCGGTGATGATGGCAATCGCCGCTTCCTCCGCGCGGGCCAAGCTCAGTCGATGAGAGCCAGCAATCGCCACGCCCGACGCCACCTCTGCCCTGTAGAGCTCCAACAGCCCTTCGGCTCTACTCGAGCGCGGGCTGTTACGCGTCGAGACGGGCAAGTCCCACTCCGGCGCCAACTCGCACCACGTCACTTTCCGATTGCCGTGAAGTTCAACGCCCCAGCGCACGGCAGTGGCGTCGACGAGGGCCATGCCTCGACCGCCCTCGGAGTCGACTCCCGACTGGAGCAAGGTGGGGAGGGCACGGGTGTCAGGGTCTTGGATCTCGATCCGCAGGTGAGCACCGTTCATGGAGACCGCGAGAGTGGTCGGCGTCCCTGTGCCCACGTGCGCGATGACGTTGGAAACCAACTCAGTCACGCAGAGTTGAGCGTCGTCGACTACTTCGGGCAGCCCCCACAGGTTCAAGTGAAGGCGCATCAACCGGCGGAGGGCGGCCATCTCCTCGGCCTCCGCCACGAAGTCGAGGCTCCACGGCTTCCTGTGCGTGCGCAGGTCGTTGTGCATCACGGCAAGTCCCTCCCGCAGGGCTTCAGTTGCTGCGTGCAACTGAGAACATACTGAGAGTTGCATTGGAACTCTCAAAATGGAACTCTCATGACGGATCAAGAGGAGCGCGAGGCCGGTGAGCACGCCCCCGGCGCACGCTGTCTTGTCCTCGCGCACCACAGACCCGCACGATCGAACGGATCAACACGAAGGGCCTAGAACATGGCAGTCGGACCCACCACCCGCAGGCGCCAACTCGGCGCGGATCTGCGCCGCCTTCGTGAGGCCAGAGGCCTCACCCTGGAAGAGGCCGGCGCACACGTGGGCATCTCCAAGGCGACTCTGAGTCGCTACGAGACCAAAGAGGGCACCGTCAAATGGCCAGCGGTCGACGCCCTGTGCCGCGAATACGACGCTTCCGACGAAGAGCGGCTCGCCCTGGTCGAACTCGCCAAGGGAGCCAGGATCCAGGGTTGGTGGCGCTCACTCGCCGACCCCATCCCCGAGTCCATGAATCTCATGCTGACGCTTGAGGATGAGGTCGTCCGCGAGGACCACTACGCCTGCATGTACATCCCTGGACTCCTCCAGACACGCGCCTACGCCGAGGCCGTACACCGGGCCTCAGAGGTGCAGTGCTCAGAACGGGAGGTCCAGCACATGGTCGACATTCGTATGAAGAGGCAGGAACTACTCGATCGCAAGGAGCCGCCCCACCTCTGGTGCGTGATTGATGAGGCGGCACTACGACGCCGAGTGGGTGGCACTGATGTCATGCAAGAACAACTACGCCATCTGCTCACGGTGTCCCAACGCCCCCATGTGACGGTCCAGGTGCTGCCCTTCTCAAATGGGGCTCACGCAGCCGCCGTTGGCAGCTTCGCTGTCCTTCGGGGCCCGACCCGTGAGCTGGACGTGGTCTACGTGGACCTGATCGGCGGTGGGCTCTTCATGGAGAAGCCGCAAGAACTTGAGCGCTATAGGCTGGCGTTCGAATACCTCAGTGCACAGGCACTCGATCTGGAATCTTCAGCTGAGATTGTCGATCGCATAAGCAAGGAGCCCTGATGACCTCGCCCTCGACGGACCAGTGGTTCAAGTCCACCTACAGCGGCGGCAGCGGGACCGAGTGCGTGGAGTGTGCGCTAGGCGAGAGTTGCACTCTTGTACGTGATTCCAAGCAGGAGAGCGGACCTGCCGTAGTTATCCGGCATCAGGCTTGGGACTTCTTTGTGGACGCGCTCCGGCGGGGAGACCTGGACAACTGACGAGGCCAGCCCGGGGAGGGCGCACGCGGCCTCAGCCCACGCCGGGTCCCCCGAGTCGGGCCCGCAAACCTCACGCCGAACTTGAGAGGCACAGAGGTGGATGTTGGACAAGGCCCTGCAGTTCGCTCGTCCACGCCCCGACCTACCTCGTCGTGGGGCTCCTCCGGAACAAGCCAGAACAGGCGCCCTACTCAAGAAGCGGAATCCCCGGTCATCCTTCTTCCTGGAAATCTTCAACAACTGAAGCAATTTCCCTGACGAGGCTTTCACCCACAGTAAGCGACTCTTGCAGGATCGGCGACGCCTGATTAAAAACAACGCACGCCGCCACCAACGCCAACAAGGCCTTTTTCCAGCGGCTTGCGTTCTCTTCGCGAACATTGACCAAAGAGGCGCCAGTCTGAGCCAGAGAGCCGATAACAGTGCTCGCCTCCTCTGCCACTCTTGCTCCACCAAAAAGGCCAGCGTTATTAATCAGCCAGATCAGGTGGCGGAGTTGAGAAATCAGCTGATCCCTTACAGGGCCATCGATTTCCCTTTCATCCATGGATGTAAGTAGCTCGATCCACTCATTACAGCGATCGACCATCTCACTCAAGTCCGCACTGCGGGGCGCCGCATCGGACCCCCCAAGATTTCCGGATATCAGATCTGCTGTAAATTCCAGGTGATCCAACTTATCGTCATCGATGATTGATTGGAGCGCACGAGACTCGTCCATCCAATTAATCGCCGGCTGCATGACCGCAACCCACCAGGCGCCAACATGACGCTCACACCGAATACGCGCCCTCTCCGGAAGCGCACTCACCTGGCGAATTGTCATTTGCAGAAGAGTCACAACTTCGGAATGTCGGCGGGCGAACTCATGACTGCCCCACTCGGCACCAAGGACTTCAGACCAGGCCGAGGAAACATTCCCCTCCGTTGATGAGCGGACACGCGCTATCAGCGCGTACAAGTGGTGCGCGGCGGTGTTCTCGTTCGAAAAGCTCATGTCCCCTGCCCGAGGTCGTGCTTGCCGACTGTGCTTGAACGCTGAATGTAGCAGTCGGCGGGGGCTAGCGACCTAGCCTGAGCATGACGCGCCCCCAAGGACGGGTTGCCCCCTAGTCTGGCGAGTTCTCACCCCACTCACAGCGAGGCGGAGGTAGGCTCACCTTCCCCAAGGCGACTGGAGGACACTCATGGCTATCATCAAACAGGCACAGCGACAAACGCTAGGCCAACTAATCGGTGCCAATAATCCCATCGTCACCGTCCCCGATGACAGCCAACGCCAATACGCCTGGACAAAAAAGGAAGTTGATGTTTTTTGGGCAGATATCGAGAAGTTCAAGGACTCTCGCGAAAGCGGACGCGAATCATCGGCAGAGTACTTTATAGGCCCCGTTGTTACCATCACCGGCGACTCGAAACAGGGGCGCTCACTACTTGACGGCCAACAGCGCCTAACGACCTCTACGATTCTCATAGCGGCGATCAGAGACATACTTTGGGGGATGCGATCACCTGAAGGAATATCAACCGCCAACAATATCCAGCGAGACTACATCGCACGGAAGTCCGGCCGGAAGGAGCCGATGGAGTACTTCCTTATACTCTCCCTTTTTGATCGCGACTTCTTTCGCGATCACATCCAAGATTGGAGTGAAATTACCGGCGCTTGCGCCAAAATTGAAAAGCCTGGACGACCTTCGCATCATCTCATTTTGGATGCGTACAATAACTTTCGATCCAAGATTAACAATCGACTTCAGGCGTACATCGAAGACGAAGCACGCATGGATTACCTCGACGCACTGCGCGAATGCTTGATCAACGGTCTCGTGTTCGTTGAGATCCAGACCCCGTCATCCGGCGACGCCAACGAAGTATTCGAAACCATAAATTCTCGAGGGAAGGATCTTTCCACCGTAGACCTCGTTCGAAACTTCTTGATGGAGAAGGCCACGAGCGAGCACGAGAAAATGCGAGTAAATGACGCGTGGCGCTCTCTATTGGACGGCTTCGAACGCCGGGAAGAGATTGAAAAATTCTTGCGCCACTTCTGGGTTTCGAAGCATGGCGATGTAAAGTCACACAGCCTTTATGCGACCATTCGGAAAGATCTTAGTGCCCATTTCGATAAGCGTCCACAATCGTACGGCGTTGGGGCATTCTCTGCCGAACTTGAAGGGGCTGCTGGTCGGTACGCGGAATTGATTACGGGCAGTACTGGTGATGCCGATTTCGACGCTGCTCTGAACGAGATCAAGGCTATGAGTGCAGATGCCCTATACCCGCTCTTGCTGTCTGCTTCCGGAGGGAATCCGTACCCACAACTGCAAATTCTCATAGAGGCTTCCATAAGCTACTACGTCCGCTGGACGGTAGTCGGCCGCAGGGAATCCACCCTTCTCGAGGAGAACGTATTTAGTGCAGCCAAGGAGCTTTCTAGAGGCGCCAACCTCGAAGGCGTACTGCAGAAGATCTTTGGCTGGATACCGGACGATGAGACCTTTAAGGCAGATTTCCTCGAAGCTTCAATCCCCAAGCCGTCTCAAGCTCGGTATCTTCTGACGAAAATGGAGCAGTACCTGCGCCTGAAGAACGACGTTCATGAAGAACTGGTGATGGGGGACGGGAAGGTTCATGTCGATAATATCTATCCTCAGAAGCCGAGCAATGACCTGATTCTCGATGATCACCAAGATTGGGTCAGCAGGCTGGGGAACCTAACGCTTCTTACGGGAAAGAAGAACCAGGCACTGTCTGCTCTCGCTTTCCCGGAGAAATCCGACCTCTACACCAACTCTGCACTTCTTATCTCCGCAAAAACGGAGATCGATAAATTGTGGGACGGCCAGAAATGGAAATGGCGAGTCGACGGCATCAAGGCTCGCCAAGCCAAGTTGGCAGGATATGCCCTTGAAGTGTGGCCTAACGGCAGCCGCTGGGCGTAAACGGTTCTGCCGAGAGGTCGCTTGAAGCGCATCGCTGCCTGGCATGTCGAAGGACGGCTCCCAGTGAGGAGTAGCAACCTTCTCGGGCAGCCCCGAAGATTTCGCCAGCCGAGTTCGTCGCATCGGATGAGCCGTCTCCGGGTCAGGCAAGCCTGTGTTCCCATAGCAACGAAGGGCTCTCCCCGATCCAGTGCGAGCGGTGCTTGGTCGTGATCTTTCTGCCGCCGATCCAGTAGGTGTGCACGCGGTCTGTGACGTGGAGCCGTACCGCGCTCATGTCGGGGTGCCCGGCGTCCTGCCAGCTCATGAGGGCCTGTTCGATGTCGTTCCACAGCGCGACGGGGCCTCCCTGGCGGACCGTCCAGCCGGAGACGTCCTCCGTGAATGCGGCGAACGACTCGCGGTCGGGGTCGAACAGGTACAGCGCCAGGGTGCCATCGCTTCCCGTGGCGCGTACAAGCTGGGCGGCCGGTGCGGCGAGTTGAGCGAGGAAGGCCGGCATCCACTCGTCCAGCAAGGTGGGCGGTACCTTCACCAAACGTTCCGTGTCCGGGTAGGCGGTGCGGGCAGACAGATCCCCTGCGAGCGGAGGTGCTGCCTGTGAGCGGGCGTGCATGAAGGAGGAGCGGCCGACGATCCGTCCCTCGGCGCTGCCGTCCTCGTTCACCGTGACCTTCGCCAGGCCGGTGCCGTACGACCAGGAGCCGACTGTGCCGAGAATGATGCCGCCGGGCCTGGTCTGGCGGACCCAGGTGTAGGGGATACGGCGTACGGCGCAGGTGGCGATCACTCGGTCGTAGGGAGCCCGGGCCGGGTGGCCGAGGAGGCCGTCACCGGTGACCGTCCACGTGGAGTATCCGGCCTCCTCCAGCGCGGCGTCCGCGCGGGCGGCCACCTGCGGATCCACTTCGACCGTGGTGACGTTGTCCTCACCGAGGCGGTGGCACATCAGAGCGGTGGAGTAGCCGGTGCCGGTGCCGATCTCCAGCACGCTGTGACCGTCTTCGAGCTCCAGGTCCTCGATCATGCCGATTACGGTCACGGGTGTGGTGGACGACGAGGTGGGAGTCCCGGTGACGAAGTCGGCGCTCTGGTCGGCGGTCACGGAGCCGTCCAGTTGGGTGGCCAGGGATTGTTCGCTGTACGCGGTCTCGAGCCATTCCTTCGCGTCTGTGCCGAGCGCGTTGATCGGGCGCCAGCGTCCGCCATCCACCGGAAGGAACACACCCGGGTGCAGGAACAGCTCACGCGGGACGGTCTCGACCGCTGCACGCCACTGGGGACTCCTCAGGATTCCGGCGGCCTCCAGCCGGTCGGCGAGGGCGCGCCGCTGTGGAGCGCTATCGGGCAGAGGCATCTGCTTCTCCTTGGGTGAGCAGGTCGGCGAACGCGGCGGCCATGTGCAGTCCGGTCTTCTCCTCCAGCCATCCCCACTGGCCGTTGGGGTTCAGCTCCAGCCAGTGGAACTCGCCGTCGTGGTCCAGGGCTAGGTCGAAGGATCCAGAGACGAGGCCGAGGTGGTCGAGGTAGGCGAGAAGGGCCTTCACCAGAGTGTCCGGCAGGTCTACCACGCCGTACCTGAGCAGGCTGTAGTCCTTGCGCCAGTCCAGGAGGCCGGAGTCGATGCGTACGGCGAACACGCGCCGTCCGACGATGAGGACTCGCAGGTCTGCGACTTTGTCCACGCGGGCCTGGAACAGGTGCGGTGTGACGCGGACGGAGTCGTCCAGTTCCTCGGCGCGAACCGGCTCCGCCCACGAAGTGAGGCCGACGCCGTCTCGCTGGTACGGCGTCCATCGCAGCGTTTTGTGGATCACCTCCCCGTGTTCGCGGATGAACCGACGCGCCTCGTCGAGGTCGTTCGTCACGAGTGTGGGCGGAACCGTGAGGCCCATTCGGTGGGCGAGTGCCAGTTGGGCGGGCTTGTAGTCGGCGGCCGCGTTCCTGTGTGGGTGATTGACCCACAGGCAGCCCGATAAGGCGTACAGGACTCCACCGAGCCCGTAGCGGACCTGCGCGGCGGCGAACTGCGCGTCGACGTCCGCAAGATGCTCGAATCCGGGCCAGACGGGGCGGCGCCAGTAGACCGCTCGCACGTGCTCCAGGCCGACCGTTCGCGACGGGGTTCGGACGTGCCCGGCCACCGGGGCCGGGGAACTGCCGAATCGTGCTGTGACCGTCAGGTCGGGACCGATGTCAGCAGGGTTGAAGCGGACCACCGGTACGCCGCGCCGGTTGAGGTGGGTGATCACCATGTCGGCGGTGATGTCGTTCGCCTCGGTGGCCACCAGCACGGGCCTTTCCTCGGTCACGGCGATCAGTCCTTGTTGCTGTCCTGGTCGTGTCCTTGGTCGGGCTGCGAGTCGAGGTTGGTGGAGGTGGACGTCTCGGTGCCGGAGCTGGTGCCGTGCTTGCCCATCTCGACCACTTGGCCCCGGTGGTCGAGGAAGACCCCGGTCTGTGTGGCCGGGTCGACCGTGACCGTGGCGAACGGCAGCTTCATCGTCGTCGGGTAGGGGGCCAGACGGCCGACTCCCCATGGGCGAGCAGCGGTGATCCGGTGCGGCTTCGTGTGGGCCACGGATTCTCCTTCGTAGGGTCGTATTCTCGCTGTGACACTCAGTGAACGACAGAGGCTGCGCTGATCGGCAGGAAAGACCGTCCTCGCGCACTCCGCGCTCAACCGGAAAAACTGACCTCTCCTTTACTCGCGCCAGGATGAGTACGGCACCCCGCCCTTACGGTGGGTCGTGTGGCGGAGGCGAACGAGAAGTTCAAGGCACGCATGCGTGAACTCGGCTTCACGCAGGAAGAGTTGGCCGAGGCGATCAACACGGCGATCGAGCAGGTCACCGGCAGGCAAGGCACCGTCTCGGTCCGCACGATCCACAATTTGGCGACGGGAAGAACCCGGTGGCCACAGGTCCGCCAACGACTGGCACTGGAGGCAGTATTCGGGTGTACGACGATCGAGCTGGGGTTCACTCCCCACGCGAGGTCTTCAGTCGAACAGCCAACGCCCGAAAGCAGTCAGCACCACAAGGAGGAGCCCGTGCTCCGCCGAACGTTCCTCACCACCGCCTCCGCCTCCGCCCTCGTGCCCATCGCTGGCTCCTCCAGCCTGTCGGGGCGCATCGGTCAGTCCGATGTGAACCGGCTCGCCGCCCAGTTCGCACTGATCATCGCCAACGACAACAAGGCAGGCGGAACCCATCAGGTCGAGGCGGCAGCGCTCGTCTGGTCGCAGCGTGTGCTGCACCTCCAGGACACACGACCCGCCTCACAGCGCGTACGCGGACAGCTTTACGGCCTCGCCGCGGCCTTCACCGGCTCCGCTCTGTGGGCCGCGATCGACGGCGGGCGGCTCGACCGGGCCCGACAGCATCTGAGCGAGGCGATCGCTCTCGCCGGCCTTTCCGGTGACTCCGCGATCCAGTTCCGCGTCTGGGGACACGCTGGGGCGTTCTACCGGCATCAAGGCCAGTACGCCAACGCCCTCGCGGCCGACGAAGCCGCGAAACGTACCCGCGCCGCCCGCGCCCCCCTCTATGCCTCTCTCGCCCACGCGCGTGCCGCCGTGCACCACGCCGATCTCCGCAACCGCCAGGCCGCCCTGCGCTCCCTCAGCGTCGCCGAGACCAATCTGGGCCGGGCCGAGACCGGGGCGCAACGCCCCGCGTGGCTGCGGTTCTACGACTCCGCCGAGTTCCACCTCCTCGCCCTCACGACCAACACCACGCTCGGCTTGTGGGAAGAGGCAGAGGCGCACGCTCACCACACGCTTGCCGAACTTCGGCCGGACCTGAAGCGCAACCGAGCCCTCACCCACGCCTACCTCGCCCACGCGCAGCTCGGCCAGCACGAGCCCGAGCTCGCCGTGTCCACGGCCAACAAGATCCCCGCCCCAGCTCGGCACGGACGCACCGCCCGGCTGCTGAACTCCTTCGGACACCGGCTCCACGCCCTCGTCCCTGACTCCCCCGCCACTCGCAAGTGGTTCGAAACGGAGCTCCTGTGAGCCTTGAGTTGCGCCGTCACACGACCGTCGAGCCCGTGCGCCGGAAGATCGTCGACATCCACGTCGAGGTCCGTCAGCGCGACTTGGGCCTCACCGGTCCCTTCTACTCCGCCGAACGCTTCGACGAGCGCCTGACAGGACACAGCTCGCTGCCCGGGTGGGAGACAGTCGTCGCGTACGACGGAGCCGAGCCCGCCGGTTTCGCGTACGCCACCCCGTTGGGCCCCGGCACTCGCTGGTGGCGAGCCATGACGACCCCACTGCCCGACGGGTACACGGAAGAGACGGGCAAGCGCACGCTCGCGCTGAACGAGATCGTGGTCCGGCGCCCGTGGCGCGGGACCGGCCTCGCCTTCCGTATCCACGAGGAACTCCTGGCCGGCAGAGAGGAGGACCGGGTCACGCTGCTGGTCAATCCGAAGGCGGGAGACGGCAAGGTCCAAACCGTCTACGAGCGCTGGGGCTACGAGAAGATCGGCGAACAGCAGCCGTTCGAGGACTCCCCGGTCTTCGCGTCGATGATGCGCGATCCGCTGCACCAGGTATGAGCTGTCAGCCAGCCTGAAGCTCCGTGACAAGCCGCTCCGCCATGCGGCGCGCGGAGGCCGAGCGAGGGTCCTCGGGGTGCGCGCCAGGCCCGAGGATCTTGGCGCACGTGAACAGTGTCATCAGTTGGCCGTCCCGGCTTTGGAAGTCGGGGTGCCGCTCCTGCCGGACGCGATCGGCCAGAGCGGGGACTGCGAGCGAACTCCCCCACAGCGAGGCAGAATCCAGACCCCGAGGGGCGTTCCCCCAATCCTCCCAGTCGAAGAGGCAGAACGTCGGCGCGGTCATGTTGGCCCAGTTCAGGTCCGCGTGGGCCGGCACCCACCGCTCAACGGTCGTGTCGAAGTCGTCCGAGAAAGCGGTACGGATGGATTTAGTGACGAGCGCCTGCGTGATGGTGACGGTGTCCGGCGTCGCGATGCGCGTCGTGCGCTGAGCCGCGAGCGCGTCCAGCGAGGCGTTGAACGCCTGCCACCAAGCGTCCGTCAGTTTCGGATCTTCACTCAACGCGTACGCCGGGCCGCAGAGCCTTCTTCGTCCGAGAGTGTCGCCTGTTACCGCAGTTGGTCGAATGCCTGGTCGGCGTCGGCTACGGCCTCGGGGTGGACGTCGTGGGCGGTTCGACCGTCGGCGATCTTCTGCCAGTTGGTCCGGGCGAGCACCCGTTGGACCGCGAGTACCTGGGCGGCTCGCAGGCGTGCCTGGATGCCTTCGCCGAGGGCGTCCGCCAGTGCCTCCTCGTCCTCGAGCTGGTACCGCGTGAGCCGTCCCGCCAGGCTCGGTGTGGTGAACACCAGTCGATGGAACGCCACCACCTCGGGATGATCGCTGAGGCCGGTGACAGGGTCGTACCGATCGAGGCCGGACCGGAAGTGCCGGTGCAGCGCCGTCACCGGCTTGATGCCGGACCTGCGGTCACGTACGACGCGTGCCGCCTCGCCCTGGTGGTCCGCAAACCGGTGCAGCACCAGGTCTTCCTTGGTGGGGAAGTATCGGAAGAGGGTCGGCTTGGAGATCTCGGCCGCCGCGGCGATGTCGTTGACGGAGACGCGGTCGAAGCCGCGCTCCAGGAACAGCGAGACGGCCGCGTCGCCGATGGCGTCGCGCGTCCGCTCCTTCTTGCGGGCCCGCAGTCCCGTCGCCTCGCTCATCTGACCAGAGTAACATTCATAACCAAGTTGCTTTTTTGACCGAGTAACGTTTTCATGGGTGGCATGAATCAGACAGACATTCCTCCTGTGCTCGTAACCGGGGCGACGGGCCGGGTCGGCCGCGTCGTCATCGACCTTCTCCTCCACGCGGGCGTGCCGGTCCGCGCTCTCACCCATCGCTCCGAGGCGGCGGCGACGCTGCCGGCGAAGGTCGAGGTCTTCACCGGCGACCTCGCTGTGCCCGAGTCGCTCGACCCGGCACTGAAGGGCGCCGGTGCGGTCTTCCTCGTCTGGACCGCCCCGCCTCAGACCGCCGCGGCAGTCGTCGAGCGGCTGGCAGCCCACGTGCGGCGGGTCGTTTTCCTCTCCTCCCCGCACCAGACGCCGCACCCCTTCTTCCAGCAGCCCAATCCCATGGCGGTGCTGCACGCCGACATCGAGCGGCTCATCGCGGCCACCGGACTCGAGTCGACGATCATCCGGCCGGGGATGTTCGCGTCGAACTCGCTGGCCTGGTGGGTGCCCGCGATCCGGGCCGGCGAGGTCGTCCGGTGGCCTTACGGCGCTGCCGCGTCGGCACCGGTCGACGACCGCGACGTCGCAGCTGTCGCGGCGCGGACGCTCTATCAGGACGGACACGTCGGAGGCGACTACGTCCTCACGGGCCCCGAGTCGCTGACCCAGGCCGCGCAGGTGGGCGTCATCGGTGACGCCCTGGGGCGCCGGATCGCATTCGAGGAGATGACGCCGGACGAGTTCCGGAGCCTGTGGGAGGGTACAGTGCCCAGCTCGGTCGTCGACATGCTGCTCGCCGCGTGGAGCGCGGCGGTCGGACAGCCCGCGTACGTCACCACTGCGGTGGCCGACATCCTCGGGACGGCGCCGCGAACGTTTCGCCAGTGGGCCGCCGACCACGCCACCGCGTTCACGGAGGGTTCGTAACCTCGTCGACCGCGACCTGCGCCCCCGGGCCGCAGCCCTCAGTCCGCCGTCGCTCCGGCCACCGTGAGCTCCGCCCTGCGTCCCGCCGGCGGCCCATCGGCGCGCACACCTGCTTGCCCACCAGTTCGTCACCTTGGAGTGGCGGATGTGAGCCACGACACGGGAACTCCGTCAGGGGGCCGGAGAGGTACAGGTGTGAGGTCCAACGATGACGACGACGGGCGTTTGCGCGAGCGGGTGCGGGGCGGGGAGCGTGAGGCGTTCTCCGAGCTGTACGAGCTGTACGCCACGGCCGTGTACCACCATGCCCTTCGGCTGACCGGTGACTGGTCGGTGGCCGAGGAGGTCATGTCCGAGACGTTTCTGGCTGCCTGGCGGGGGCGGGGGGATGTGAACGTCGAGGGTGGGTCGTTGCGGCCCTGGCTGTTCGGGATCGCCACCAACAAGGCGCGGAACGCCGATCGGGGGCTTCGGCGGCGGCTCGCCTTTCTTGCTCGGCGGACCGAAGCCGAGACGATGGACGACTTCGCCGAGGACGTCGTCGGACGGGTCGACGACGCCCGGCGGCTCGCCGAAGTGCGGCGGGTGCTCGGACGGTTGCGGCGGCACGAGCGGGAGGTCATCGCCCTGTGCGTATGGGGCGGGCTCGACTACGCGCAGGCCGCCGAGGCTCTCGGAGTGCCCGTGGGGACCGTCCGGTCGCGGCTGTCGCGGGCTCGGGCGCGGCTTCGGGAGATCGTCGAGCGCACGGAACAGCGTGCGGAACAGCGCACGGAACGGCGCACGGAACTCCGGGGGCGTCGCGGAGAGGTAGAGAGTGAGACCGCGTTCGCGGTCCTGCCCATTCAGGAGGAAGCCCGATGAACTCCACTCCGGAGGAACTCGACGAACTCGGCGAACTGGAGCGGTTGTTGCCGACCGGTCCCGTCGAGCGGGGGCTGCCGTCCGGGCGTCACTCCCATCACAAGGACGTTCTGATGCAGCTCATCGACCGCGATCGTGAACGCGAGACGAACGACGTCCGCGCTCTGCCCGTGCCCAGGCCCCGCCTGTTGTCCCGGCCCGCGCTCGTCGCCGGTGCCGTCGCCGTCGCGTTGGCCGCCGGGCTCACCGTCGGCATCGGCTCGGGGCAGCACGACGGCGGGGGTACGGCGGCTCGGCCCGGTGCGAGCAGCGCGGGCGGCAGTGGCAGTCGCAGTGCCGTCGCGACGCTCGGCCGTATCGCCGCCGTCGCCATGCGGACCGACGTCGAAGTCGTCGGCGAGAACCAGTTCGTGTACGTGCGGAGCACGACGGCCGGCAACGACGGTGGCTTCGAGGGGCCCGTCAAGCCGGGGAAGCCGCATGAGCGACAGGTGTGGTTCTCGCAGCAGGCGGGGGCCACGATCGATGTCGGGCTGATCCACGAGGACGGGGAGGACTGGCCGATCGAGGTGGGCGTGGTGGACGGGACCGATCCGAAGGACGCCGGGATTCCCGCCGGGATCGACCGGCCCACCTACGCCTGGCTCGCCTCGCTGCCCACCGATCCCGAGGCGCTGCTGAAGCTGCTCTACAAGGAGACGCCGCAGGACGAGACCCGTAAGGACCGGGGCCAGGTCGTCTTCAATGAGATCGGCAACCTCATCAGTGAGCAGATCATGCCCTCCGCCACCGCCGCCGCCTTCTACCGGGCCGCCGCGCGGATTCCCGGTGTGACCGAGCTGCCCGACGCCGTCGACGCGGCGGGACGGCACGGGATCGCCATCGCCCGTGAGGACACGTCGGACGGGACCCGTACGGAGTGGATCTTCGACCGTGCCTCCCTCGACTACCTCGGCGAACGCACCGTCTTCAGCCGGGACACCACGCGGGCCAAGGTGGGGACGGTCCTCTTCAACACCGCGGTGCTGGAGCGGGCCGTCGTCGACAAGCGGGGGCAGGAGCCCGGCGAGCGCAGGCGGGCGGGGAGGAGTTAGCCGGGGAGGAGTCAGGGGCCGTCCGGCTCCGTCCTCGGACGCCTCGGACGCCTCGCCGCCGCGCGGACGCGTTTCGTGCGGCCGTGTTCCGCCAGGAACGCCAGCACGGGGGCCGGGACGCCCGGGGTCTCGGTGAGTCTGCGTTGCAGCCAGTCCGAGGCGGCGGACAGGGTGGATGCGCTCCAGGAGTGGGCGCTGATGGCCTGATGGACGAGCGTCCACTCCTGTAGGCGGAGGGTCAGGAAGGGGTCGTCGCCGATGGCCTCCGTCAGTGGGGCCGTCCAGGTGCGCCACGTCGCGTCGTCGGTGCCGGCCCGTTCCGCCGCCCTTGCATCCAGGTGTCGGACCACCGCCGCTCGAGCCATCTGGCGGTCCGGGTCCTCGGTGAGGATGCGGCGGATCAGCGGTGCCGCTTCTGCCGCCGGGGCCGCGTCTAGGGCCCGCACGTACTCGGCGAACCTCGCGTGTTCCGGGGGTTCGGACGGGTCGGACGGGTCGGACGGGTCGGACGGGTTGGATGGGTCGGACGGTTCTGAGGTGGCGTCCAGGGAGTTCGTCATCGCCTCGCGCAACGGTTGTGGGATCGCGGTCAACGCCCCCGCGAGTCGGGGGTGTCATGCCTGCGCGTTAGCCTCGCAGACGTAAGGGATACGGGACCGACCAGGAGGCAGACAGGCATGGCGAAGCTCGCGAGGGTTGCGGACGTTCCCGGTGCGGTGATCGCCGCCGGCGGACTGGTCGGCGGGTACAGCGTGGCCCGGTGGACGAAGAAGCGGCCGCTGGGCGGGGCCGTCCTCGCCGTCGCGGGGGTCGCCGCGGCGCGGCAGTGGCAGCAGCGGGCGGGCGGGAAGACGGCCGGGGCGCTGACGGCCGTGTACGTCGCCGCCTTCGCGGGATCGCATCCGCTGGCGAAGAAGGTGGGCGCGTGGCCGGCCGTCTTCGGGGTCGCGGGTGCGGTGGCGGTCGCGTCGTGGGCGGTTGCGGACCGGAAGGGCGCCTGATCGGCCGACGTGCCTCAGCCCCGGCCCCAGCCTCAGGAGGAGTGCGGCGGGTAGGCGCCGTACGGGGACGGGGACGGGGCCGTCCCGTAACCGGGGGTCTGCGCCGGAATGGCGTAACCGGGGGTCTGGCCCGGCATCAGCGGTGCCGGTTCTCCCTGCGGAGCCGGAACCGGAACCGGGCCCGGCCCCCACTGCGGCTCGGGCCCCCACTGCGGCTCGGGTCCCCGCTGCGGCTCGGGCTCCCGCTCGCCGGCGTCCGGCTCGCGTCCGAGTGCCGACCGCAGCGTCACCCCGTACCGGCCGTTCAGCCGCCGTATCTCCCACACCGACAGGGCCGTCACCGAGAGCGGGCCGCCCAGCAGGAAGGTGTAGAGGACCAGCGGGGGTGCGGCCACGTCGGGGCCGTCGAACAGGCTCAGGACGAACAGGGACCACATCAGGAACGGTGAGAGCAGCGCGGGCAGCAGTTCGTGGACGTCGCCGACCCGGAAGCAGCAGTTGAGCGCGTGCACCGCGGCGACCAGGGTGAAGAGCGCCACCACGCCCAGGACGAGCGCGGCGATGAGCATGGCGATGACGAACACGAAGAAGGACAGCAGCCAGGCGAGGTTGCCCGCCGCCCGGATGTCGGCCCACGGGATGATCTCCGCGTGCAACAGCTTCGTCATCAACACCGCGCCGGCGGCGCACACGCCCGCGCCGAGCAGAATCGCGCCGAGCGCGGTGCCCGGCCCGGTGAGGCGCCGGACGTAGACGGCGCGGAGCGAGACGTCGGACATGCCGATGAAGACGCTCAGGGCGATCACTCCGGCGACGAGGGCGATCCCGCAGCCGATCAGCACGTCCACCAGCTTGCCCAGCAGGATGTCCTGGCCGCTCTCGGCCAGCGGATAGGCGAACAGCATCCACACCGACGCCACGCCCCCCGCCCAGGTACGACCGGACTGGAGCCGCTGGACGATCGGGTCCCCGACGCGGTCGGGACGGGACGCGGCCGCGATCGCGACGGCGGCCCTGAACGGGTTGAGCGAGGAGGGCAGCGCGGCCGACAGTCCCGTGCGCCTGGTGTTCACTGTGACGTCTCCCCCGAGTACGTGACGGTGGTTCACGTGTTCGCACGTGCCACGACGGGTCACCTTATCCGATCTTTACCCGGCGGCCGCCGACGGGCGCGGGGACGCCGGTTCCTGCCCCGACCGGAACGCCCGCCGATACCCCTGCGGGCTCGTCCCCACCACCCTGCGGAAGCGCTCCCGGAACGCCGTCGGGGAGCCGAACCCCGCCTGGGCGGCGATGCGTTCGACCGGGTACGCCGTCGACTCCAGCAGGTACTGCGCGCGCCGCACCCGGGCCCGGTGCAGCCAGCTCAGCGGCGTCGTCCCGGTCTGTTCGCGGAAGCGGCGGTTGAGGGTGCGGGTGCTCACGCCGGCCCGCTCGGCGATCCGGTCGAGCGTCAGATCGCCGCCGCAGTTGTCCTCCAGCCAGACCAGCAGGGGTTCGAGGGTCGCCCCGGCGGGCGCCGGCGACAGGTCCTGGACGATGAACTGGGCCTGGCCGCCCTCCCGTTCGAGCGGCATGACCGACATCCGGGCCGCCTGTGCGGCGACCGCCGAGCCGTAGTCGCCGCGGATCATGTGCAGACACATGTCCAGGGCCGCGGCCGCGCCCGCCGAGGTGAGGAACTGGCCGTTGTCGACGTAGAGGACGTTCGGGTCGACCACCAGCTTCGGGTAGCGCTCGGCCAGTTCCCGCGCAGCGATCCAGTGCGTGGTCACGCGCAGCCCGTCCAGCAGGCCCGTCGCGGCGAACAGGAACGCGCCGACGCAGATCGAGGCGATCCGCGTGCCGTTCGCCGCCGCGTCCCGCAGCGCCTCGGCCACACCGGGCGGCAGCTCGTCCGGCGGGCATTCCACCCCGGGCAGGACGATCGTGTCCGCCTCCGCCAGCGCCTCCAGCCCGTACGGCGCCCGCACGGTGAACGCCCCCGCGCTCACCTCCCCGGAGGCGGACGGCGAGCAGACCCGCACCCGGTACGCGGGACGGCCGTCGGGCATCCGCGCCCAGCCGAAGGCGTCGATCGGGGCGGACAGATCGAACGGGATTACCCCGTCCAGGACCAGTACGGCGACGGTGTGCATGGCAAGAGCGTAGGCATACGACGGATTACTGCCAACGTGGGCCCCGGCCGCTCACTCGCCCACACGCGCCCGCGCTCGCTCGCCGGCACTCACCCACACTCGCCCGCGCTCGCCCGCGCTCGCCCGCCGACACTTACCCAGACTCGCCCGCACTCGCCTTCAACCCAGGACACAAGCCCTGGCGAGAATCCGTTGACCTATGGCATTTCCGCCGCTTCTGCCGGATCCCCGTGCCGCCTAGCGTCGGTCCGTGACCAAGTTCCTCCTCGCCGTCCATGTCCTCGCCGCGATCATCGCCGTCGGGCCCGTCACCGTCGCCGCCAGCATGTTCCCGCCCGCCGCCCGCCGCGCCCTGGCCGCGCCCGAGGACGCGCGCGCGAGCGAGACCGTGCGGCTGCTGCACCGCATCTGCCAGGTGTACGCGGCCGTCGGCATCGCCGTCCCCGTGTTCGGGTTCGCCACTGCGGGCGCGATGGGGGTGATGGGCGACCCCTGGCTGATCGTGTCGATCGTGCTGACCGTCCTGGCGGCGGGGGTGCTGCTGGTCCTCGTCCTGCCTCGGCAGGAGGTCCTCGTCGAGAGCAGCGGCGAGGGCGACGGAGGCGGGACACGGGAGACGACCGTCCAACTCGCCATGTTCACCGGGGTGTTCAACCTGCTGTGGGCGACCGTGACGATCCTGATGATCGTCCGGCCGGGGTCGACCACCGGCGCGTAGGACCGGTCCGGGACGCGCCCACCCGCGCGCGGACTTTTCGTTATCCCCGCGCCCCGCGCCCGTCTCCCGGTCATGCACCTGACTCGACCTCGACAGAACGGCGTCGGCACGGGCGTCAGCCGCCGGAGCATGCTGAAGGCCGCGGGCGTCGCGGCCGGAGCCGCCGGCCTCGGCTACACCGCGGCTCCGACCGCCACCGCCGCCGGCTACGCCCACCCCGGCCTCCTGCACACCGGCGCCGACCTGGCCCGGATGGCCGCCAAGGTGAAGGCCGGCGCCGCGCCCTACACCGCCGGCTACGCCAAGCTGACCGCCAACCGGCATGCGCAGAGCGGCTGGACGGCCAACCCGCAGGCGACCGTGTACCGGGGCTCGGGCTCGCCCCAGAACTACACGATCCTCTACAACGACCTGCACGCCGCCTATCAGAACGGCCTGCGCTTCCACGTCAGCGGTGAGAGCCGGTACGCCGACACGGCCGTCGCGATCCTCAACGCCTGGTCGGCGACACTCACCTCGCTCGCGGGCTCGGCCGACCGGTTCCTCGCGGCCGGGCTGTACGGCTACCAGGCCGCCAACGCGGCCGAACTCGTCCGCGACCGGCCCGACTTCGAGCTCGAACGCTTCCAGAAGCTGCTGACCACCGTCTTCTCGCCGCTCAGCGAGAGCTTCCTCGTGAAGCACAACGACGCCGTGGTCACCAACTACTGGCCCAACTGGGACCTGACCGCCATGGCCTGCGTCCTCGCCACCGGCATCTTCTGCGACGACAGCGCCAAGGTGGAGCAGGCCGTCGAGTACTTCAAGAGCGGCTCCGGGCTGGGCGCCGTCAAGAACGCCATCCCCGTCGTGCACGACGACGGCCTCGCCGAGTGGCTGGAGGCCGGCCGCGACCAGGGCCACGCGCTGCTCGGCGTCGGTCTCATGGGCACCTTCTGCGAGATGGCCTGGAACCAGGGCATCGACCTCTACGGCTACGACGACAGCCGCTTCCTCAAGGGCGCCCAGTACGTGGCCAAGTGGAGTCTCGGCGGTGAGGTGGCCTACACCGCCAACACCCGTAAGAAGGGCGCGATCGGGGGCTGGTCGGGCAGCGAGACCGCCTCCGCCGCGGCCGCCGTCGACCCCGCGATGACCCGGCCGATCTGGGCGATGATCTCCAACCACTACACCAAGCGCCGGGGACTCTCCGCCCCCTACCTCACCCGCATCGCCGCCAAGGCTGCCCCCGAGGGCGGCGGCGGGGACTACGGCCCCAACAGCGGCGGCTTCGACCAACTCGGCTTCGGCACACTGGCGTTCACCCGGGACGCCGGGGACGCCAAGAACACCGAGGACGCCAAGGACACGGGGAACGCCGGGAACGCCGGGAACACCGGGACCACCGAGGGCAAGGGGACGACGGCCGGCTCTACGCCCACTGCCTCCGCCGCGCCCACCACCTCCGCCACCGCGCCCTCCGCCGACGCGAGCCCCGCCACCGGCCTGTCCGCCGCCGGGAAGAGCGGCGACCTCGCTTCCACCGGCTCCACCGACCTCGTCGCCTGGACCGCGACCACCGGCCTCACCGCCCTGGCCGGCGGCCTGCTGTTGCTGCGCCGCCGCGCACGGACCCGGGACACCGCCGAGTAGAAGACCCCCGAGGGCCCTACGCGCCTACGCCCCCAGCCACCGCGCCACGGTGTAGATCAGCAGCCCCGCCAGCGAGCCCACCACCGTGCCGTTGATCCGGATGAACTGCAGGTCACGGCCGATGTTGGCCTCGATCTTGCGGGTGGTGTGCTCCGCGTCCCAGCTCGCGACCGTGTCGGTGATCAGGGAGGTGATCTCCTTCCGGTACGTCGTGACGACGTGCACCGCCGCGCCCTCGACCCAGCTGTCGACCTTGTCCTGGACCTTGCGCTCGGTCGCCATCCGCGCGCCCAGCGACAGCAGGGAGGCCCGCACGCGCAGGCGCAGCTCACTGCGCTCGTCCTCCGCCGCCGCGACGATCATGGAGCGGACGGCGGTCCAGACGGACGCGATCAGGTCCTGGACCTCGCCCCGGCCCAGGACCTCGCCCTTGAGCCGCTCCACCCGCGCGCGGGTCTCCGTGTCGGACTGCAGGTCGGAGGCGAAGTCGGTGAGGAAGCGGTCGAGGGCGCCGCGGGCCGGGTGGGTGGGCATGTCCCGCATCTCGGCGCAGAAGCGCAGCAGCTCCTTGTAGACGCGCTCGCCGACCTTCTTGTCGACGAACCGCGGGGTCCAGCCGGGCGCGCCGCCCTGCACCGCGTCCATCACCGAGTCGGCGTGCAGCACCAGCCAGTCGTGCGCCCGCGTCACCACCAGGTCCACCGCCCGCCGATGGCCGCCGTCCGCGACGATCCGCTCCAGCAGCTTCCCGATGCCCGGCGCGATCTCCTGGGCGTCGGCGCGCCGTGTGATGGCCTCCCCGACGACCGCCTGGACGTCGGAGTCGCGCAGCACCGTCAGCGCGCCCCGCAGCGCCGTCGCCAGCTCCGCCGTCACCCGGTCGGCGTGCTCCGGCTCCGCCAGCCAGGCGCCCAGCCGGGTGCCGATGCCGACCGCGCGCAGCCGCTGCCGTACGACGTCCTCGGAGAGGAAGTTCTCGCCGACGAACTCGCCCAGCGAGACGCCCAGCTGGTCCTTCTTGTTCGGGATGATCGCCGTGTGCGGGATGGGCAGGCCGAGCGGGTGACGGAACAGCGCGGTGACCGCGAACCAGTCGGCGAGCGCACCGACCATGCCCGCCTCCGCGGCCGCCGCCACATAGCCCGCCCAGGCGCCCGCGCCATGGTGGGAGGCCACCTCGGCCAGCACGTACACCACGGCCACGAAGAGCAGCAGCCCGGCCGCGGTGAGCTTCATCCGGCGCACCCCGCGCTGCTTCTCCTCGTCGGCGGGGGTGAAGGAGGTCATGGCCTTGTAGGACGGCTTCCTGCCCGGCGCCCCGTCCGCCGCCGCTGATGCTGCCGCTTCGGTTCGTTCCATTTGCTCCACCCGTTCGGTGATCCCGCGCACATTGTCCCTTCCTGACCGACTCCCGGAACGAATCAAGAGTTCCCGGCGTCTGTCAGGGGGTGACCGTCAAGCACCAGGGCTATGCCCTCCTGTCGGCGATCGTCGCCCTTGTCGTGGCCCTTTCCGCGGCCATATACGTCGGGGCCCTGTACGTCGGGGCCGCCACCGATCACGGTCCGGGGCACCGCCGGAGCGCGGACACGGCCGCCGGGGGCCCCGGCCGGGCCGCTCCCGTCTCGACCGGTGTCTGGGCCGGCAGCTGGGCCGCCGCGCCCGTCGGCGGCGAACCGGGCACCGAGGCCGACGGCATGGCGGGCCGCACGGTCCGCAACGTCGTGCACACCAGCGTCGGCGGGGCAAGCGCCCGGGTCACCCTGTCGAACCTCTACGGCACCCGCCCGCTGACCGTCAGCCACGCCACGCTCGCCGTCGCGGCCGCCGAGAACAGCGCGGCTGCCGACCCCGAGCGGCTGCGCCGGCTCACCTTCGGCGGCGCCACGACCGTCGTCGTCCCGGCCGGCGAGCAGGCCGTCAGCGACACCGTGACCGTCGCCGTCCCGGCCGACGCCGACGTCCTGGTCAGCACCTACTCCCCCACCTCCGCCGGCCCGGTCACCTACCACCCCAACACCCGGCAGACCAGCTACGCCGCCGTCGGCGAGGCCACCGAGGACATCACCGGCGCCGCGTTCACCACGACCAGCACGCACTGGCGCTACCTGACCGCGCTGGACGTCCTCGGCAACGAGGCCGACGGCACCGTCGTCGCGTTCGGCGACTCCATCACCGACGGCGTCACCTCCACCGTCGACGAGAACCGCCGCTGGCCGGACGTCCTCGCCGACCGACTGCGCACCACCGCCGACGCCCAGGGGGACGCGCCCCGCTACGGCGTCGTCAACGCCGGCATCAGCGGCAACCAGGTCCTCGTCGACGACGACGCCCGCGGCGCCAGCGGCCTGAACCGCTTCGAACGCGACGTCCTCGACCGGGCGAACGTGAAGGTCGTCGTCATCGACCTCGGCGTCAACGACATCCTGCGCAGCCGGACCCTCGCCGACCCGCAGCGCATCGTGGACGGACTGCGCACCCTCGTCGACCGCGCCCACGCCCGCGGCGTCGAGGTCGTCGGCGCCACCCTCACGCCGTTCCGCGGCCACGCCCGCTACACCGACGGCCGGGAGGGCGTCCGGCAGCAGATCAACCGGGCGATCCGGACCGGCGATCTGTTCGACGAGGTCGTCGACTTCGACAAGGCCCTGCGCGACCCGTACGACCCGCGCAGCTTCCGCTCCGAGTACGACTCCGGCGACCATCTGCACCCCAGCGACCGGGGCTACCGCAAGATGGCGCAGACCGTCGACCTGGCCGAGCTGACGGGGTCCGCGCCCGCCCGGCTGTAAGGCGGAGGGGACCGAGGAGGAGCTGCGGGACTCAGTCCTCGCCGGAGCGCAGCTCGCGCTTGGCCGCCTTGCGCTCCAGCTTCTCCTGCCGCCGGGCGGCCCGCGTCTTCTTGCGCTCGACGCCGACCCCGCCCCAGAACGCGAACCCGGTGACGATCACCCGCGGCGCCCCCGGATCCCCCACGACACCGCTCTCCCCCTGGTCGAAGCCGCCCATCACGCCGATGCCGCGGACCGCCACCTCGACGCCCGGCGGCACGGTGATCTGCATCCCGCCCATGATCGCGACGCAGTTGATCACGACCTCGTCGGCGGCGAAGTCCGCCTCGCGCAGGTCGATCTCGCCGCCGCCCCAGAAGGCAAAGCAGTTGAAGCGCCGCGGGACCGTCCAGCGGCCCTTGCGCTGGAAACCGGACAGCACGGCCACGCCCCAGGTCGACGAACCCTCGCCGCCCACCACCCGCCCGGCCCAACTCCCGTCCGTCACCGGCTCCTTGCGCAGCGAGTGGACCGGCGGGGGCGCGACTCCGGCGACCGGCAGGTCCCGGGTGATCGGCGCCAACTCCCCGTAGGTGCGCGCCTTGTACGTCTGATCCAGGCGTTCCTCGAACTCCGCCATGTCGAGACGACCCTCCGCGAGGGCGTCCCGCAGGACCTCGGAGACCCGCTCACGATCGGCGTCGGAGGCACGAAGGTCCGGAGGGCCCGGCACTGCGTCGTCGCTCATGTCAGCAGCCTACGATTTCCCGGGCCCGGGCACTACGGTCGACCGCCCGGCCGCCGGCCCGTCGGGCCGGCGCTCCGCGTACATCTTCGCGATCACCGCCTCGATGTCCGGCTCCCGCACCGACAGGTCCACCAGGGGATACTCGGCCGCGATCCGGGCGACGAGCGGCGCCGCCGAATCCGACGCCGGGAACGCCAGCCACTGACGCGGACCGTCCACCTTCACCACCCGCGCCGCCTCCCCCACGTCGATCGGCGGCAGTTCCCGCTCCAGGTCCACCACCAGCGTCCGCTCGCTGTCGCCCGCCTCGTGCAGCCCGGCCAGCGCGCCGTCGTAGACCAGCCGGCCGTGGTCGATGACCATCACCCGGGAGCAGAGCTGTTCGATGTCCTGGAGGTCGTGCGTGGTGAGCAGCACCGTCGTGCCGCGCTCGGCGTTCAGCTCCCGCAGGAACTCCCGCACCCGCGCCTTGGAGACGACGTCCAGACCGATCGTCGGCTCGTCGAGGTACAGCACCTCGGGATCGTGCAGCAGGGCCGCCGCGATGTCGCCGCGCATCCGCTGACCGAGCGAGAGCTGACGGACCGGGACGTCCAACAGGGCTCCGAGATCGAGGAGTTCGACCAGGCTGTCGAGGTTCTCCCGGTAACGGGCCTCCGGGATGCGGTACATGCGGTGCATCAGCCGGTAGGAGTCGATCAGGGGCAGATCCCACCACAGGGTCGTGCGCTGCCCGAACACCACCCCGATGCGATGCGCCAGGCGCGTCCGCTCGCGGGAGGGGTCGATGCCGGCCACCCGCAGCCGGCCGCCGCTCGGGGTCAGGATCCCCGTCAGCATCTTGATAGTCGTCGACTTCCCGGCGCCGTTCGGACCGATGTAGCCGACCATCTCACCGCGCGCCACGGTGAAGGAGATCGCGTCGACCGCCCGCACCTGCCGCCGCTCCCGCTTCAGGAAGCCGGTCTTCTTCCGCACGTCGAAGACCTTCTCGACGCGGTCCAGCTCGATGAAGGCGTCCGTGACGTCCGTACCGTCCGTGGCGGCCGCCGTGTCCATGGTGTCCCTGCTGCCCATCGTGGCTAACTCCCCGTACTCCGATACGACCTGAGCCCCGTCCGCCAAGCCAGTCCCGCCGCCGCACAGCACACGGCCGCCACCAGCGGCGGAGTGAACGCCGCCCACTCCGGCAGCCCCAGCGGGTACGGCCGCCCCAACACATAGGCGGCAGGCACCCAGTTGACGAAAGCCAGCGGAAACACGAAGGTCACCCCCCGCACCAGCTCCTTGCCGAACACCGTCGGCGGATACTGCAACAGCGTCTGGCCGCCGTACGTGAACGCCGACTGCACCTCGGACGCGTCCTGCGCCACGAACTGGAAGGCCGCGCCCGCCACCAGCACCGCGGAGAAGATCACCCCGCCGCAGACCAGCGTCACCGGCACCAGCAGCGCCTTCACCGGCGTCCACGCCACGTCCATCGTCACCAGCGCATAGCCCAGCACCAGAGCGCCCTGCATGATCCGGCTGACGCGGCGCAACGCGAACCGGTCCGCCGCGACCTGGGCCAGCAGCGGCGCCGGCCGCACCAGCAGCGTGTCCAGCGTGCCGTCACGCACGCGCGTGCCCAGCCGGCCCGCCGACCCGATCGCCAGGTCCGCCAGCCCGAACGACATCGCCGACAGCCCGTACAGAAACGCGATCTCGGGCAGCGTGTACCCGCCGAGCGTGTCCACCTGCGAGAACATCAGCAAGATCGCGACAAAGTCCAGACCGGTCACCAACAGCCCGCCCACCACGGTCATCACGAAGGACACCCGGTAGGTCAACGTCGACCGGATCCACATCCCGGCGATCAGCCGATACGCCCGCAACCCCTCCGCCAGGCGTCCGCTCTCACCCACCCTGGACCACCACCCGCCGCGTCGCCGCCCCCTGCAGCACCCGCCCCGCCGCCAGCAGCACCACCGCCCACACCGCCTGGAACGCGAACGCGGGCAGCGGATCGACCTCGCCCATCAGCACATCGGCCGGCATCTGCAGCAGCGCCGCCCACGGCAGCGACGCCACGATGTCCCCGTACGGCTGCGGAAACGCGTTCAGCGGCAGTGCCATCCCCGAACAGAACATGCCCGTCACCATCAACACCTGCAGCGCGCCCGTGCCGTCCAGCAGCCAGAACCCGCTCAACGCCACCAGGAACCGGATCCCGTAACTGACCAGCATCGCGAGCGCGACCGCCACCAGGAACGCCAGCCAGGTCACCGGATCGTCCGGCAGCGCCGTGGGAAAGAACAGCGCCCCGAACACGAACGGGATCACCCCGCGCCCCAGCAACTGGAACAACGCCCGCCCGACGTCGCTCGCCAGCCACCACACCTGAAGATCGGCGGGCCGGTACAGGTCGATGGCGATCTCACCCGTGCGGATGCGCGCCATGAGGTCGGCCTCGAAGCCGCCGCCCTGTATCGCCAGCGTCGCGTACAGCGCCTGCCCCAGCCACACATAGGTGACCGCCTGCGCCTGGTCGTAGCCCCCCAGGTGCGGCCGCTCGTCCCACAACGCCAGGTATGTGTAGACGAGGATCAGGCCGAAAACGGTGTTCGTGAACACCCCGGCGGCCGTGGCCACCCGGTACGTCGCGTACCTTCTGAAACCCCCCGCCGCGACGGCCGCGTACAACCGCGCCGATCCCAAGGCAACCGTCCCTCCTCGCCCACTGGGCACCCCCCTGGCGCCCGCACGACACCGAAGCGCAGGAGCCTAGTGCGCCGGTCCGGCCGCGTGCCACGCGTTTTCCGCGCAACACGCGCCGATTGTCGGGAACGGAACGCTTGGTGCGAGAGTCTTCAAGAGGGGGCGCAGAACGCGTACGAGAAGTATGGGAACGAACCACGACGTACGGAAACGTACGGTGCGAAACAGGAGTCCGAGCAACACATGAGTGACGAGCCACAGCCGCAGCAGCCGACCGAGGGCTCAGCACCCGGAAAGCCGGAGGCCGGTGACGGGGGGAGCACCGCAGTGGGAAAGCGACCGCGACGCACCGGCTGGCGCCGGCTCCTGCCCACCTGGCGCATGGTGCTCGGCATGTTCGTCCTCGGCGCCGCCCTGCTCGTCGGCCTGTTCTTCCTCGGCTACTCGATGGTCAAGATCCCGCCGGCCAACGCGCTCGCCACCAAGCAGTCCAACGTCTACCTCTACGCCGACGGCAGCGAGATCGCCCGCGACGGCACCGTCAACCGCGAGAACGTCGACCTCGCGCAGATCTCCAAGGACGCCCAGCACGCCGTCCTGGCCGCCGAGGACCGCGACTTCTACACCGAGTCCGCGATCGATCCCAAGGCGATGCTCCGGGCCGGCTGGAACACCGCCACCGGCAAGGGCAAGCAGTCCGGCTCCACGATCACCCAGCAGTACGTGAAGAACTACTACCTCGCGCAGGAGCAGACCGTCACCCGCAAGGTGAAGGAGTTCTTCATCTCGATCAAGCTGGACCGCGAGACGTCCAAGGACGACATCCTCGAGGGCTACCTCAACACCAGCTACTTCGGCCGCAACGCCTACGGCATGCAGGCCGCCGCCAAGGCCTACTACGGCGTCGACGCCTCGAAGCTCACCCCCGCCCAGGGCGCCTACCTCGCCGCGCTCGTCAACGCGCCCAGCGAGTACGACATCATCGCCCACCCCGAGAACAAGGCGGCCGCCGAGGCCCGCTGGAACTACGTCCTCGACGGCATGGTCACCAAGGGCTGGCTCAGCCAGGCCAAGCGCACCGGCATGACGTTCCCGACGGTCAAGGAGACCTCCGGCGCCGACACCGGCATGTCCGGGCAGCGCGGCTACCTCGTCACGGCGATCAAGGACTACCTGAAGAACAACAAGATCGTCACCTCGGACGAGCTGGAGGCGGGCGGCTACCGCATCACCACCACCCTGGAGAAGTCCAAGCAGGACGCCTTCGTCGACGCCGTCAACGACCAGCTCATGTCCAAGCTGGACACCAAGAAGCGCAAGGTCGACTCGTACGTCCGCGCGGGCGGCGCCGCCGTCGACCCCAAGACCGGCAAGATCCTCGCCATGTACGGCGGCATCGACTACGTCAAGCAGTACACCAACAACGCCACCCGCCAGGACTTCCAGGTCGGCTCCACCTTCAAGCCGTTCGTCTTCACCTCGGCCGTCGAGAACGACTCCACCACCCAGGACAACCGCCAGATCACCCCCAACACGATCTACGACGGCACCAACAAGCGTCCCGTGCAGGGCTGGAGCGGCGGCACGTACGCCCCCGAGAACGAGGACTACGTCAACTACGGCGACATCAGCGTGCGCACCGCCACCGACAAGTCCGTGAACTCGGTGTACGCGCAGATGGCCGTCGACGTCGGCCCCGCGAAGGTCAAGCAGACCGCGATCGAGCTCGGCCTGCCGACCGACACCCCCGAACTCCAGCCCTACCCCTCCATCGCCCTCGGCACGGCCAACGCCAGCGTCCTGGACATGGCCCAGGCGTACGCGACCCTCGCCAACCACGGCAAGCACGGCACGTACACGATGATCGAGAAGGTCACCAAGGACGGCTCCGACGTGCTGGAGCTGCCCGAGCAGAAGGCCTCCCAGGTCGTCAGCCGCGAGGCCGCCGACACCACCACCGCCATCCTGCGCAGCGTCGTCCAGCAGGGCACCGCCACCGAGGCCCTGGCCGCCGGCCGCCCCGCCGCCGGCAAGACCGGCACCGCCGAGGAGGACCAGGCCGCCTGGTTCGCCGGCTACACCCCCGACCTCGCCACCGTCGTCGCGGTCATGGGCCAGGACCCGGAGACCGCCCACCACAAGTCCCTCAAGGGCGTCATGGGCCTGGACCGCATCAACGGCGGCGGCGCACCCACCCAGATCTGGGCCCAGTTCACCAAGAAGGCCCTGAAGGGCACCCCCGCCACCGACTTCAACCTCCAGATCCAGGAGGGCGGCGAGGAGTCCGCCTACCCCTCCGCCCCGGCCACCGACGAGGCCAGCGCCGGCCCGGACGACAGCGCCACGACCGGCGCCGAGACCGCCCAGGGCCAGACGCAGGGCCAGGGCCAGACCCCGGGCACGACCACCGGCACCACCAACGCCGGCACCACCGCGGGCAACACCTCCGCCGGAACGACCACCGAAGGCAGCACGACCGACGGCAGCACCTCCACCGGCACCACCGCAGGCGACACCAGCGCAGGCACCACCACCGAAGGCAGCACGACCGAGGGCAACACCTCCACCGGCACCACCGTCGGCGCCTCGGGAGGCACCCCGGGCGGCGACAGCACGGGAACGACGACGGGCGCGAGCCCCTAGCGATCCTGGAGGACCTGCCGGGTCGCCGGGTTGCCAGGTCAGTGCCCGCCGGTCGCCTTGAGCCCCACCACGGCGACCAGCAGCAGACACACGAAGAAGATCCGGGCGGCGGTCGCCGGCTCCCCCAGCACCACCATGCCGAGCACCGCCGCCCCGGCCGCCCCGATCCCCACCCACACGCCATAGGCGGTGCCGATGGGGAGGGTCTTGGCGGCGTGCGACAGCAGGACCATGCTGGCGACGATGCCCGCGCCGGTGAACAGACTGGGGACGAGCCGGGTGAACCCGTCCGTGTACTTCATCCCGATCGACCAGCCGACCTCGAGCAGACCGGCGACGACAAGCAGAACCCAGGCCATGACAGGCACCTCCGAGACACGAACTCCATCAGGGGTGCGTCGTCTTTGCGGCGCCGGCAGGTCCTGGCAGACCGGCCTGCTGCATCCCGGTACGGCGCGTCTCGTCGGGCTCCTTCGAATGTAGCAAAGAAACGACAAAAAAGGGCCGGTGACGATGGTCACCGGCCCTGACGACCACAGATTTACAGATACAACCCGGTGGTGTCCTCGGACCCCTCGAACCGGTCCGCCGCCACCGCATGCAGATCGCGCTCCCGCATCAGCACGTACGCGACACCCCGCACCTCGACCTCCGCACGGTCCTCGGGGTCGTACAACACCCGATCCCCCGGCTCCACCGTCCGGACGTTCTGCCCCACCGCGACGACCGCCGCCCACGCCAGCCGACGACCGACGGCCGCGGTGGCGGGAATCAGGATGCCGCCACCGGAACGCCGCTCGCCCTCACCGGCCTCCTGCCGCACGAGCACACGGTCGTGCAGCATCCGGATGGGCAGCTTGTCGTGCTGGGAACTGGGGTCGATTCTGTTGGCGCTCACAGCACTGAACCTACCTGCCCGAAGCGGAAACGTATGCGCGAGGTCAGCCCTTGCGTCGACGGGCGCCGAGCGCAAGCAGACCGACCACCCCGACGACCACCAGCGCGACCGGCACGACACGCTCCAGCCGCGGCGCGCCCTCTTCGTCCACGAACTGCGCCCGCACCTCACTCACCACCCGGTTGACCTGGACATAGGCCTTCCCCAGGGTGTGATCGACATTGGCGACGACCTTCGCCTTCGCATCCCCGACGATGGTCTTCGGATGCACCCGCACCCCGATCTCGTCCAGCGTCTCCGCCAGCACGTCGCGGCGGGCCCTGATGTCCGCCTCGATCTGCGCCGGGGTTCTGGTGTCCGACGTCTCCGCCACGGTCTCGGCCTCCGAAGGTCAGATGCTGCGTTTTGCTGCTGCTCCGGACAGTCTGTCAGTTCTTCCGTGCGCCGCACTGTCAGGACCCCCCGTCAGGGCCTGTCCGGCGGATCAAGTCGGAGGAAGGCAACGGCGACTCATCAACACACGTGAGCGGGGGCTGGTGCGCTCAACTGCAAGGCGGAGGAGGGCGTCGACGCGGAGCGTCGGCAACCGACGACAACGCCGCAGGTGGGCGTGCCAGCCCCTGCGTCTCCGGCATGATCCGCCGGACAGGCCCTAGGCTGGACCGATGAGCGAGCGACTCGAGCCTGGGGACGTGGCCCCCGCCTTCACCCTGTCCGACGCCGACGGCAACCAGGTGTCCCTGTCGGACCACAAGGGCCGCAAGGTCATCGTCTACTTCTACCCGGCCGCCCTGACCCCCGGCTGCACGAAGCAGGCCTGCGACTTCACGGACAACCTGGACCTCCTGGCCGGCGCCGGGTACGACGTCATCGGCATCTCCCCGGACACCCCCGAGAAACTGGGCAAGTTCCGCGAGAAGGAGTCCCTCAGGGTCACCCTCCTGGCCGACCCCGACAAGACCGCGCTGGACGCGTACGGCGCGTTCGGCGAGAAGAAGAACTACGGCAAGACGTACATGGGCGTCATCCGCTCCACGATCGTCGTGGACGAGGAGGGCAAGGTCGAACGAGCCCTGTACAACGTCCGGGCGACGGGCCACGTAGCAAAGATCATCAAGGACCTGGGCGTCTGAGGTCCCCTCTTCCCTTCTGCGGCCTGTGCCGGGGGTGACCCCCGCCACAGGCCGCTTTCACGTTCCGGGCGTGACTGTCCGATAAACGGTTCGTTACTCCGTACGGGCCGCGAACGGACGGCCGGAAAACGGAGGGGGTTTCGATGGGCGCGAGCGCGTACACGAGAGAGCGGCTGGAGGAGGCGGCCCGGGGGGCTCGGACGTTGTCGGAGGCGCTGGGGAGGCTGGGGGTGGAGCCGGGGAGTTCGACGCGGCGGTACATCTTCAAGCGCATGAAAAAGCTCGGGGTGGATGTCTCGCACTTCGAGCGGGAGGGGGTGAGGTGGACGCGGGATGTGCTTCAGGAGGCGGTCTCGGCGTCTACGAACATGTGCGAGGTGCTGCGGCATCTTGGGCTCGAGGTGGTCGGCGGTCATCACACGCACATCAGCCGCCGGATCAAGGCGTACGGAATCGACGTCTCACATTTCCGCGTGCCTACGCAGCGGGGCAAGGTCTGGCGCCCCCGAACGCCGGAGGCTCTGCTTGTCGAGCAACCGGTCGACCATGCGCGACGCATCCCGAGTGATCGGCTCAGGTGGGCACTGACGACCACCGGCATGACGGAGCGCTGTGCCATGTGCGGCATGAACGCGGTCTGGCGGGGCCACCCACTCCCCCTGGAGGTCGACCACATCAACGGCAACTGGCGCGACAACCGCATCGAGAACCTGCGGTTCCTGTGCCCCAACTGCCACTCCACGACAGACAGTTACCGTGGACGCGGCGAGGGCAGGGCGTCATGAGCAGTGGCGTGCAGTACACCCGGGAACGGCTGGCCGAGGCCGCCGCACAGTGTTCCAGCATCGAGGAGGTCATCGTCTTCTTCGGCACCCGGCCGTACGCCAAGCTCGATCGCTACCTCACCCGGCGGTTTGCTCACTTCGGCATCGACATCTCGCACTTCAAACCCCGTGGCGGGCGGTGCCCCACACGCGACGAGTTGCGAGCGGCAGTCACCGAATCGATGTCCATCGCAGAGGTGCTACGCCGCCTGGAACTCCCGGACAACGGCAGGCAGCGCGCACTGTTGCGTCAGTGGGTCGCTGAGGAAGGTCTCAAGACTGGCCACTTCCTGGGACAAGCTCACCAACGAGGGAAGGCTCGACCTGACCTTTTGAGGCACCCGGAAGACGTGCTGGTACAGCACGACGGTAAGCGCCGAACCAGAACCTACTTGCTTCGCCGAGCGCTGCGCGAAGTCGGCGTACCAAAGGTTTGTGCCGACTGCGGGGTCGGCCCCGAGTGGCTCGGTAAGCCCATGACGTTGGAGGTCGATCACATCAACGGGGACTGGAGCGACGACCGGCGGGAGAACCTGCGGTTGCTGTGCCCCAACTGTCACGCCATCACGGACACCTGGTGCAGAGGGGGCGGACGCAGACCGACCTAGCCCAGTAAAGTAGGCCGCAGCACTGGCGCCCGTACGCCAATGGCGAGCGGCAACTTTTAGGTAGTTGTGTCTGTCGGTTCGAATCCGACCGGGCGTACAAGAAAATCAGGCCCCGCACCTTCGATTCAAAGGTGCGGGGCTTGATCCGTGAAATCAGCCCAACAGCTCCCGTACCACCGGTACCAGCCCTCGGAACGCCTGCCCCCGATGGCTGATCGCGTTCTTTTCCTCGGCCGTCAGTTCCGCGCAGGTGCGTGTCTCGCCCGCCGGTTGGATGATCGGGTCGTAGCCGAAGCCGTTCGTGCCGGTCGGGGTGTGGCGAAGGGTGCCCGTGAGGCGGCCTTCGACGACGCGTTCCGTGCCGTCCGGGAGGGCGAGTGCCGCTGCGCAGGCGAAGTGGGCGCCTCGGTGTTCCTCCGGGATGTCGGAGAGTTGGGCCAGGAGCAGGTCGAGGTTGGCCCTGTCGTCGCCGTGGGTGCCGGACCAGCGGGCCGAGAAGATGCCGGGGGCGCCGTTCAGGACGTCGACGCAGAGGCCCGAGTCGTCGGCGACGGCCGGGATGCCGGTGGCCCGGGCGAGGGCGTGGGCCTTGAGGAGGGCGTTCTCGGCGAACGTCACTCCCGTTTCCTTGACGTCGGGGATCTCGGGGTAGGCGTCCGCGCCGACGAGGTCATGGGGCAGGCCTGCGTCGGCGAGGATCGACCTGAGTTCGGTGATCTTTCCGGCGTTGCGGGTGGCGAGGATCAGGCGGGTCATGTCCCCCAGTATCCCCAGTCCCCCAAGGGGTTTCTTACGGCGTGCAGACCTTCGTCAGTTCGCCTGCCGCGTCCGTGACCGGGCTGAGGTCGGGGGTGTTGTCGCCGCTCTCGACGGCCTTGCGGACGTTGGTGACGGCTTCCTGGAGGTCGTCGACCGCCTTGTTGACGTCGGTGTTGTCCGTCTTGTCGCCGATCTTGTCGAGGTTGTTCTCGATGGAGGTGAGCGACTCCTCGGTCTGCGTGGGGTCGTTCGCGGCGTTCTCCACGGCCTGCTGGAGGTCGGTGACGCTGTCGGCGATGGCGTCGGCGGTCTGGACGCAGTCCAGGGCCTTGTTGACTGCGTCGCAGCCGGTCGTCGTCAGGCCCAGGCTCAGGGCGACGGCCGCCGTGGCGGCGGCTATGACGGTACGACGACGCCGGTGTGGGCGTCGGCTCGCGGCCGTGGACATATGTGTGTTCCTCCCCGTCGGTGTACTGGCAAAGACGCCCTGACGGGCGGGCCGGTTGCCCGCGTCGCCAGGACGTCTTGGTGTTCCCTTTACTTTTCCAGGACCGTATCAAGTGCCGTGCGCTGCAGGACAGCGAGTTCTGCGCAGCCGGAAACGGCCAGGTCGAGGAGGGAGTTGAGTTCGTCGCGGGCGAACGGCTCGGCCTCGGCGGTGCCTTGGACCTCGACGAAGCGGCCGTCGCCGGTGCAGACGACGTTCATGTCGGTCTCGGCGCGGACGTCCTCCTCGTAGCAGAGGTCCAGGAGCGGGATGCCGCCGACGATGCCGACCGAGACCGCGCTCACCGTGCCGGTGAGGGGCTGGCGGCCGGCCTTGATCAGCTTCTTGCCCTGGGCCCAGGTGATCGCGTCGGCGAGGGCGACGTACGCGCCGGTGATGGCGGCGGTGCGGGTGCCGCCGTCGGCCTGGAGGACGTCGCAGTCGAGGACGATGGTGTTCTCGCCGAGGGCCTTGTAGTCGATGACCGCGCGCAGGGAGCGGCCGATGAGGCGGGAGATCTCGTGGGTGCGGCCGCCGATCTTGCCGCGGACGGATTCGCGGTCGCCGCGGGTGTTGGTGGCGCGCGGGAGCATGGAGTACTCGGCGGTGACCCAGCCCTCGCCGCTGCCCTTGCGCCAGCGGGGGACTCCCTCGGTGACGGAGGCGGTGCAGAAGACCTTGGTGTCGCCGAAGGAGACGAGGACGGAGCCCTCGGCGTGCTTGCTCCAGCCGCGTTCGATGGTGACGGGGCGGAGCTGTTCGGGGGTGCGGCCGTCGATGCGTGACATGGGATCGAGCCTATCGGCAGAGCCGGAGAGGTGGCCGCACAGCCGGAAAGGGCCCCTCCGGCGGTGGCGAGGGGCCCTCGGGGGGTGAACCGTGGGGTTCACATCATGTCTTCGATCTCCGCTGCGATCGGGTCGGCGTCGGTGCCGATGACGACCTGGATGGCGGTGCCCATCTTGACGACGCCGTGGGCGCCGGCGGCCTTCAGGGCGGCTTCGTCGACCAGCGAGGGGTCGTTGACCTCGGTGCGCAGCCGGGTGATGCAGCCCTCGATCTCTTCGATGTTGTCGAGGCCGCCGAGTCCGGCGACGATCTTCTCAGCCTTGGTGGCCATTTCGGTCTCCTTACACGTGACGCACAGTTGGCCCATCTTCGCGAGCGATTGCGCTGTGTGTACCGAAGGATGACCTCACAGCAAGCCAATCGTCCGTAGCTGGTCTACACCACCTGACAGGCGGTCGCCAAACGATGAGTGCCGAGAGCGCCGGGACGGCCGTCAGTCCCGCCCGTCAGCGTTGGAACACCGCGTTCCAGGGGTTGCAGAAGATGGGCCGCAGTCTTCAGCTGCCGATCGCCGTGCTGCCCGCCGCGGGCATTCTCAACCGGCTGGGCCAGCCTGATGTGTTCGGGGACGACGGGCTCGGCTGGACGGACGTGGCGAGGGTGATGGCGGGCGCGGGTGCGGCGCTGCTCGACGGCTCCCTGGGGCTGCCGATGCTGTTCTGCATCGGTGTGGCCATCGGCATGGCGAAGAAGTCGGACGGTTCGACCGCGCTGGCGGCGGTGGCGGGGTTCCTCGTCTACTACAACGTGTTGCGGCAGTTCCCGGAGGACTGTGAGCCGGGTTCGAAGGTCATTCCGAACATCGGGTGCCAGGCGACCGACAACACGGTGGGGGCCTTTGCGTACCAGAATCCGGGGGTCTTCGGCGGGATCGTGATGGGGTTGCTGACGGCCTACTTCTGGCAGCGCTATCACCGCACGAAGCTGGTGGACTGGCTGGGCTTCTTCAACGGGCGGCGGCTGGTGCCGATCATCATGGCGTTCGTGGCGATCGCGTTCGCGGCGTTGTGTCTGTGGGTGTGGCCGCCGATCGGTGACGCCCTGGAGAGTTTCAGCGACTGGCTGGACGGGCTGGACGCGTGGGGCGCCGGCATCTTCGGCCTCGCGAACCGGGCGTTGTTGGTGATCGGTCTGCACCAGTTCCTGAACGTGCCCATCTGGTTCCAGTTCGGGACGTACACCAAGCCGGACGGCACGGTGGTGCACGGTGACATCAACATGTTCCTGGCGGGCGATCCGGACGCGGGTCAGTTCACCTCGGGCTTCTTCCCGATCATGATGTTCGCGCTGCCGGCGGCGGCGCTGGCCATCACGCACTGCGCGCGGCCGGCGCGGCGCAAGGAGGTCGGCGGTCTGATGCTGTCCGTCGCGCTGACGTCGTTCGTCACGGGCATCACGGAGCCGATCGAGTACTCGTTCCTGTTCGTCGCGCCCTTGCTGTACGTGGTGCACGCGGTGCTGACGGGTGTGTCGATGGCGGTGACGTGGGGGCTGGGCGTGCATGACGGTTTCAGCTTCTCCGCGGGGCTCATCGACTACGTCATCAACTGGAATCTGGCGACGCGGCCGTGGGCGATCGTCCCGATCGGTCTGTGTTTCGCGGCCGTCTACTACGGGGTCTTCCGTTTTGCGATCACGAAGTTCGATCTGAAGACGCCGGGGCGGGAGCCGGAGGAGGAGCGGGAGGACGTCACGAAGGCGTAGTGCGGGGTGTGCGCGGGGGTGGCTGAGCGGTGACTCAGCGGTAGCTCAACGTAGTTGAACGGTTGCGGGAACAGTGGGTTCCTTATGCCGCCTTCATCGTGCTACAACATGGTCTACACCACTGAGTGGTGTAGACCACCACCCGATGGAGGAAGTCTATGAGCACCGCCACCGCGCCCACGGCGGCCCCCGCGAAGAAGTGGGGATCCGGTCTTTTCCAGGGCCTGCAGAAGGTCGGCCGCAGCCTGCAGCTCCCGATCGCCGTGCTGCCGGCGGCGGGGCTGCTGCTCCGGTTCGGCCAGCAGGACATCCACGACAAGCTGAACCTGCCCGACAAGGTCACGGCAGTGTTCGCCACGGCCGGCGGTGCGATCTTCGACAACCTGCCGATGCTTTTCTGTATAGGCGTCGCCATCGGCTTCGCCAAGAAGTCCGACGGCTCCACCGCGCTGGCCGCCCTGGTCGGCTTCCTGGTCTACGCCAACGTCCTCAAGGCGTTCCCGGTCAGCGAGGCGAAGGTCCAGGCGGGTGCGGACATAGCCGCGACCTACAACAACCCCGGGGTCCTCGGCGGCATCGTGATGGGTCTGCTGAGCGCCGTGCTCTGGCAGCGGTTCCACCGCACCAGGCTGGTCGACTGGCTCGGCTTCTTCAACGGCCGCCGGCTCGTGCCGATCGTCATGGCGTTCGTCGGCACGCTCATGGGCGTCTTCTTCGGTCTGGTCTGGGAGCCGATCGGTGAGGTCATCTCGAACTTCGGCGAGTGGATGACGGGCCTCGGCGCGTTCGGCGCGGGTCTGTTCGGTCTCATCAACCGCGCGCTGATCCCGGTCGGCATGCACCAGTTCGTGAACACCGTCTCCTGGTTCCAGCTCGGCGACTTCACCAACGCGGCCGGCGACGTCGTCCACGGCGACCTCAACCGCTTCTTCGCCGGTGACCCGACGGCCGGTCAGTTCATGTCCGGCTTCTTCCCGATCATGATGTTCGGCCTGCCGGCCGCCGCCCTGGCCATCGCGCACACCGCCCGTCCCGAGCGCCGCAAGGCCGTGCTGGGCATGATGATCTCGCTCGCGCTGACCTCGTTCGTCACCGGTGTGACCGAGCCCATCGAGTTCTCGTTCATGTTCATCGCCCCGCTGCTCTACGCGATCCACGCGGTGCTGACCGCCCTGTCCATGGCGATCACCTGGGCGCTCGGCGTGCACGCCGGATTCACGTTCTCCGCGGGCTTCATCGACTACGCGCTGAACTGGAACCTGGCGACCAAGCCCTGGATGATCATCCCGATCGGTCTCGTCTTCGGCGCGGTGTACTACTTCGTCTTCCGCTTCGCCATCACCAGGTTCAACCTCGCCACCCCGGGCCGTGAGCCCGAGGAGGAGGTCGAGGACCTCACCAAGGCGTAGCCGTCGGCCCGCACGCGAAGACCCCCGGAGCCCTGAACTGCTCCGGGGGTCTTCTGCATGACGTGCTCGTCAGATCTCGTGCTCGTCAGATCTCGTACGTCACCCGCGGCGCCGCCAGCTCCACCGGGCCGTCGAACACCGCGCGGGCGTCCGCCAGGTTGACCTGGGGGTCGGTCCACGGCGGGATGTGGGTCAGCACCAGCTTGCGCGCCCCCGCCCGGCTCGCCGTCTCGCCCGCCTCGCGGCCGTTGAGGTGCAGGTCGGGGATGTTCTCCTTGCCGTACGTGAAGGCGGCCTCGCACAGGAACAGGTCGGTGTCGCGGGCGAGGTCGGCCAGGACCGGGCTCACTCCCGTGTCACCGGAGTACGTCAGGGACTTCCCGCCGTGTTCGACGCGGATGCCGTACGCCTCCACCGGGTGCGCCACGCGTTCCGTGTGCACGGTGAACGGTCCGATGTCGAAGGTGGACGGCTTGACCGTGTGGAAGTCGAAGACCTCGCTCATCGAGGAGGCCGACGGGGTGTCCGCGTAGGCCGTGGTCAGACGGTGCTCCGTGCCCTCCGGTCCGTAGACCGGAATGGGGGCGCAGCGGCCGCCGTCGTGACGGTAGTAGCGTGCGACGAAGTACGCGCACATGTCGATGCAGTGGTCGGCGTGCAGATGGCTCAGGAAGATCGCGTCGAGGTCGTAGAGACCGCAGTGGCGCTGCAGCTCGCCCAGGGCGCCGTTGCCCATGTCGAGAAGCAGCCGGAAGCCGTCGGCCTCTACGAGGTAGCTCGAACAGGCCGATTCCGCGGACGGGAACGACCCCGAGCAGCCGACGACGGTGAGCTTCATAAAGCAGAAACCTCCGCTGGCGGGACGAATGATCGTGAATGGGGCGACGGGGGTCGTGCGGTTCGTCGAGCGTAAGGCGCAAAACCCCGGGTCGCTCCTCCGCCAGGGGCTGTTGTGGGGGAACTCACCTGTGGTGTCACCGGTTCGGCTGGACCCGAGGCGCGTGGCCCGGGAAAGAGGGCGCGCGGTGGTCGTCGTGCGCCGGTAACGTCGTCCTATGGACACGTCGTGGTGGCTCGCGCTCGCGGCGCTGGTGCTGCTCGCGCTGGTCGCCACGCTCGTCGACGGGTGGGGGCGGGGACGGCGGCGGCGGGGGCCGCGGACGCGGCCGCCGGGCCGGGCGACGGGGCGGCCGACCCGGGGGCGCGGGCTCGCCGGGAAGCCGCGGCCGGCGGAGATCTGGTGGGCGAACGTGCCGTTCGAGGACGGGCCGGGGGACAAGGACCGGCCGTGTCTGGTGCTGATGGTGCGCGGTGACCGGGTGACCGTCGCGAAGATCACCAGCAAGTACCACGACGAGCGGGCCGGGGTGATCCCGTTGCCGCCGGGTGCGGTGGGCGATGCGCAGGGGCGGGCCAGTTTTCTGGAGACGGGCGAGCTGCGCGAGGTGCGGGTGTGGGACTTCCGGCGGCGGGTGGGGGTGGTGGACCCGATCCTGTGGGACCAGGTCCGTCACCTCACCACCTGAACCTCGCCGCCGGACCGCCCGGCCACCGGACCACCCGGCGGGCCTCACCGCCTGTCGGCGGCTACGCCCAGAGTTGGCCCTGCAGCGTCTCGATCGCTTCCTCTGTCGTGGCCGCCGTGTAGACGCCCGTCGACAGGTACTTCCAGCCGCCGTCCGCCACGACGAACACGATGTCCGCGCTCTCGCCGGCCGCCAGCGCCTTCTTGCCGACGCCGATCGCCGCGTGCAGGGCCGCGCCCGTGGAGACGCCCGCGAAGATGCCCTCCTGCTGGAGGAGTTCCCGGGTGCGGGTCACGGCGTCCGCCGAGCCGACCGAGAAGCGGGTGGTGAGGACGGAGGCGTCGTACAGCTCCGGGACGAAGCCCTCGTCGAGGTTGCGCAGGCCGTAGACCAGGTCGTCGTAGCGCGGCTCGGCGGCGACGATCTTCACGTCCGGTTTGTTCTCGCGGAGGTAGCGGCCGACGCCCATGAGCGTGCCCGTGGTGCCGAGGCCCGCGACGAAGTGGGTGACGGAGGGGAGGTCGGCGAGGATCTCCGGGCCGGTCGTCGCGTAGTGGGCGCCCGCGTTGTCGGGGTTGCCGTACTGGTAGAGCATCACCCAGTCGGGGTGCTCTGCGGCGAGCTCCTTGGCGACGCGCACGGCGGTGTTGGAACCGCCGGCGGCCGGGGAGGGGATGATCTCGGCGCCCCACATACGGAGCAGGTCCCGGCGTTCCTGCGAGGTGTTCTCGGGCATCACGCACACCATGCGGTAGCCCTTGAGCTTGGCCGCCATGGCGAGGGAGATGCCGGTGTTGCCGCTGGTCGGCTCCAGGATGGTGCAGCCGGGGGTGAGACGGCCGTCCTTCTCCGCCTGCTCGACCATGTGCAGGGCGGGGCGGTCCTTGACCGAGCCGGTGGGGTTGCGGTCCTCCAGCTTCGCCCAGATGCGGACGTCGGCGGACGGCGAGAGCCGCGGCAGGCGCACCAGAGGGGTGTTGCCCACCGCGGCCAGCGGGGAGTCGTAACGCATGCCGGGGTCAGGCCATGCCGCCGGCGACGGCCGGCAGGATCGTGACGGTGTCGCCGTCGGTCAGCTTGGTGTCGATGCCGTCGACGAAGCGGACGTCCTCGTCGTTCAGGTACACGTTGACGAAGCGGCGCAGCTTGCCGTCGTCCACGATGCGGGCGTGGATTCCCGCATGCCGGGTCTCGAGGTCGGTGAACAGCGCGGCGAGGGTGTCACCGTTTCCCTCCACCGCCTTCTGACCGTCGGTGTACTGGCGGAGGATGGTCGGGATGCGGACCTCGATGGCCATGGCTGAGGACTCCTGTCGGAAGGTGTGGGCAGCGCGATACGTCATGTGAGACTCCCCCAGGCTCGCGGGCCCGGCGGCAGAGCAATGCGGGCGTCAACAGATGGCGCTGGCGAGCCTGCACAGGTCGACGTGCAGCCGCGCCACGAGCAGCGTGCCCGGCGTCTTCTCGCTCACGTCGTTCAGAACCATGGGCTCATCGTATCGATTCCCGGTCCTGCTGCCGGAGTGTGATCCCACATGATGGACGGATTAGGGCCGGGGACTGAGATCCCTAGGCCGAGGCGCGGTGCACCAGGCGGGTCGGGACGACCACCGAGGGCGGCTGCGGCGCCTCGTCCCGGACGAGCAGCCGGGCCAGCAGCCGGCCCATCTCCGGGACGTCCTGGTGGACGGTGGTCAGGGGCGGGTCGGTCGACTCGGCGATGGAGGCGAGGTCGTCGAAGCCGACGACGGCGACGTCCTCGGGCACCCGGCGGCCGCGCTCGCGCAGGATCTGCAGCGCGCCGGACGCCATGAGGTCGGAGGCGACGAAGACGGCGTCCAGGTCGGGGCGGCGGTCCAGCAGCGCGGCCATGGCGTCGGCTCCGCCCTGCCGGGTGTAGTCGGCGCGCTCGACGAGTTCGGCCGGGGCGTCGAGCAGGACGTCCTGGTAGCCGGCGAGCCGGTCGGCGGCGGAGTGCTCCTGGTCGTAGGGGCCGGCGACGGTCGCGATCCGCCGCCGTCCGAGCGCGACCAGATGCTGGACGGCCTGGCGGGCGCCGCCGCGGTTGTCGCCGTCGACGTAGGCGTGGCGGTGGACGGTGTCGCCGTCCCGGAGCAGGGGGCGGCCGCCGAAGACGGCGGGCAGGGCGAGCCGGTCGGTCATCTCGGCGAGTCGGTCGCCGGGGCGCAGGGAGAAGAGGATCGCGCCGTCGACGTGGCCGCCGCCGAGGTAGTCGGCCACGCGCGCGTAGTCGTCGGGTTCCTCCACGAACAGCAGGACGGCCTGTGCGCCGTGCAGCGCGAGTTCGCGGCGGATGCCGCGCAGCAGGAGGTCGAAGAAGGGGTCGAGGAAGAGCCGGTTCTCGGGCTGTGCGGCGACCACGGCGACGGCGCCCGTGCGGTGGGTGACGAGTTGCCGGGCAGCCTGGTTGGGCACGTATCCCAGCTCGGAGACGACGCGCCGGACCCGGTCGACGACCTCGGCCCGCACCCGGGCCTCCCCGTTGATCACCCGCGAGACGGTCGACTTCGAGACCCCCGACCGCCGGGCGACATCCTCGAGCGTGGGGCGCCGTACGTGCGAGCGTTGCGTCAACACCATCTCCGTGGGGGCGAGTCGGGAACTGCACCTGGCGGAGACGCTATCCGGGGGGAGCGTGTCAGACGACCGGCTTTCCGGTGAGTTCCACACCCGCCGCGCGCAGTTCCTCCAGGGCGCGGTCGGTGCTCTCCTCGGCGACTCCGGCGGTGAGGTCCAGCAGGACCTGAGTGCGGAAGCCCTCGCGGGCCGCGTCCAGGGCGGTGGCCCGCACGCAGTGGTCGGTGGCGATGCCGACGACGTCCACCTCGTCGATTCTGCGGGCGCGCAGCCAGTCGCCCAGTTTGACGCCGTTCTCGTCGGCGCCCTCGAAGCCGCTGTAGGCGGCGGCGTAGGCGCCCTTGTCGAAGACGGCGTCGATGGCGCCGGAGGCGACGGCCGGGGCGAAGTTGGGGTGGAAGCCGACGCCCTCGGTGCCGGCGACGCAGTGCGCGGGCCAGGAGTGGACGTAGTCGGGGTTGTCGGCGAAGTGGCCGCCGGGCGCGATGTGGTGGTCGCGGGTGGCCACCACATGCCGGTACCCGGCGGGGGCCTGCCCGATCAGCTCGGTGATGGCGGCGGCCACGTCGGCACCGCCGGTCACCGCGAGACTGCCCCCCTCGCAGAAGTCGTTCTGCACGTCTACGACGATCAAGGCGCGGCGCATGGTCGGTGTCCTTCGACTGAGGATGAAGTAATTGAGCCTAGAGACTTTGTCGGCGGTGCGGGAGGGGGCCTACTGCGTGGCGTACTCCGTCGGGATGACGGGTTCGCCGCGGGAGAGCTGGGTCGCGGAGAGCGGGAGGCGGGCACGGGCCGCCGTGTGGCGGTCGCGGACGACGTCCAGGGGCTCGCGGGCGACGACCTGGCCGCCCTTGATCAGCTCGACGAGCAGTTGGTGGTCGGCCAGCTCGGCGGGGACCGGCCCGGTGCCGACGACCTCGGCCTGTGCGACGCCCTGTGCGTCGGGCCGGCGGGCCGCCCACTTGCGGCCGCCGACGGAGGTCTTGCCGCCGGTCGACTTCTTGGCCACCGGCGCCAGCGGGGCCTTGGGGTCGGCGGACTCGGCGCGGGCGACCAGCTTGTAGACCATCGAGCAGGTGGGGTGTCCGGAGCCGGTGACCAGCTGGGTGCCGACGCCGTACGCGTCCACGGGGGCCGCGGCGAGCGAGGCGATGGCGTACTCGTCGAGGTCGGAGGTGACGATGATCCGGGTGTCCTGCGCGCCCAGCTCGTCGAGCTGCCGGCGGACCCGGTGGGCCACGAGCAGCAGGTCGCCGGAGTCGATGCGGACCGCGCCGAGCTCGGGCCCGGCGACCTCCACCGCCAGCCGGACGGCCTCGGCGACGTCGTAGGTGTCCACGAGCAGGGTGGTGCCGCGGCCGAGCGAGTTCACCTGGGCCTGGAAGGCGTCGCGCTCGGTGTCGTGCAGCAGGGTGAAGGCGTGGGCGCTGGTGCCCACGGTGGGGATGCCGTAGCGGAAGCCGGCGGCCAGGTCGGAGGTGGTGGTGAAGCCGCCGACGTACGCGGCGCGGGAGGCGGCGACCGCGGCCAGTTCGTGGGTGCGGCGGGCGCCCATCTCGATCAGGGGTCGCTCGCCGGCCGCGGAGGACATGCGGGAGGCGGCGGCCGCGATCGCGGAGTCGTGGTTGAGTATGGAGAGGATCACGGTCTCCAGGAGCACGCACTCGGCGAAGGAGCCCTCGACCCGCATGATCGGCGAGCCCGGGAAGTAGACCTCGCCCTCCGGGTAGCCCCAGACGTCACCCGAGAAGCGGTATCCGGCGAGCCAGTCCAGGGTCTCCGTGTCGACGATGTTCCGCTCGCGCAGGAAGCCGAGGACGTCCGCGTCGAAGCGGAAGTTCTCGACGGCGTCCAGGACGCGCCCGGTACCGGCGACGACGCCGTAGCGCCTGCCGTCCGGCAACCGCCGGGTGAAGACCTCGAACACGCTGCGCCGCTCGGCCGTGCCCGCTTTCAGGGCGGCCTGCAGCATCGTCAGCTCGTACTGGTCCGTGAAGAGCGCCGTCGACGGAACATCCACCGGCAGCCCAAGGTCCGCTGTGTTCATGACGACAGATGCTACTCCCTTTTCGTCGGTGTGACGATTTCCGGGATGCGTGGCAGCATGGGCCATGTGACGTCACCCGCTCCCCTTGAGATCGAACGCACCGAGTCGGCGGAGGAGGTCTTCGCCGTACCCGAGCCGGACGTCCCGTGGGTCACGATCGTCCACAACGACCCGGTCAACCTCATGAGCTACGTGACCTATGTCTTCCAGACGTACTTCGGCTACCCGAAGGACAAGGCCACCAAGCTCATGCTCGACGTCCACCACAAGGGCCGGGCGGTCGTCTCCAGCGGCTCTCGCGAGGAGATGGAGCGCGACGTACAGGCCATGCACGGCTACGGCCTGTGGGCCACCCTCCAGCAGGACCGGAAGTAGACCGGAAGCAGACCGGAGTAAACGACCTCACTGATGCCTGGACAATTCGAACCGATCCCCGGCGGCGGCGCGGCCGTCGCACTCGACGACGTCGAGATCTCCATCATCCGGTCGCTGGCCGTACAGCTCCTGGAGCTCATCGGCCCCGGCCCCGCCGAGGACGCCGCCGACGACCCGCTCGCCGAGCTCTTCGCCGAGGGGCCGAGCGAGCCCCCCGCCGACCCGGTGCTGCGGCGCCTGTTCCCGGACGCCTACACCGACCCGGAGGGCTCCTCGGGTCCGAAGCAGGCGGACGAGCAGAAGGCGCACTCGGCCGAGTTCCGCCGCTTCACCGAGAACGACCTGCGGGCCGGCAAGCGGGAGAACGCCCTCGCGGTGGTCCGCTCGCTGGACGCGCTGGCCGCCGAGTCGGCCGGCGAGGGCGGGGCGGTGCTGAAGCTGTCCCCGGCGGAGTCCCAGCAGTGGCTCCGCGCGCTGAACGACCTGCGCCTGGCGATCGGCTCCCGGCTGGAGATCACCGACGAGGACGACACCGACCTCCTCTACCGGCTGCCGGACGAGGATCCGCGCAAGCCGATGGTGATGGCGTACCTGTGGCTGGGCGGGCTCCAGGAAACCCTCGTGGCAACCCTTTTGCCCTAGTTCGCCGGTCATTTCGTTCGCTCAGCGGACGCTCAAATCCGAATAACGATCGCATTACCTCCCCGGCCGGTTATGCCGTCCGGGGATGCGTTTTGTCCGCTTCTTCCTGTGGTGTGCGCCACATGTCCTGCCGGTGATCAGTGTTGCGGGCGTGATAAATCTTCACGACCGCCCGGCGGACGCCACCCATGTCCCGCCGGGTGCGCCGTATGGCCGACGGACCGTCGGCCGGGCAGCTCCAGTACGCGGGGGGATTCGGAGAAAGGCGCACCACACATGACCTCTGAGAAGGTCACCGGCACAGCTGTCACCGACACAGCTGCCACCGACACTCCCGAAGAGGGGTACGAACGCGGGCTCGGCAGCCGCCAGGTCCAGATGATCGCGATCGGCGGCGCCATCGGCGTCGGCCTCTTCCTGGGCGCCGGGGCGAACATCGCCAAGGCCGGTCCCAGCCTCATCCTGATGTACGCCCTCGCGGGCGCGATCGTCTTCTTCATCATGCGGGCGCTCGGCGAGCTGCTGCTCTACCGGCCCGTCTCGGGCTCGTTCGCGGAGTACTCCCGTGAGTTCCTCGGCCCGTTCTTCGGCTACTTCACCGGCTGGACGTACTGGCTGATGTGGGTCGTCACCGGCATGGCCGAGCTGACGGCCGCCGCGATCTACGTCAACTACTGGTTCCCGGCCGTCCCCCAGTGGGTGACGGCGCTGGTCTTCCTGGTGATCCTCTTCGGGGTCAACCTGATCTCCGTGAAGCTCTTCGGCGAGCTCGAGTTCTGGTTCTCCATGGTCAAGGTCACCGCACTGATCGGCATGATCGTGATCGGTCTGGGCGTGCTGACCTTCGGTTTCAGCAGCGCCGGCGACACGGCCGCGGTCTCCAACCTGTGGGAGTTCGACGGTTTCTTCCCCAAGGGCGTCGGCTCGTCCCTGATGACCCTGCAGGGCGTCATGTTCGCCTACCTCGCGGTCGAGCTGGTCGGGGTCACGGCCGGTGAGTCGGAGAACCCGGAGAAGACCCTCCCCAAGGCGATCAACACGCTTCCCTGGCGCATCGCGCTGTTCTACGTCGGCGCGCTCACCGTCATCCTGTGCGTCGTGAAGTGGACCGAGTTCGCGCCGGGCGTCTCACCGTTCGTCGAGGCCTTCGCGAAGATCGGCATCCCGGCGGGCGCCGGCATCGTCAACTTCGTCGTGCTGACCGCGGCCCTGTCCTCCTGCAACTCGGGCATGTACTCCACGGGCCGCATGCTGCGGAACCTGGCCGACAGCGGCGAGGCGCCCGCGGTCTTCCGCAAGCTGTCGTCGACCAAGACCCCGGCCTTCGGCATCGCGGTCTCCGTCGCCTTCATGGGCATCGGCGTGGTCCTGAACTACGTCGTCCCGGAGAAGGCCTTCGGCTATGTGACCTCGGTGGCCACCGCGGCCGGCATCTGGACCTGGCTGATGATCCTGATCAGCCACGTCCTCTACCGTCGCGCGGTCGTCGCGGGCCGGCTGCCCGCGTCCAGCTTCCCCGCCCCGGGCGGTTCGGCGTTCAGCTGGGTGGCCATCGCGTTCCTGCTCTTCGTGACCTGCCTGATCGCGTACGACGCCGACTCGCGCGTCTGCCTCTACGTGATGGCGGGCTGGGCGGCCGCCCTCGGCATCGGCTGGGCGATCCTCAAAGGCCGCAACCCGGACGTCACCGCCCGACGCGAGCCGGAGCTGGAGAAGATCGGCTAGCCGCTCCGCCGGATGCGCCGCGTTGCGCCGTCGCTCGTCCGCGGCGCCATCGTGGCCGGTCTCGCAGTTCGCCGCGCCCCTCGGCGGCGTCGGCGCACCGCGGTCGATCTCACCAGGCCTGTTCCGAAGCCCTCCCCCTGGACGTCCGGCCGCAGGGAGCGCTCGTGGCGCCCGCTGCGGCAGCCGCTCAGGACGTCCGCGATGTGGGCCGTTCCGTACCACTACCCGGTACGGAACGGCCCCTTCGGCTGTCCGGTCCGCGGTCCGGTCTGCTTATCCTGACGACCATGCTGACCATTACCCAGGACCTCGTCGACAAGATCGTCGCGCATGCGCGCAAGGACCACCCCGACGAGGCGTGCGGCGTCGTCGCGGGCCCGGAGGGCGCGGACCGCCCCGAGCGCTTCATCCCGATGCTGAACGCGGCCATGTCGCCCACGTTCTACGAGTTCGACTCCGGTGACCTGCTGAAGCTCTACCGCGAGCTGGACGACCGCGACGAGGAGCCGGTGATCATCTACCACTCCCACACGGCCACCGAGGCCTACCCGTCCCGCACGGACATCTCCTACGCGAACGAGCCGGGCGCGCACTACGTGCTGGTGTCGACGGCGGACACGGACGGCGGAGGCGAGTTCCAGTTCCGCTCGTTCCGCATCGTGGACGGGGTGGTCACGGAGGAGGACGTGAAGGTGGTCGAAACGTACTGAGCCCGACGAGCCGGCGGGCGACCTCCACCGGCTCAGCTCAGCTCGGCTCGGCTCTACTCCGCTCGGCTCTACTCAGCTCAGCTCCGCTCGGCGACTCCCCCACCGGGCAGTCCGTAGCGGACCCGGTGGTACGCGAGCTGCTCTCGGTCGACCCGGTGCTCCGCGGTCTCGCGGAGACGACCGAGCAGCGTGCTGTCGGCACGGTTCACGACCGTGAGGTCGTCATTGATGATCAACATGCCCTGGTCGAGACGCACATGGCAGTTGGGGCACAGACAGAGCACATTGCCGACAGCATCGGGGCCATCGTGCGGCGACCCCAGCGGGCGAATGTGCGCCGCCTCGGCGTACCCACCCGTCTGACTCTGGAGACGGGTTCCGCACACCTGGCACGTGTAGTCGTGCATGCGCTTCACCAGGTTCGCGATCGCGGTACTGCGCACGATGCGCTGAACCGACAGCGCCGAGCGCATGCGATCGTCATCGGGTCGCGCCTCCTGTTCCCCGGCCGACGCGGACAGGGACGCAGACGCCGACGCGGACGTCGGCAGATCGTTCCCGCTCTGCTCTGCGGCCGGAAGCCGAACAAGACGGAACCGCCACACCCTGTAGCCGTGCGGGCCCTGCTCGGACCAGTAGTCCTCGGCCTTGAAAAGACCGTCGTACCGGTAGGACCTGGTGTGCCGGCCCGTCGCGATCCGGCGGACCACCCGGACCGGCGCGCCCAGAGTCACACTCGTCGCCAGGGCCGCGTTTCCCCGAGTCAGTTGCTGATCACGCGCCTGGCGGCCGGTCTCCAGGTCCAGCGTGCCCTCGCCCGTATAGATGATCACATCGCCGTAGTCGTCGTCGCCCGCGGAGGCGTCGGACACCACGACCGACTCCGCGCCGCGGTCCTGCCGGCCCGCGATCCCGGCGATCAGATGTCGGTGCACACCGGCCTCGGCCAACGCCCGTCGGGTGGCGAACGTCTGGCCCGGTCGGACCCCGGCCACCGCGCCGAGCCCGTCGAAGTACGAGGCGTCCGGGGAAGCCGGCTGCCCTCCGGGGAGGGCCGTCGCCAGCTGCCGGACCCGGTCACGCTCCTCCTTGCGGGCCGTTCGTGCGCGGAAGAGGGCCTCGTCGACCAGCAGGTCGTGGGGGGACGTCGGTGACGGCTCGACCTCCCGCACGGCGGACAGACCGTCGAGGAGTTCACGAAGGCGTGCGGTCGTCGGGAGCGTCCGCCCTTCCAGATAGGAATCAAGGGTGCGTGCGCTCAGGCCGCAGTGGCGGGCGACCGCCTCGGTCGAGGGGCTGCCGCCCTCCTGCCACACCGCGCGCAGCCGCTCGGTGAAGTCCGCCTCTTCGGGCGTACGGCGGGTCGTGGCATCGCCCCTCAGCCGGGAAGCCTCGGCCAGGGCCTCCTCGGCGTCCCGGCGTCGTTCCTGCCACCGTCGGCGTTCCGCCTCACCCCCATGGGTCCAGGCGTCGATCATGGCGTCCAGGGTCTGGACACTCGGCAGACGAGCACCGTTCAGTGCCGCGTAGACAGCCGTCCGCGACGCGCCACGCATGACCGCAGCTTCGACCGCGCCCTGCGATGCGTCCCGCAGGTCGCGCAGGTCGAGAGCAAAGGACACCAGGGGGCCGTCACCCCTCAGTGGGAGCCTGCGAGGCACTTCTTCACGGTGACATGCATCACATAATCCCCTCTTCAGCATGTGACCTGAGACACATGATCTACATTTGAATGGGCTCTGAGCTGCTGTAACACTAATTTACACAAGTACCGCGAAGTTTTCTGCGGGAATCTTGGTCGACGTCGGTCTGAGATCGTTGCGACATCGGCTGAGCCGCCGCCCGGCAAAGAGCGACGGCTCCCTGCGCCAACAGGAAGCCGTCATTGCTCGTAGTCCCCATCTATGCCTACGGAGAACTACATGCCCGAGAGTACGGGGAGTGCCGTGTCCGGTGAAACCGCCTCGGCGGGAGGTGCCGCGCCGCCCAGGCGTTCCTCACGCCGGCTCGCGGCCGGCGTGGCCGCGACAAGCGCCGGGCCCTTCGCGGCCGGACTTCAGGGCGACCTGACCATCGCCGTCATCTCCGCAGCTCCGGGCCTTGTCCTCGGGCTGTCGTTCTTCTTCGGGGTGGTCTGCCCGGCGGTCTGGTCGAGGAAGGCCCAACGCCAGAAGGCGGCGCTCAACGTGATGAACTCGCTCCTCGGACGAACCGCAGGGGGAGCTTCGGCGACGAGGTAGGCGCGGTCGGCCGCGCCCTCCCCCGGGTCCCTACGCCGCCGCCTTGCGTAGCAGTGCTCGGATCGGGCGCCACAGTTCCGGCGCCGCTACGACGGGGGGTGCGACACCGTTGTCAGGGGCTGTACGCCATATCAGGCCGTCGGGGTGGTGCAGGACCGCCGTGATCTCGTCCGGGGTCGGTGGGGCCGCGTTGCCGCGCAGGTAGACGGCGCGCAGGCCGAGGTTGCGGAGCCTGGTCAGGGCTCGGGCGCGGTTGTGGGCGTGGACGAGGACGCGGACGTCCGAGGTGCCGTCGGCGAGGGCGGGGCGGGGCAGGTTCAGCGCCACCACCACCATGCCGTCGGGCAACTTGCAGAAACCTCCTGCGGCCATGCGGTCACACCCCCGTGCGAGTCGGTATCGAGGTCTGTATCGAGGTCGGCGGCCATGCCGTCGCCGAGGTCTGCGTCAATAAGAAGTCCACAGGAGGCACCTAAACACGATCGGCGGCAACCCGCCAGGGGGCTGCCGCCGATGTGCCTTTGACCTGCGTTTATGTCGGCTACTTCGCCGACGGACCGACCTTCACCTTGATCGTGGAGCCGTTCAGGGCCTCCTTGACGATCTTGATCGAGGTGTTGGTGTCAGTGACCTTGACGCCCGCGAGCGGGGTCAGCGCGTCGTAGTACGTCGACGTTCCGTCGTCGAAGACGCCGACGCCCGGACGGGACTTGATCTTGACCGCGACATCGGCCCTGTGGAGCGTGATCGCGTCCGTGCGGTACAGGCTGAAGGGCGAGTCGAAGCTCTGCAGACGGGCGTTCATCGCGGTGCCGTTCGCCCACTTCAGCGGGGTGGGGTGCGAGTCGATCGGGAGGATCAGGCCCTCACCCGGGTGGACGCTGGTGTTGTCGTCCGCCTGGGAGGTGTCCCACTTCCAGATCAGCAGGCCGTTCTGGTACGGGTAGTGCTCGACCCAGTCGGGGCGCGTCGTCGAGAAGCCGAAGTTGTACGGGCCGACCTTGAGGGTCTTGTCGTACGACACGTACTGGCGGTTCTCGGCGATGTAGTACTGCGCATAGTCGTCCGTGATGGACGCGCCGATGCGGGAGAAGCCGCTCGCCGTCCAGGCCGCGTCGGCGCTCTCCGCGTTGTCGGAGAACAGCGTGGCGCCGTCCGCCGTCACGGTGATCTCGTCGGCCGTGAAGCCCTTCTGGGCCACGCCGCCGTCGGTGGCGTAGCGGAAGCGCAGGCTGATCTGCTTGCCCGCGTAGGCGTCCAGCGGGAACGTCAGCTTCTGGTGGGCGTCGACCGTGCCGGTCAGGGCCGGCTTGCCGCTGCCGTCACGCGGGATCGCGCTGCCGTCGGCCAGCGTGCCGTCGATCGGCGTGTAGTTCGCGCCGCCGTCGGTGGAGACCTCGGTGTACAGGTAGTCGTAGTCCTGCTCGATGTCCCACCAGCCGTCCAGGGAGAGGGCGGCGGAGGTCTTGCCGGTCAGGTCGACCGTGCGGGTCAGGGTGTTGCGCAGGTTGTCGCCGCTGCCGCTCCACCACTGCGTGGCGCCCTCGGCCGGGGCGACCACCTCGGTGGTGACCTCCTTCTCCGGCAGCTGGACCACGAGGGCCTGGGCGTTCTTGGTGTTGTACTCCGCGACGCCGAGCGTGTGGGTGGACTTCACGCCGGCCTTGGCGACGTCGTAGTCCAGCCAGCCCAGCTGCAGCTTGTCCCAGGCGTTCATGTCGCCGGGCAGGTCGCCGATGGCCTCCTTGCCGGTGCCGAGCCAGGAGCCGGACGACATCAGCGTCCAGAAGCCGGTGGAGTTCTCGCCGCCGCCGGAGGTGTCGTACTCGTCCGGCAGACCGAGGTCGTGGCCGTACTCGTGGGCGTAGACACCGAGTCCGCCGTTCTCCGGCTGGATGGTGTAGTCGCCGACCCAGATGCCGGTGTCGCCGACCTGGGCGCCGCCGAGCTTGTTGGTGTCCGGGCCGGTGGAGCCGGCGTCGGTGCCGAAGGCGTACCAGCGGTGGGCCCAGATGGCGTCCGCGCCCTGGGCGCCGCCGCCCGCGGACTCGTCCTCGCCGGCGTGCACGATCTGGAAGTGGTCGATGTAGCCGTCGGACTCGTTGAAGTCGCCGTCGCCGTCGTAGTCGTAGCGGTCCCACTGGTCGAACTCGGCCAGCTCGGCCTTGATCTCGACGGCGGTGGCGCCGGCCGCCTCGCGCTCGGCGACCCAGGCGTTGACGCCGTCCTGGACCGCGTACCAGGCGCCGGTGGAGGCGTCGTTGGAGCCGTAACGGGCCTCGTTGTAGGGGACCTTGACCCAGTCGGTGACCTCGCCCTCGACCGAGTAGCGGCCCGAGGACTGCTTCTCGTAGTACTTCTTCAGCGACTCGGTCTTCTTGCCGGTGCCGAAGTACAGGTCCTGGAAGTGCGCCTGGTTGTAGTCCGCCTGCCAGGCCGTGCTGTTGTCCTTGGTGCGGTCCGGCGCGGCTATCTGGTTGTGCAGCGGGCCGACCGTGCCGCCGTAGCGGGGGTCGACCTGGTCGCCGAACTCGACCAGGATCGTGAAGATCTTGTCGGTCTTCTCGCGGCCGAGCTCGACGTACTTGCTGTCGCCCTTACGGCTGTCGAGCTGGACGACCTTGGAGCCGTCCCGGTCCTTGACCGTGGCCTCGCCGGATATGACCTGCTTGAGGGCCTCCTCGCGCTGGGCTTCCTGGGTCTTGCTGAGCGGCCCGTCGAAGTCGTGCTCGTGGGCCTTCTCGGGCTGCGGGTCCTGCCGGTCCGCCGCCGGGGCCTTCGCCGAGCCGTTCTCGGCGGCCTGCGCAACGGCGAACGTCGTGAACGTCGCCGAGGCCGCCGCAAGGGCGACGACCGTCGCGGCCGTCCTGAACGTCCAGGTTCTACTGCTCACTTGATGTCCTCCCACGCACGCGCCCGTGCGCGCGGTAGGGGGGATTCCCTGTCAAGGAAGGTCCGCGCGCTGTTATACGCGTGTAGTCAAGTGACGCCATTTGACTACTGGTTGGGAAGAAAAGACAGACCTTGACTTGAACAAGTCAATTGCATTATCAGGACCGGCTGTTCGCATTGCGGACATATGACTGTTACATGACGGGCGCGCACGCCAGTCCACTGGGTGGACGTCATGACTCCGTGCGCCCCCTGTGCACCGGCACCGTGGGTTAGGTCACGCTTACCGTTCGTTCCACTCGGGCATGCAGCCGAATAGAGTCGAGACCGCCCCCGCTTCCGAGGACACGATTGCCATGCCTCGTCCGAACCTCGCACAGCTCACGTACGGTTCCTGCACCGTCATCTTCTCGACGCTCGCCATGCTGCTGCTGTCACAGACGAGTTCGGGCCCCGGCATCGCCGTCATCGTCGTCGCCGCGGTCGCGCTCGGCGTGCTCGTCGCCATGACGGTACCGGCGCAGAAGTCGCCCGGGACCATCGTGGCCCGCTCCTCGGCGAAGAAGCCCGCGAGCAGGCCCGAGCCCGTCTCCGTTCCCGTCACCCCGGTCACCGTCGCCGTTCCGGTGCACGCGCCCGTGAACGCGCCCGTGCCGGCTTCGGTCGCCTCCGCGCCCGAGCCCGTCCGGGAGCGCACGGCCCCCTGACACCCTTGCTGTACACACGGCCAGGGGCCGGCGCCCCGTGCGGGGCGCCGGCCCCTGGCCGTGTGTGCTGCCGGAGGGTGCGTCAGCCGGTGCTGACCACCACCGTCTTGGCCGCCTTGTCGTGCAGGCCCTGCTTGTAGGGCTTGTCGAAGTAGCTCCAGCCGCCGCAGACCGCCGTCCACAGACAGGCGCAGCAGAACGCGAACGGCACCCACAGCACCAGGGCCCGGACCAGCGAGGTCTGCGCGGACGGCGTGGAGCCGTTGTCGAGGTTGGCCACCCGCATGCCGAGCCACTTCTTGCCCAGCGTCTGGCCGGACCGGGCGGTCAGGACCGTGTCGTACGCGACGTACAGGATCGCGGTGATCAGCTCCCGCCCGAAGGTCTTGCCGAACTCGATGTCGTCCGTGTCCACGGTGTACTGCGCGACCCCGAACGCCCATGACAGCAGCGCCACCACGATGAAGACGAGGATCATGTCGATGATCCGGGCCAGCGTGCGCTTGCCGCTGTCGGCGAGCGGCGGCATCCCGGCGAGCGGGTCCGCGGGGTAACCGCCGTAGGGGTCGCCGCCGTACGGACCGCCGCCCCCGTACGGGCCGCCGCCGAACGGTTCCTCCGGTCCCTGCGGGCCGTGCGGGGTGTCGTACGGCGAGCCCTGCCCCTGGTCGTGCGGGGGCTGCGGCGGCCGCTTCCTGAACGGATCGTCCTCCGGCGGCTCGCCGCCGCCTGAGCCGGGGGGCGGTTCGGTGGTCATGCCCCCGAGTCGACCGCGAACCCCCCGGCTCCGCATCCGGCGAGCGGCCGTCCGGGGGACGCGTCGTCAGGTGTCAGCCGGCGACGAAGGTGTGCGCCGCCTTGTCGTGCCAGCACTGCCGCCACGGCTTGTCGAACAGGCCCCAGACGACGCCCACGACACCGACGACGAGCAGACCGGGCACGCTGTAGACGAGCCAGCGGCGCAGCGCCGACCCGAAGGACGGGGGCGAGCCGCCCTCGATGTCCCGCACCTCCAGCCCGAACAGCTTCTTGCCCAGCGTGCGGCCCCACTTGGCGGTCGGCAGCGCCTCGTACACCACCCCGAAGACCAGCAGGACGGCGAGGACGATCCCCAGGTACACCGACGTCGTGCCGTCGAGCAGCCAGACGGTGACGGTCTCGCCGGTGAGTTTGGCCGCGTCGATCTTGTCGTTGACGTGGTCGAGGGCCTTCACGCCGAGCGGCACGGCGGCGGCGCCCGTGACGGCCGCGAGGACGAGCGTGTCGACGAGACGGGCCGCGAGCCGCTTGCCGAGGCCGGCGGGACGGGCCTCGGCCTGCCGCCGGGCGGCCGCCTGGAAGATGTCCTCGACCGGCGGCTTCCACGGCGCGACGGGCCCGTCCTCACCCGCGAGCCGCTGCACCTGCTGCGCCCAGGAGGGCTGCCCGCCACCGGGACCGGGGAGCATCGGCGCGGCGGGCTGCGGCGCCGCGGGAATCGGGCCGCCGGGGCCGCCCGCCTGCTGCGGGACGCTCGGCGCGACCTGCTGGGCGGCGGCGGGCGGGAAGGCCGCGGGGCCCTGCGGGGCGGGGACGGCCGCCGCCTGGGCGGCCGCGCGCTCGGCGGCGGCCTTGCCCGCGCCGAAGCCGGGCTTGGCGGGGGCGGCAGGCGTCGCCGGGGGCGCTGCCGGAGCCGTCGTCGGACCCTGGGTCCCGGGGGCGAAGCCCGCGACGGGGCCGGGGGCGGCGGCCGGGGTGCTCCCGGGGGGCGCGCCGGGCGCGCCGTCCTGGTGGCCCGTGCGCGGGGCCGGCGCACGGAAGGTGACGGTGCCCTCGTCGGGGACGGGGCCGGCGGGACCGGAGGGGGCCGCGCCCGCTCCCCCGTCGCCCGCCGTCGGCCGGCGGAAGACGAACGTGCCCCCGGAGACCACGTCCCCGGCGCCCGCGCCGCCGTCGGCCGTCGGCTCGGCGGGCGGGATCGTCGTCATGCCGTCCGTGCTCGTCGAGAGGCCCTCGGGCTGGGCCGGCGCGGGCACCCTCGGGTCGGCGGCCTGCGGGGAGCCCCAGGAGACCCGGCGGTCCTGGTCGCCGCCGAAGCCGGACTGACGGGAGCGGTCGGCGCCCCACGCGGAGGCGGGCTCGGGGCCGCCGCCGTACGGGTCGGCGGGAGCCGCGGCCGGGTCCTCGTCGAAGAAGTGCGGGCCGGTCTCCTCCACGGAGGCCGCGGGCCCGCCGCCGGGCGGGGGCGTGAGCGGCCGGCCGTCGGACGGCGCCGGTCGGCTGGTGCCCGGTACCCAGGAGGCACCGTTCCAGTACCGGACGTATCCAGGGATGGACGGGTCCGGGTAATACCCCTCGCGGGGCCTGTCGTCGCCGGGGGCCGGGGTTGGGGCGCTCATGTCCGTCGTCCCGTATCTGCTCGGGGGTGGGATGGGGGGCTCCACATCTATCAGACCGACGCAAGCCTCACCGCCAGTCCTGCCGTACCCGCTCGTTTCCGGGCAACCCCGTGCAGGCTCTTCACACGTTCGGAACCGGACCCTGTCCTCGGCCGGCGCCCGGGGACGGGAACTCACAGAAAAAAGTTCTCCGAACCCGCGTAATGGTTCCGGCTCCACTCGCTCTCCACTCGTACGGGCCCACCCGCGGGCCCGTGCGAGGCCCGTTTCGAGAGGAGAACCGACATGCATCACACGGTGGTGGAACGCGAACTGGAGCTCAGGCTCATCCTGTCGCCGGAGCGCAGCATCCCGGTCCCGGCCCGGCTCAGCTTCCGCAGCGACGACCCCTTCGCCGTCCTCGTCACCTTCCACATCAACTCCGAGCAGCCCGTCAACTGGACGTTCGCCCGTGAGCTGCTGGTGGAGGGCGTGTTCCGGCCGTGCGGGCACGGGGACGTGCGGGTGTGGCCGACGAAGGCGGAGGGGCGCAGCGTCGTGCTGATGGCGCTGAGCTCACCCGACGGCGACGCCCTTCTCCAGGCGCCCGCGCCGCAGGTCTCGGCCTGGCTGGAGCGGACGCTGCGGGTGGTGCCGCCGGGGAGCGAGGCCGATCGGCTCGGCATCGACGACGGTTTGGCGGAGCTGCTCGCCCCGACTCCCGCGGACGAACTGTGGCTCTCCGACCCGTGGCCGGGGGACGGGTCCCGGGACGGAGAGTGAGGGTGGGTGAGTGATCAGAACAGCTTGCCCGGGTTGAGGATGCCCAGCGGGTCGAAGGCCGCCTTCACGGCCCGCTGCATCTCCACTCCGACGGGGCCGAGCTCGCGCGCCAGCCACTCCTTCTTGAGCACGCCCACGCCGTGCTCGCCGGTGATGGTGCCGCCGAGTTCCAGGCCGAGGCCCATGATCTCGTCGAAGGACTCGCGGGCGCGCCGGCACTCGTCGGGGTCCTGCGCGTCGAAGCAGACCGTCGGGTGGGTGTTGCCGTCGCCCGCGTGGGCGACCACCCCGATGGTCAACTCGTGCTTCTGCGCGATGCGTTCGACGCCGTCGATCAGCTCGCCGAGTCGCGACCGGGGCACGCACACGTCGTCGATCATCGTCGTGCCCTTGACGGCGTCCAGGGCGACCAGCGCCGACCGTCGTGCCTGGAGCAGGAGTTCGGACTCCGCGAAGTCGTCGGCGGGCACGACCTGGGTGGCGCCGGCCGCCTCGCACAGCGCGCCGACGGCAGCGAGGTCGGCGGCCGGGTCGGGGGTGTCGAAGGCCGCCAGCAGCAGAGCCTCGGTGGTCTCCGGAAGTCCCATGCGGGAGAGGTCGTTGACGGCCCTGACCGTCGTACGGTCCATGAGTTCGAGGAGCGACGGCACGTGCCCGCCCGCCATGATCCGGCACACGGCGTCGCACGCGGCGGCCCCGGAGGCGAACTCGGCCGCGAGCACCAACTGCTGCGGCGGCTGCGGCCGCAGCGCCAGGATCGCCCGGACGACGATGCCCAGCGAGCCCTCGGAGCCCACGAACAGCCGGGTGAGGTCGTACCCGGCGACGCCTTTCGCGGTGCGGCGGCCGGTGGTCATCAGCCGGCCGTCGGCCAGGACGACGTCCAGGCCGAGGACGTACTCGGCCGTCACCCCGTACTTCACACAGCACAGGCCGCCCGAGGCGGTGCCGATGTTGCCGCCGATCGTGCACGTCTCCCAGCTGGAGGGGTCCGGCGGGTAGTACAGGCCGAGTGCGTCGACCGCGCGGGAGAGGGTCGCGTTGACGACGCCCGGCTCGACGACGGCGATACGGTCGACCGGGTTGATCTCGAGGATGCGGTCCATCTTGACGAGGGAGAGGACGATGCAGCCCTCGGAGGCGTTGGCGCCGCCGGACAGGCCGGTGCGGGCGCCCTGCGGAACGACCGGGACGCGCAGTTCGGTCGCCGTGCGCATGACGTGCTGGACCTCTTCGGCCGTGCGCGGCAGCACGACCACGGCCGGAGTGCCGGCCGGGCAGAAGCCGGCCATGTCGTTGGCGTAGGAGACCGTGACGTCCGGGTCGGTGAGGACGGCCTCGGCGGGCAGGCCGGTGAGCAGACGTTCTACGAGGCTACGGCTCATGATCACAGGTTCGCACCCGGGGCCATCGGTGTGAACCCCGTCCGCCGGACGCTTCGGCTGACGTCATACGGTCGTCGTACTGGCGCACAGTGAACGCCATGGAGAACGACGCCATGGAGAAGGAACAGGACACCGCCCCCGAGGATGCCCCCGGGAAGACGTTCCGGCCGCGGCGGCGGCTGGTCGTCGGCTCGCTCGTGGGGTGTCTGGTGCTGGGCGGCGGGGTGCTGATGTGGCTGTCCGGCGGGGGATCGGGGCAGCGGGCGCCCGCACCGGCCGCGGGGGCGCAGGCGGCCACGGCGGTCCGGGCCGGGGTGCCGGCCGCGCTGTCCGACCTGGCCGTGCTGATCGACGAGCGCGAGAGCCGGGTGCGGGAGCATCCGCGGGACGCGCGGTCCTGGGCGGTGCTCGCCGCGGCCTACGTCGAGCAGGGCCGCCGCACCGCCGAGGTGGCCGTCCAGTACCCCAAGGCCGAACAGGCGCTGCGGACCTCGCTGAAGGTGCGCCCCAGGAACAACGCCGACGCCCTCGACGGGCTGGCCGCGCTGGCCAACGCGCGCCGTGACTTCCGGGCCGCCCTGAGCTGGGGCGAGGCCGCGCGCAAGCTGGCGCCGAAGCGCTGGACGACGTATCCGCAGCTCATCGACGCGTACACCGGGCTCGGCGACTACAAGAAGGCCCGCAGGTCCCTCGACCGGCTGCTGGCGCTGCGCTCCGGGCCGGCCGTGCGGGCGCGGGCCGCGGGCGTCTACTGGGAGCGCGGCTGGCGCGAGGACGCGCAGGCGGCGCTGGCGGACGCGGCGGCCGGCGCCTCCTCCCCCGCCGAGCAGGCGGCCTGGCTGGAGCGGGCCGGGCAGCTCGCCTGGGAGCGCGGCGACCGGGCGGACGCGCTGCGGCACTTCCAGGAGGCGGTCCGGATCGACCCCGACCAGCGGGCCGCGCAGGCCGGGCAGGGCCGGGCGCTGGCTGCGCTGGGACGGACCTCGGAGGCGCTGAGCGCGTACCGGGCGGCGCTCGCCAGACAGCCGCTGCCGAGTTACGCGCTGGAGCTGGGCGAGCTGTACGAGTCGCTGGGGCTCACCCAGGCGGCGCATGTGCAGTACGACCTGCTGCGGACGCGGGTGCGGCAGGAGGCGGCGGGCGGGGTCGACGGGGAGCTGCTGCTCGGCCGGTTCGAGGCGGACCACGGGGACCCGGTCTCGGCGGTGCGCCGGCTGCGGGCCGAGTGGCGGCGCCAGAGCGGGATCGCGGTCGCGGACGCGCTGGGCTGGGCGCTGCACCGGGCCGGCGACGACAAGGCGGCCCTGGGGTTCGCCCTGATCGCCACCGACCGGGTGCGCGGCGGCGCGGTGCACAGCGCGCCGTACCTCTACCACCTGGGCATGATCGAGCGGAAGCTGGGCAAGGACGGGCCGGCCCGGCGGCATCTGCGGGAGGCGTTGCAGATCAACCCGTACTTCTCGCCGCTGCTCGGCCCGGTGGCCCGGGAGGCGCTGGCGCAGCTGGGCGAGGTCCCCGAACGCCCCCTGCCCGAGTGACTCCTCCGGCCCGCGTGAATCCTCCCCCGGCCCGCGTGACTCCTACAGGTTGCCGCGCTTCTCCTGCTCGCGTTCGATCGCCTCGAACAGGGCCTTGAAGTTGCCCTTGCCGAAGCCCATCGAGCCGTGCCGTTCGATGATCTCGAAGAAGACGGTCGGGCGGTCCTGGACCGGCTTGGTGAAGATCTGCAGCAGATAGCCGTCCTCGTCGCGGTCGGCGAGGATCTTCAGCTCGCGCAGGGTCTCGACGGGGACACGGGTGTCGCCGACCCACTCGCCGAGGGTGTCGTAGTAGGAGTCCGGGGTGTCGAGGAACCGCACGCCGGCCGCCCGCATCGTCCGTACCGTCTGCACGATGTCGTTGGTGTTGAGCGCGATGTGCTGGACGCCGGCGCCGCCGTAGAACTCCAGGTACTCGTCGATCTGGGACTTCTTCTTGGCGATCGCGGGCTCGTTGATCGGGAACTTGACCTTGAGGGTGCCGTCCGCGACGACCTTCGACATCAGCGCGCTGTACTCGGTGGCGATGTCGTCGCCCACGAACTCCTTCATGTTCGTGAAGCCCATGACCTTGTTGTAGAAGCCGACCCACTCGTTCATCCGGCCGAGCTCGACGTTGCCGACGCAGTGGTCGATCGCCTGGAAGGTGCGGTGGGCGGGCGGTTCGACGATCGGGTCCGCGGCCTTGAACCCCGGCAGATACGGGCCGTCGTAGCCGGAGCGGTCGACGAGGGTGTGGCGGGTCTCGCCGTAGGTGGCGATCGCGGCGAGGACGACCGTGCCGTGCTCGTCCTTCAGCTCGTAGGGCTCGGCGATCGAGCGGGCGCCGTGCTCGACGGCGTAGGCGTACGCTGCGCGCGCGTCCGGGACCTCGATGGCGAGGTCGACGACGCCGTCGCCGTGCTCGGCCACATGCTGTGCGAGGAAGTGGCCCCAGGCGGTGGCGGGCTTGACGACGGAGGTGAGGACGAACCGGGCCGAGCCGTTCGTGAGCACGTACGAGGCGGTCTCGCGGCTGCCGGTCTCCGGTCCGGAGTAGGCGACCAGCCGCATGCCGAAGGCAGTGGAGTAGTAGTGCGCCGCCTGTTTGGCGTTGCCCACGGCGAAGACGACCGCGTCCATCCCCTTCACCGGGAAGGGGTCGGCCTGCCGGGCGGTGTCGGGAGTGCGGTGCGTGGTCTGCGTCATAGCGAAAGCCTCGCTCCGGCCCGCAAGGTGCGCAATAGTTCACGTGCCAGCTGGACAATATGCCCAGTGGCACGACAGTTTCGGCGGGCTTTCTGTACAGGGTGACCATCTCGGAGGCGGGCGCATATGGCGATCGATCAGCTGGACGGCCGGATCATCGTGCTGCTGGCCCGGGAGCCGCGTCTGGGGGTGCTGGAGATGTCCCGGCGGCTGGGGGTGGCCCGGGGGACCGTGCAGGCGCGGCTCGACCGGCTTCAGTCGAACGGAGTCATCCGGGGATTCGGGCCGCAGGTCGATCCGGCGGCCCTCGGCTATCCGGTCACCGCGTTCGCCACCCTCCAGATCCGGCAGGGGCAAGGGCCCGACGTACGGGCGCACTTGGGATCGGTGCCGGAGGTGCTGGAGCTGCACACCACCACCGGCGGCGGGGACATGCTGTGCCGGCTGGTGGCCCGGTCCAACGCCGATCTCCAGCGGGTCATCGACCGGGTTGTCGGTTTTGATGGCATTGTCCGGGCCTCCACCGCGATCGTGATGGAGAACCCCGTTCCGCTGCGGATCATCCCGCTGGTGGAACAGGCCGCCGAGGACGCACGGGAGTAGGACCCAGTCGATCCAGTCGATGTCGGGCGGTGAGCGCGTGTGAGCTTCTGGGAGTACCTGGACAGCCGTCACCAGCAGCTGCTCACCGATGCCTGGCAACACGCCAGCGTCGTCTTCCAGTGCATGGTCGTGGCGACCGTGGTGGGCGTGCTGATCGGGGCCGTCTCCTACCGCAGCGACTGGGGCGGCAACCTCGCCACCACCGCCACCTCCACGATCCTGACCGTCCCGTCGCTCGCCATGATCGGTCTGCTGATCCCGGTGGTGGGCCTGGGCGTGCCGCCGACGGTGATCGCGCTGACCCTGTACGGGCTGCTGCCGATCGTGCGGAACTCCATCGTCGGACTGCGCGGCGTCGACCCCGCCCTGGTGGACGCCGCGACGGGCATCGGGATGTCCCGGCTGACCCGGCTGGCACGGGTCGAGCTGCCGCTGGCCTGGCCGCCGATCCTGACCGGGATCCGGGTCTCCACCCAGATGCTGATGGGCATCGCCGCCATCGCCGCGTACGCCTCCGGGCCCGGCCTCGGCAACGAGATCTTCCGTGGTCTCGCCTCGCTGGGCAGCAAGAACGCGCTCAACCAGGTCCTCGCGGGCACGCTCGGGATCATCGCCCTGGCCCTGCTGTTCGACGCCGCGTACGTCCTGCTCGGACGGCTGACGATTCCCAGGGGGATCCGTGTCTGACGCCCGGTCCGCATCGCATGGCGCGTCGATCGAGCTGGAGAACCTCAGCAAGCGGTATCCCGGCAACCCCCACCCGTCCGTCGACAGCGTCAACATGGAGATCAAGGCCGGCGAGACGGTCGTCTTCGTCGGGCCGTCGGGGTGCGGGAAGTCGACCACCCTGAAGATGATCAACCGGCTGATCGAGCCGACCGGCGGGCGGATCCGGATCGGCGGCGAGGACGTCACCGACATCGACCCGGTGAAACTGCGCCGCAAGGTCGGCTACGCGATCCAGTCCTCCGGGCTCTTCCCGCACATGACGGTCGCGCAGAACATCGCCCTCGTGCCGAGGATGATCGGCTGGCCCAAGACCCGGATCCGGGACCGCGTGGAGGAGATGCTCGACCTGGTCGGGCTCGACCCCGGCGAGTTCCACGGCCGCTATCCGCGCCAGCTGTCCGGCGGGCAGCAGCAACGGGTGGGCGTGGCCCGGGCCCTGGCGGCGGATCCGCCGGTGCTGCTGATGGACGAGCCGTTCGGGGCCGTCGACCCGATCACCCGCGACCACCTCCAGGACGAGCTGATCCGGCTCCAGCACGAGCTGCACAAGACGATCGTGTTCGTCACCCATGACTTCGACGAGGCGATCAAGCTCGGCGACCGCATCGCGGTGCTGCGCGAACGCTCGCACATCGCCCAGTTCGACACCCCGGAGGCGATCCTCACCAACCCGGCGGACGACTTCGTCTCCGGGTTCGTGGGGGCGGGGGCCGCCCTGAAGCGGCTCAACCTCAGCCGGGTGCGGGACGTGGAGATCACCGACTACCCGACGGTGACCGTCGACGACCCGCTGCAGACCATCTTCAACCGGCTCCGCTCCAGCGGCACCAACGAGATCCTGCTCCTCGACAAACGGCGCCGGCCCTACAAGTGGCTGCGCCGCGGCGACCTGATGCGGGCCAGGGGCTCGCTGGCGCGGGCGGGAACCCTGGTCAGCGACACGGTGACCCGGGACGCCACCCTGCGCGACGCGCTGGAGGCGGTGCTGACGGACAACACCGGGCGCGTCGTGGTCACCGGGCGGCGCGGCGAGTACACCGGGGTCGTCGACATGGAGACGCTGATGAACTCCGTCCACGAACTGCTGGAGGCCGACCGGCTGGAGGCGCTGGAGGCGCAGGCCGAACTGGAGGAGGCCCGGGCCGCGCAGACGCACGCGGAACAGGAGGGCCCGGCCGGGGAGGCGAAGGCATGAGCACCCCGGAGCTGGACGAGACTCCCGGACCGGACGACGTGCTCGGACCGGACGGCGTGCTCGGGCCGGAGCAGGAGCAGACCGCGGTCCCGCCGCCCCCGCCTCCCCCTCCGCCGCCCCACCGACGCCTCACCTGGCAGCAGCTGACCCTCGTGCCCGCCTTCATCGTCGCCCTGATGCTCGCGACCTGGCTGTGGTTCGAGCAGGCGGACCTGGACGCGATCTCCAAGAACGCGCTGTCCGACGGGCAGGTGTCCAAGGCGCTGTGGCAGCACGTGGAGCTGACGGCGATCTCCACGTTCTTCGTCCTGATCATCGCCATCCCGCTGGGCGTCCTGCTGACCCGCCGGGCGTTCCGCAAGGCCACCCCGATCGTCATGACCGTCGCCAACATGGGCCAGGCCACCCCGGCGATCGGGCTGCTCGCCCTGCTGGTGATCTGGCTGGGCACCGGCATGAAGGCCGCCCTCATCGGCATCATCGCCTACGCCATCCTGCCCGTGCTCTCCAACACCGTCGCGGGACTGAAGGCCAACGACCCGACGCTGCTGGAGGCGGCCCGCGGGATCGGCATGTCCCCGACCGGCGTGCTCAGCAGGATCGAGATGCCGCTCGCCGTCCCGCTGATCCTGGCCGGCGTGCGCACGGCCCTCGTCCTGAACGTCGGCACGGCGACGCTCGCGACCTTCGGCGGGGGCGGCGGCCTGGGCGTGCTGATCACGACCGGCATCACCACCCAGCGCATGCCGGTGCTGGTACTGGGCTCGATCCTCACCGTCGCCCTGGCCCTGCTGGTCGACTGGCTCGCCTCACTGGCCGAACTGCTGCTGCGGCCACGGGGACTGGAGGTGGACCGGTGAAGCGCCCCACGGCCGTGGCGGCGCTGGCGCTGCTCACCGGCTGCGGGCTGACCAGCGGCTCGCCCATGGTCGACGACGTCTCGCCGGGCTCGATCGGCCGGGGCGAGCCGCTCAAGGGCGCCCATCTCACCGTGACGTCCAAGTCCTTCACCGAGAACCTCATCCTCGGCGCGATGATGGGCATCGCCTTCGAGGCGGCCGGCGCGGACGTCCTGGACCGCACCGGCATCCAGGGGTCCATCGGCTCGCGCGAGGCGGTCCGCAAGGGCGACGCCGACGGCATGTACGAGTACACGGGCACCGCCTGGATCACCTACCAGGGCAACAGCAAGCCCATCGCCGACCCCCAGGCGCAGTGGCAGGCCGTGCACGACGCCGACCTGAAGAACGGGGTGACCTGGCTGCCCCCGTCACGGCTGAACAACACCTACGCGCTGGCGATGAACCAGGACGCCTACCGCAAGTACGGCACGAAGACGCTGTCGGAGGTGGCCGCCCTCGCCAGGTCGGACCCCGGCGCGGTGACGCTGTGCGTGGAGAGCGAGTTCGCCAACCGGGCGGACGGGCTGCCGGGGATGCAGCAGGCGTACGGGATGAACGTGCCGGCGTCCCGGATCACGCAGATGGACACCGGGATCATCTACACCCAGGTGCAGAAGGGGAGTTGCACGTACGGGGAGGTGTTCACCACCGACGGGCGCATCAGGTCCATGAACCTGGTGGTGATGGCCGACGACAAGAAGTTCTTCCCCAACTACAACGCGGCCCCCGAGATCAACTCGAAGACCCTGAAGAAGTGGCCGGCGATCGCGGAGGTCCTCAACCCGATCACGAAGAAGCTGACCAACAAGGTGGCGCAGGAGCTGAACGCCAAGGTGGACGTCGACGGGGAGGACCCGCATCAGGTGGCGCTGGACTGGATGAAGAAGGAGGGGTTCGTGAAGTAGGCCCGCTGTCGGCCCGGTCAACAGGCGGGTACCGAGCCGGTCCCCTTCTCCAGCGCGACCAGCGAGCTCACCGCGCCCTCGAGCGTGGTGACCGGGATCAGCCGCAGCCCCTTGGGCAGCTCGGACTTGGCGTCGCCGCACTCGTCCTTCGGCACCAGGAAGACGGTCGCGCCGTCCCGCCGGGCGGCCTGCGTCTTCAGGGCGACGCCGCCGACCGCGCCCACCGTGCCGTCGGCCTCGATCGTCCCCGTGCCGGCGATCGACCGGCCGCCGGTGAGGTCGCCGCCGCTGCCGTCGCCGTCGAGCTTGTCGACGATGCCCAGCGAGAACAGCAGCCCGGCGCTCGGGCCGCCGACGTCGGACAGCTTCAGCGTGACCTTGACGTCGTCGTCGGAGAGCTTCAGATACTTCAGCGCGGCCTCGGTCGCGGCGTCCTGGGACTGCTCCATCTGCTCGGTGTTGTGCTGCTCGATCTCCTTCGTGCTCTCCCCGCTGGGGTAGACGGAGTCGCGCGGCATGATCGCCTGGTCGGCACGGAACCAGCCGTCGATCACATCGCCGAGGGTGACGTCCGTGTCGGGGCCGGTCGCCTCGATCGTCGTCATCCGCAGCTGCCCGCTGGTGTCCCGGGTGGGCGCGCCGGAGATCGTGATCACCTGGGCGCCCTGGTTCTCGCCGAGGACGTTCGCCGTCATGCCCGGCTGCGCCACCGCGAACGGCAGCGGCGCGAGCGCGGCCGTGGCGAGCAGCGCCACGACGGGCAGGGCGCAGACGACGAGGGCCTTGGGGCGTGAGAGGCGTGAGAGCACGGGGTCAATCTAACGTGGCCATGCGTGCGGGCCCGCGGCCGGATGTCGTCGTCGTCCGGCCGCGGGCCGCTGTGCATCTGCGACCGCGCTCAGCGCAGTGCCTCCGCCACCTCCCGTGCCGCGTCCACGACCCGCGGGCCCACACGCTCCGGGACCGCGTCGGCGAGCATGACCACGCCCACGCTGCCCTCGACGCCGGTCACGCCGAGCAGCGGGGCGGCCGCGCCGCTCGCGCCGGCCTCCAGCTCGCCGTGGGTCAGCGTGTAGCCGGGCTCGTTCGGCGGCGGCGCCGGCTTCTGCCGGGCGGAGAGGATCGCCCGGCCGGCGGCCCCCCGGTCCAACGGATGCCGGAACCCGGCCCGGTAGGCGACGTGGTAGTCCGTCCAGGTCGGCTCGACGACGGCGACGGCGAGCGCCTCCGTCCCGTCCACCAGTGTGAGATGCGCGGTCGCGCCTATGTCCTCGGCCAGTGAGCGCAGCGCGGGCAGGGCGGCCTCCCGCACCAGCGGATGCACCTGTCGGCCGAGCCTGAGCACTCCGAGACCGACCCTGGCTCGCCCGCCCAGGTCACGCCGTACGAGTGCGTGCTGCTCCAGGGTGGCGAGCAACCGGTACACGACGGTCCGGTTCACACCCAGTTTGTTGGAAAGTTCGGTGACGGTCAGCCCGTGGTCGGTGTCGGCCAGCAGCTTGAGGACCTTCAGTCCTCGATCGAGCGTCTGGGAGGTCTCCGCGGTCACGACTCCCACTCCTTAAGTGGTGAGGTCGGCAACCCCCGTCGCGGCGGATGCGTCACCGAGTCCCGTCAGTGACGCGCTTCAGAGGCCGCCGATCGACAGATGGGCCCGGCGTGTCCGGGCCCAGTCGCTTCACGGCTGCGCTCCGCGGCGGCGCTGCCACGGGGCGTGTGCGTAGCGGGACAGTAGCGAAGCAGGTTCGCTGAGCGGAAGGCTCCGTCCAGAATCCGGTCATTGGCCGGTATGGACTACTTGTATTTATCCCGATACGTACGGAGCGTGACCCCACTCCGAGCGCCCCCACAGAGGGGTCACTTCATCCGGGTGGCCCACTCCTGCACCTTGGCGATGCGCTGGCGCAGCTGGCCCCCCGTCGCCTCCGCGCTCGGCGGGCCGCCGCACACGCGCCGCAGCTCGGTGTGGATCACGCCGTGCGGCTTGCCGCTCTGGTGGACGTACGCGCCGACCATCGTGTTGAGCTGCTTGCGCAGCTCCATCAGCTCCTTGTGCGAGACGACCGGCCGCCGCTCGGCCGGCAGCTCCAGCAGATCGGCCTCGGCGTCCGGCCGCTTCTTGCTGTGCGCGATCTGCTTGGCCTGCCGCTTCTGCAGCAGCAGCTGGACCTGGTCGGGTTCGAGGAGCCCGGGGATGCCGAGGTAGTCCTGCTCCTCCTCGCTTCCCGGGTGGGCCTGCATGCCGAACTCGGCGCCGTTGTACATCACCCGGTCGAAGACGGCGTCGGACTCCAGCGCCTCGAAGGCGAACTGCTCCTGCTCGCCGGTGTCCTCGTCCTGCTCCTTGTTCGCCTCGTCCATCTCCTGCTCGGACTCGGCGTACGGATCCTCCTCGCCCTCCTTCTTCGGCTTGTCGAGGGCGTGGTCGCGCTCGACCTCCATCTCATTGGCGAAGGTGAGCAGGTCGGGCACGGTCGGCAGGAACACGGAAGCGGTCTCGCCGCGCCGCCGGGACCGCACGAAACGACCGACGGCCTGGGCGAAGAAGAGGGGGGTGGAGATGGTGGTGGCGTACACGCCGACGGCCAGCCGGGGCACGTCGACGCCCTCGGACACCATCCGCACCGCGACCATCCACCGGTCGTTGCCGGCGCTGAACTCGTCGATGCGGTTGGACGCGCCGGTGTCGTCGGACAGGACGACGGTCGCCTTCGACCCGGTGATCTCGCGGATCAGCTTGGCGTAGGCGCGGGCGGAGTCCTGGTCGGAGGCGATGACGAGCGCACCGGCGTCCGGAATGGCCTTCCTGACCTCGGTGAGCCGCTGATCGGCGGCGCGCAGCACGCTCGGCATCCACTCGCCGCGCGGGTCGAGGGCCGTCCGCCAGGCCTGGCTGATCGCGTCCTTGGTCATCGGCTCGCCGAGCCGGGCCGCGATCTCGTCGCCGGCCTTCGTCCGCCAGCGCATCTGGCCGCTGTAGGAGAGGAAGATGACCGGCCGCACGACGTTGTCGGCGAGCGCGGACCCGTACCCGTAGGTGTAGTCGGCGGAGGACCGCCGAATCCCGTCGTTGCCCTCCTCGTACGTCACGAAGGGAATGGGATTGGTGTCGGACCGGAACGGCGTACCGGTCAGCGCCAGCCGCCGGGTGGCGGGCTCGAAGGCCTCGAGACACGCCTCGCCCCACGACTTGCTGTCGCCGGCGTGGTGGATCTCGTCGAGGATGACCAGCGTCTTGCGCTGCTCGCTGCGGTTGCGGTGCAGCATCGGGCGGACGCCGACGCCCGCGTAGGTCACGGCGACGCCGTGGTAGTCCTTGCTGAGCGGTCCGGCGCTGTACTCGGGATCGAGCCGGATGCCTATCCGGGCCGCGGCCTCCGCCCACTGCTTCTTCAGGTGCTCGGTCGGCGCGACCACGGTCACCTGCTGCACGACATGGTGGTGCAGCAGCCAGGAGGCGAGGGTCAGCGCGAACGTCGTCTTGCCGGCGCCGGGGGTGGCGACGGCGAGAAAGTCGCGTGGCTGCTCCTGGAGATACCTCTCCATCGCCCCCTGCTGCCAGGCCCGCAGCTTGCCGGCGGTACCCCAGGGGGCCCGGCCGGGAAACGCGGGCGAGAGGTGATGGGAGTGGGCGGTGGAGGTGGCAGACATAGGTGTGAGCCCGGAGGGCACTCCGTTGAGGGTGGCGGCGGGTGACGGGCGGGCGGTAGTCACGGTCTCCGTGGGGTGGTCGAGCGGCTCGGCTACGTATGACAACCGGGCCACCCTACCGGCGGCCCGGCGTCGTCAACGCGTGAACGAGGCCGGGTCGTCGGTGGTTGGGACCCACGTCACAGCGCCCGCAGCCGCCGCGCGATCGCCGCGACCTCGGACTCCGCGCCGGACGCCACGTCGATGACCAGCTCATACGCCACGTCCTGGTCGCAGGCCGCCAGGTCCACGCCGTGCAGCCCGAGAAACGTCGCGGCGGCGAGCCACGCGGCACGCTTGTTGCCGTCGACGAGCGGGTGGTTCGCGGCGATCGCGTGCAGCAGGGCGGCGGCCTGCTCGTGGACGTCGTCGTAGGCGGCCGTGCCGAACATCCGCGCCCGGGGCCGGTGCACGGCGGAGGCGAGCAGCCCGGGCTCCCGCGCCTCGGGGGCCCGCCCACCGAACGCGATCCGCGCGATGTCGGTGACTTCGGCGACGGTGAGGTGCCGGCTCGGGGGGCCGGTCGGGGGGCCGGTCGGGGGGCCGGTCGGGTGGCCGGTCGGAGGGCTGGTCATTCCCCCAGCCTCCGCAACAGGTCGGCGTGGGCTCCGGCGAGCCGCTCGGCGGCGACCCGCACCCGAGCCTCCTCCTCCCGCAGACAGGTGCGGACGGCGTCCAGCGCGATGTCCTCCGGCGTACGACCGACGGCATCCGCGAGGTCGGCCAGGGCCTGGTGAAGGCCGGGGTCGAGGGGAAGGAGGAGGGGCTGTGGCATGCCGGTGAGGCTAGGGCCTGCTCGCTGCGAGGCCAACGCGTTTTATCGCGCCGGCTTGTGCGCCTGCTCATGCGCCGACTTGTGCGCCTACTTGTGCGTCTACTGCGTCTACTTGTGCGTCTACGTGGCCGACCGCTCCCGCAGCCGGGTCGTCACCCATGCCCCGAACAACGCCACGCCCGCCATCGGCAGGAAGACGGCGACGAACGCGGCCGGATGCGAGGACCCGGCGGCCGTCGTGGCCGTATGCGAGACGGCGCCTCCGCCGAGGGCCGCGAAGGCGGCTCCCCCGACGGCCAGCAGCAGCACATTGGACAGTCCGTCCGAGATCTGCAGCGCGGCGGAGTTGGCCCCCGCCTTCTCGGGAGCGGAGAGCTGCAGCAACAGCACGCTGGTGGAGGAGATGACGAGCCCCATCCCGAAGCACCCGACCCCCCAGGCGACGGCCACGATCCAGGCGGGCACGGAGTGGATCAGCACACTGGGAGCGGAGGCGATGGCGACCGCGGTCAGCACCATCCCGAGCGCCATGAGCCGCTCCCGGTACGGCTCCACCCGCGGCCGCGACTGCACCCACGACCCGAACGCCCAGGTCCCCCCGCCGGCGGCGAGCGAGAGCCCGGCAAGGGTCGGGCTCAGCCCCCGCTGCGTCACGAGCATCAACGGCACGAACGAATCGGCGGCGATGAAGGACCCGGCGGCCACCCCGCGCAACAGCACGACGGACGGCAGCCCCCGGGCGGCCCGCCAGGTACCGCGCGGAAGCAGCCCGAGCACGGCAGGCGCGAGCAGCGCGACACCGGCGGCGGCCGGGATCACCGAGACGGGCCTCAGATCCTGGGCGGCGTACTGCAGCAGCCCGGCCCCGAGAGAGATCCCGAGGGCGAGCCGGATCCGCCGCCGGTCGAAGCCCGCCCCGGACGCCCCCTCCACTGGCCCACCGGCCCGCCGCCGTATCTGAGGCAGCGCGAGCGCAAGCGGAAGCACGACGAGGACGGGTATCCCGAGAAACACCCACCGCCACCCGAGCTGCTCGGTCACCGTCCCGGCGGCAAGCGGCCCGACGACGGACGGCACGACCCAGGCGGCGGCGAACGCGGCCATGATCGCGGGCCGCAGCCGCTCCGGATAGGCGCGCCCGACGACGACGTACAACGCGACGACGACCAGCCCGCCCCCGAGCCCCTGCACGGCCCGCCCGAGAATGAACACCCACATGACCCCTGCGCTCCCGGACAGCAGCAGCCCGGCCCCGAAGGCGACGATCCCCCCGCCCAACGCCCCGAGCGGCCCCCGCCGATCCGACCACTGCCCGGCGAACACCATCCCGAACAGACTGGTCGTGAAATACCCGGAGAACGCGAACGCGTACAACGACACCCCGTCGAGCTCCCGCGCGGCGACGGGCATGGCCGTCCCCACCGCGGTGGCCTCGAACGCGATGAGCAACACGACGGAGACGATCCCGACGCTGAGGGCCCGATAGGACCGCCCGAGGACGGTCTCGGTCTCGGTCTCGGTCTCGGGGTGACTCTCCACTGCGGAGGAAACGGGGTCGTCTGCGACACCGGCGTCGCGGGGTTCGAGGGCAGCCATGGCCGCCAGCGTAAGGTCCACAACCGCCGTTGACCCCTGTCGGAAGACGGGACTCCGTCCGAGACCTTGGTCGTAGGCCCGCCTCACCGCTTCATGAACGGCGTATGGCAGTCCCATTGCAGCGCGCCCGCGCCCCTTGAGCGGCGTCCGGACCGGCCCGTACGGTCGACCTACCAAGTTCGGAACGGGGCCTCAACCCCCACCCCCGACCTGGCCGTGTGCCCGAGTGGCTTAGGGACTCGCCTGCAAAGCGAGTTACGTGGGTTCGATTCCCGCCACGGCCTCTGACCGGCCTGACCAGGCAGAACGAAAGGGCGGCACCCTTCCAAGGGTGCCGCCCTTTCGGTCGTCCGTCTCACTTGCCGTCTCACTTGCTAGCCCGCACCCCTGCCACTCAAGCCCGAACAGACTAGGCCTACGCCCTCACCTGACTGCTCCAGCGGAGGTATGTGTCGCGCGCCGAGACTGGCGATCCTCCCTAATGTGAGTCTATGCACGCCATCCAAGAGGCAGAGGCTTTCGCCACAGAGCAACACGAGATGGGAGCTGCCCTACTGCGGTCGATCCCTCCATCTCGGGCCTACTTCGTATGGTGCGGAGCCTTCACCCTTGCTGTCGCAGTGCTGATCACTCTTCTCGCTCTAATCGAACCCCCGCATACTCCTTGGGCCCGCTCGCTTTACCTCACCGGGTCACTGTCGCTTGCTTTTGGTTCACTGACGCTTCTGTTGAGCTGGGGAAGGCGGCGTCAATATGTGATGCACTTGCACGGCCTCGCCTTGGATGTGCAGGCACACCTGCATTCGCTGTGTACACAAGAAGAACAAATCACGAGTGCGCGCGAACAAACCATGCAGCGATTCGGACGCGCCTATCGGGGCGTACGGCTTAGCAGGCGATGGATAAAGCGCAACAAGCCGCGCAATACCATCGAACGCTATATCATCGAACGCAACGCCCTTGAAGAAGAGCGTGAGCGCGAAGAAGAAGTGCGTGAGCGCGAACGCCTCCACCCCACGAGACTCAGGAAACAGTTGCAGTCAATTGAATCGGTCCGAATGGTTCTTGTACGGGACCTTCTGCAGTACCGGGCCGCTCTAATTGCAGCGGGGGCACACAAGGAGGCTAAAGACCTAGATTCGACGCCGCCCCAGGGTTTGTGCGGGAAGGCAACATGACCCCGCCGTTCCTTCCACAGCCACCACCGTATCCACAAACACGCGGCCAGTGGGTATTCGCAACCACCATTAGCCCTTTAGCTACCATCTTGGCAGCAATCATGGCGACCGCAGCCGCCCTGCAACCTCAACAATCTGACGACCCAAACTGTCTTGCCGAGCTAAAGAATGCACTTTCTATCACTGAACAGTATCCACAGATGCAGGGGAACGTACCAATCACAGATGATGTTGAGCGTCAATGCAAGATCAGACACATCCTAGAACAGAGCCCGCCTAAACAGTTCCCTCCACAACCGTCACCCTCAAAGCCGTAAGAAAGGAAACACAATATCCACGGTGGATTCTACTAATCCACGACAACAGGCGACGGCCGGGATGCCGCAGCCACTGCGACACCCCGGCTTCTCAGGTCTAACTCCAAATTAGACCGTCGACCTGCTTTGCCACCTCGATCCGCACTGCGTCCACCATGTGCTGGTATCGAGCAGCCATAGCAGTGGTTGACCACCCCATAAGGCCCATGACGGCCCGCTCGGGTACGCCAAGGATCAGCAGTACAGTCGCGGCCGTATGGCGCGCGTCGTGCAAACGTCCGTCCCGGACGTTCGCCTCCGCCAGAAGGGACTTCCAATCGGCCCAGTCCCGGCGGTGGGACGGGCTACGTCCGTGTTCGTCCGGGAAGACCAACCCGTTCTCCTCCCAGCGCTTCCCGGCTGCTCCCCGCTCCCCTTCCTGCGCCATGAGGTGGGCACGGAGTAGGTCAACAAGCTGTTCGGGGAGACCGACCGCACGGCGGCCGGCGCGGGACTTGGTGGTGGACAACTCCGGGTTGGTTCGTCGCCTCTGCGGGCAGTACCCGGCCGCCTTGCGTCCGCAGGGCTCCGCGCACCCGTGGGCGTACTGCGGCCGGTGGCGACTACGGCGGACAACGAGGAACCCACCCTCAAGGTCCACGTCCTCCCACTTCAGCCCCAACACCTCGCCCTGGCGCAGTCCGAGGGCAAGGGCGACAGCCCACCGTGCGGAGTTGCGATGCTGGTCAGCGGCCTTGAGCAACCGCTGTACCTCTTGGACGCTGTAGGGCTCCACCTCGTACTCCCCCGTCTTCGGGGCCTTGGCCAACTGAACGGGGTTCTTGCCGAGGTGCCCTCGCCGTACGGCTTCATTGAGGGCGGTTCGGAAAGTGCGATGCACCTGGTGGGCGGTTCCGGGCTTGCTGCCGGTGGCCTGCATGTTCGCGTAGAACACCTCGATGTGCTCGGGCTTGAGCCTGTCGAGACGGTGAGCCCCCAAGCCGGGGATCAGGTGCTTCCGCACGGCGACGCGGTACCCGACCATGGTGTTGTCGTTGACGGCGAGGGGCGCAACGTTCTCGACCCAGTGCGTCAGCCATGTCTTGACCGTCCACGCCTTACCAGGCTTCCGCACGGTCTTGGCATCTCGCTGCTTCTCCAACTCGCGTACAGCGGCCGTCACTTCAGCGCGAGTCTTGCGTTCGACGTGGCGACGGTCCGGGGTGCCGTCGTCGCGAATGCCGACCGTGACGCGGCCGTGCCACTTGCCGTCTTTGCCCAGGTAGATAGAGCTACGGCCGTTGGGCTGTCGGGTGCGCTTCTGTTCCTCTGCCACAGGCAGACTCCTGATTCTCGATGTCGGGATGGGGACCGGGGCGGCGGGTTGTCCTGTCCGGGAGTGCCGCCGCCCCGGGCGTCGTCAAGCGGCGCGGTGGGCAGTGCGGAGACGGGTCACGTACGCGGCCGGCGCGTCGACCGGGACCCTGCGGAGACCGCCGACCATGACGGACTCCAGCTCTCCGGTGCGGATGAGCGCGAAGCACGTCGTCCGGCCGATGCGGAGTCTGCGGGCGGCCTCTTCGACCTTGAGGAGTACGAGGGTCGCGTCGTCGTCGGCGGGGGCGGGGAGGGTGGCGTGTTCGTCCAAGGCTCACTCCGTGGGGCTGAGTTCATGGGCAAGTGCCGTCGCACAAACCGCAATATCCGCAGAAAGGCCGGGGATGGTCTCTGACCTGCGGTGATGGGGTGTGCGGGCGTGATGGGCAGTGCTCCGCAGAAACCCGTGATATTCCGCAAAAATCAGGGGCGGCCGGTCGCCGGTCCCAGCGCGGGGGTGGTGCTCGGCTTTTTTGCGGAATATCGCGGGATTGTGCGGCGGGCCCCTCGCCGGTGTTGCGCGAGGGTCCCGCCGCAGGTCAGCGAGGGGTCCGGGTTTTTCTGCGGATTTTGCGGTTTGTGCGGGAGGGGTTGGGGGCGCGGCCGGTGGTCACCGGTCGCCGTCCCGCAGGCCCGGGTGGGCGAGTAGGCGCGGCGCGGGGGGCCTGCCGCGCTTGCCGGTGCGCTCGGGCTGGTAGGACCGCAGGTATCCGTGGTCTTCCAGCAGCGCGAGGGCGGGTTCGAGATCGGCGACGGTCGGCACCTCGCTGCGGGACAGGGCGGTGAAGACGTCCCGCCGGCTGACGTCCTCCCACCGGTTGTCCCTCAGCACGTCCAGCACACTGCGGGCCCGGCCGATGACCGGGTCCGCCCCCATGGCGTCGAACACAGCGAGGGCGTGAGCGGTGTAGTACTCCCCCAGCTCGATCGCCGCGCACATGGTGTCTTCGGTGACCGGGTGGGCGTAGCCGTTGCCACCGTGTTCGGCGAGGTGCAGCAGCGCGGCCATGCGGGCGGTCGCACCGGCGAGTTTCGCGGCCCAGTTGGTGATGTGGCCCAGCTTGCCGCCGCGCTTCTTGAGCTGCGGTTCGACGCGTTCCTGATAGGCGATCAGGGCCGCGTCCGCTTTCGGGCTGAGCTGGATCATGGCCGGGTCGGTCCATTCCGCGAGGGACAGGGTGAGGTCGATGACCCTCGCGGCGTAGGTGGCGGCCGTCTGCTCGGGGATGGGGTCGGTGACGACCTTCCGTTCGCCGACCATGGACTTGGGCAGGGAGAACAGGAAGCGGGCCAGGAAGCCGCGTCCGTCGAACCCCTTCACCTTGCCGATGTCCTGCAACACCTCGGGTTGCACGGCGAGTCCGATGGTCAGGGCGGGGGCGTCGATGTACTCACGGCGGGACTGCCGGTTGACCCTCAGCCGGTCCCCGGCATGCCCCTTGAGGAAGGCGTCCATGTTCGGGGCCCCGGAGTAGCGGCCCGCGATGATGTCGAAGATGCCGCCCTCCGCGCTCATGACCGACAGCCGGCCGCCCTGCTCTGCCATGAGCGAGGTGACCGTCTCGGGTGTCGAGTCGTCGGCCAGCAGCACCGGTTCGGCGGGGACGGTGAGAGTGCCGGCGGTCTGTGCGAGGCCGACCGCGGTGGCCACCATCTCTTCCCGCTTGTCGCCGTCGGCCGACGCGGCACGGGCGGCGGCCTTGTCGGCCGCTTCCTTCGCGAGTCGGGCGGTCACCTCCGCTTCGACGATGGCGGGCTGCATCGCGGCCTTGAGCTGTTTCTCCGCGTCGTAGAGGGGGTTGGTGAGCAGGGCGAACACAGCGGACTTGCGGTTGCCGGGCGGGAGCGCCACCACGGTGTAGAGGTTGGTGGGCTCGCGCCAGTTGCCGCGTACGTGGACCACGGACCGGCCGCCGGCGGCCGTGGCGAGCACAGCGAGGGCGATCGATCCGGCGAGGTCCACCGGGGTCTGCGTCTCTTCCGCGACGGCCGCCACGAACTCCCCCATCCATGCGGGGAAGACGTGGGCGGGGAACGGCGGAAGCTCGCGGCGGCCGGTGAGGGGAATGGGGTCCTCCCACACGTCCGGGGTCGCGTCGTCCTCGCCGGGCGGTTCTTCCAGGGTGGGCAGTCCCGCCCACAGTTCAGCGTTGTCCACAGGCTGTGTGTTCATGCGACACGCTCCGAGGCCGTCTCAAGGCCGTTGGCGACGGCGCGGCGGGCGTAGACCTCAGGAACCCCGACGGAGACGGCAGCGGCCACGATCTCTTCCCCGATCACGGCCAGTCCGCACGGGCCGGGACACCGGGCGTGCTGAGCGGCGAGGAACCGGGCGACGCCGAACGCCTGCGATCCGGCACCGGATTCGGTGCGGGCTCGTACGAGGGCGAGACCGCGTCCCAGACCGGCGCGGATGTAGCGCTCGGTGTGGCGGCATCCGGCGGCCACCGTCCGGTCCCAGGTGGCGCGTACTGGGAGGGAAGAGGCCACCTCGCTGCACGCGGGGGTGGTGTCTTCCTTCACCGCGAGGGCGCGCACGGCCGCCGGCAGGTCGACCACGCGGCCGGTGCCGGGCCCCAGCCAACGGGCGTACTGCATCAGGGACTTGACGTCCACGCCCGGCCGGACCGCGTTGGATGAGCGCATGGTGCCCCGATAGATCCAGTGCTCACCGCGTGTCGTGGGCACGATGCGGGTGGCGGGCAGTGTCTCGCGGGCCCATGCGACCGCCGCCGCGTTGTCCAGGTCCACCACGGTCACCCCCGCCCCACCGGGGTGGTAGGCGACGGCGACGGCCTGACGCCATGCCGGGGCCCATCCGGGCGAGGTGAGGACGTGCGGGTCAGTGGTGGCGGCAGCCCACCCGTGGCAGGGCCCAGAGCACCGGCACGGGCCCGCCGCTTTCATGTTGGGCCGGTCACCGCAGGCGCTGTCCTTGCAGGTGCGGCAGTTGCCGAACGGGGCCTTGCCCTGCCGCAACGGCAGCGCCGGGACACCGACCGCCGCGAGGGCGAGAGCCACGCGCAGGGGTTCGGGCGTCGTGCTCATGAGATCAGCCCCATCGGCAGGACTCGCACCGTTCGAGTGGCCCGGACCATGGGGCCCTCGCTGAAAGCACGCGGTTCGGTCATGCTGTAGGTCTCCTGTTCTGCTACGTCGGGATCGGAGACCGTGGGCGGCGGGCTGTCCTGTCCGGGAGTGCCGCCGCCCACGGGCGTAGCTACTGCTGGTCGGCGACCCAGTGGGCGTACTGCTGGCGGGTGTAGGCGCGCGGGTCGTAGACAGGGGCCGCGTTGTCGAGGCTCATCAGGCGGCATGCCACGTTCAGGGCCTGTTCCTCGGTGGCGATGCCGTCGGGGGTCAGTCCGCAGGCCATGCGGTCGGTGGCGGCGGCGCGGCGCAGCCACCACACGCGGTCGCGCTCGTGCGGCTCGCGCTCGGTCAGCCACGCCATCTCGCTGCGCAGCTTCGGGGCGTCGGTGTAGGCCTGCTCGGGGTCGGGCCAGATCTCGCGCGGTTCGGCGTCGAGGTAGACGCGGGCGCGCTTGCCGTCACGGGCGGGGTGGACAACGGCCCGCCCGGTGATGAACACGCCGCTCAGGGCGTTGGTCAGGCGGTCGACGTCGGTGTAGTCGCAGATGATCCGGATCTCGAACACAGTTCTCCTGTCAGCGCTTGGAGCCGAAGAGCTTGAGGCTGATGCCGCCCACGCTGATCGGGCCGGTGGCGGCGGCGATCTGGACGGCGGTGTGGACGGCGAAGTCGAGCAAGGCGAGGAAGGCGGCGACGGTGGCGAAGACGCCGACCGCGCCGGCACCGGCGACGGCGAGCGGGTACAGGTAGGCGGACAGGGGGCGGCCGTGGTGGTCGGTGGTGTGGACGACGATCACGACGGGTTGGCCGGTGGCCTGGGCGCGGCGGTAGGCGTCGGCGGGGATGTGCGGGGCGAGGTTGCCGGGCGGTTCGGAGCGGCGCATGGGTCCCCCTTTGAGGGCGCGCGACGGGATGGTGCCGGACGTATGCGGAATCCCTCCTGGCGGTCGACCAGGGAGGCAGGACCACCCCCTTCGGGAAGGCTTCAGGAGGGGGTTTCAGGGGTGCTGACCTGCGGGCCTCCCTGCCTCCCTGATGGATCATCAGTGCAGGTCAAGGCCAGGGAGGCGGGCCAGGGAGGGGTTCAGGGAGTTCTCCCTGCCTCCCTGGCCCGGGGAGGGTGCGCCTCCCTTCATTCGGAGGCAGAAGCGGAACCGTGGCCGTCGCGGTTGGCGAGGGCGCGGGCGAGGCGGTCGCGGCCGATGACCATGACCCCGTCGGACTTGTACGGCTCGGCTCCGGTGCCCTCCAGGACGCGGGTGAGGTCGGAGAACGACCACGTGCCGTAGGCGTCCTCGTTCAGCGTCGCGAGCCGCTTGATGACGTCCTGCGTGCGCACCCGCGCCGCCGTGCCGACCACGGACGCGATGTCGGCGAGCGGGTCGCGCTCCTCGCCCCGCTCGATCACGTGCAGGGTGGTGACGCCGTCGCGCAGGGCCTTGGCGCGGGCGGCGATGACCTTGGCGTCGTCGGTGCTGATGTAGTGCGTGCGCACGGTGATGGAGGTCTGGCCCTTGGGGATCTCGATGCCGTCGGAGGCGACGATCAGGGTTCCCTTGTCCAGTCCCTGGCGCAGCAGGTGCGGGGCGGCACCGCCGTTGACGGCCTTCTCTCCCAGCGCCATGACCGCCTGTGACTCGGTGCCCAGCGCGAGCGAGGCACGGGTGTGCGCGCCCTCCCGCACCAGCTTGGGGAGGTTCTGGTCGGTGGGGTCCTGGGTGCCCTGCCACAGCAGCACGTTCACGGCCCGCCCTTGGTTGTGAATCTTCCGCGCGGCCATGAAGTACCGGGAGGTGGAGGAGGAGCCGCCGTAGGGGCGCTTGTCCTCGTCCTTGACCGGGCACATGAACGCCACCTGTGCTTCGTCCACGATGACGATCAGCGGCGGGAACACGGTGCCGGGCGGGGCCTGGAGGCGGCGGTTCATCTCCTCCACCGCGTCTTCCGCCATCTCCGTGACCTGGATGACATGGTCGTCGGTCGGGCCCTGGATCAGCCGGGTCGCGATGCCGTCGAACATGTTCCAGTCGCCGGCACCCTTTAGGTCGCCCATCCAGAACTCCACCGACTTGTCCAGCGCGAGCCACAGGGCGAGGGAGCGCAGGGCGGCGGTCTTGCCCTGGTTGGACAGACCCGTGATCAGCAGGTGCCGCTGATACACGCTCAAGGCCGCAGCGTCGCCCCGCAGGTCCTGACCCCAGGGCGCGCGGCCCTTGGAGTAGTCGGCGGTCATCGTCTCGTCGGTGACCAGCGGGGACGGACCGATCGGCTCGTCCAGCGCACCCAAGTCGGCCACCCACAGCCGCACCGTCCGCGCCGCCTCCGGGAGCGTGATGAACACCTCGTGCTCATGCCGGGTCAGGTTCTCCGCGAGCTTGCGCCGCTTGCCCTGCACCTCGTTCGTGGCCACCCCGGATGGAAGCGTGACGTCGACCTCGACCCCGCATCCGGCGATCCGGATCGGACCGAGCATGCTCGCGCCGGCGTCGCCCATCTCCTTGATCGCCTTGCGCAGCGCGGGCACCCCCAGGTCGCGCAGGGCCTTGACCACGATGGACGGGGTGATCGGCTCCCCCTCACTGCTGCGGACGGTCGCGGGAAGAGCCCACTGCGGTGCGGCCTGCTGCTTGCTGCCGACCGCCCACAGCGCGAGCAGCGCGAGGAACGGACCCAGGGTGACGGCCGGCCCCCACACCACCTGCACGATGGTGATCAGCAGGTTGATGAACTCGATGACGGCCTGGATCGGGGTGACGACGTCCTTGACGTCCTTGTTCGCGATGGCCATGACGATCCCGAGGGCGACCAGCGCGCCTATGCCCATCCCGGTGCCCACGGCCATGCCCTTGGCGGCGTCCAGCGGGGAGTGGAGCAGGTCCATGCGGCGGCGGTGCCGGGCGTCGCGGAAGTGCTGCCCGCGCTCCTCCCACTCGGCTGCGGCCTCCATGTTCCCCGCGGCTTCCGCCGCGCGCATGAACCGCTCGTAGCGGGCGGCCGTCTTGCCGTCCCACGTCCGCCGGGCCACGATCCGAGCGCCGCCCACCACGTAGAGGCTGTGGCGGGCGACCGTGCGGGCGGCGGTCTTCGTGTTCTCGTGCGTGACCGCGTGCTTGACGGCGCGCCCGGAGCGCACCCACAGCGGGGTCGGTGCCGGCGGTGCCGGGGCGGGGACCACGGTCAGCGTGGTCACGGTGGCGGTGGCCGGTTCGGCGGGCGGGTCGGTGTCTTTGTGCAGGTGAACGACGTTCTCGGACATGCGGAAGTCTCCTCAACACCCCGATGGCGGGGGCGGGTAAGGGCATGCGGGAAGGGTGAGGGGCCGGGACGGCGAGGGCGGCCGTCCCGGCGGGTGGTTCACGTGGCGGGGGTGGGTGTCACCACCAGCTCGACTTCTTCTTGGGCACGATGTTGGGGCAGCCGTTGATCATGTGGTCCACGCACTGCGGGCAGTCCTCTCGGGGACCGAGGCGGCGGTGCACGCGCCGATCGTGGGCGTGCTGCCAGCACTGCGGGCACTCGCCCGGAGGCGTGGGCGTCGCGGGCATGCTCACCACCACCCCGACGACTTCTTGGCGGCCTTGGCGGCGGCGGCCTCGTTCACGATCCGCTGCCGCTCGACGTGCAGCGCGGTCAGTTCGGCGGTCAGGCGGGTCTCCACGGAACTGGCGAGGGAGTCCAGCCGGTTCTCCTGGCGGGCGGCGCTCCTGCCGCGCAGAACCCGGTACGAGCCGCCGGCCAGCGCGCCGATCACGGCGCGCCGCTCGGCACTGGTCAGGGGCCACGTCTCGCCCCGGCGGACGGCCTCCAGCTTGCGGTTCGTCTTCTGAATCTCGCGGTCGATGCGTCGGGTGTCGGGCTTGCCCATGGTCAACGGCTCCCAGGGGATTCGGAGGGTTCGGGGAAGGCGCAGGGAACGCACATGCCCAGCGACGGCGGGATGACGTATCCGGCATCGCGCCGGCACTGCGGGCAGGTGCGGCGGGCGGTGTTGGCCTTGGCCAGCGCCGCCCACCTGGCCGGGGTCATGGGACGTACCGGCTTGGCGAGGTCGACCCGGTAGAGGTAGGCGACGAGCGGGCCCCGGCGGCGGCGCGGTCGTTCGAGCTGGGCGGCGACGTCCTGCCCTCCGGGGCGCAGGTCGCGGGCCCTCAGTTGGCGGCGGGTGGCGTAGCCGTCCGGGGCGAGGTGCCACCGGAAGACGGGCAGGGTGCTCATGCCGCGCCGCGCCGTCCGGGACGGCGGCCGGCAACCGACCCGAGCAGACGACCGAGGCGGGCCCGCCGGGGCCCGGAGCGGCCGGACCGCTTCGCCGCGTACATGGCCTCATCAGCGCGGCGCAGCAGCGCGGACAGGTCCTCGCCCGGGTGGTCGACGGCCCGCACCCACCCCAGCGACACCGTGGTGTGCACGTCCGGGTTGGTGTCGACCGGGCGGGCGAGGACGCGGGCGAGGGTGTGCAGCCGGTCGGCCATCGTCCCGTCGCGGTCGACGACGACGGCCGCGAACTCATCCCCACCCAGCCGTCCCACGACCCCGCCCGGGGCGGTGCCATGGGCGAGACGCGCGGCGACCGCAGCGAGCAGCAGGTCACCGGCCGCGTGGCCGTGGGTGTCGTTGATCTGCTTGAAGCGGTCGACGTCCGCGAGCACGACCACGGCGCGGGGGTCGCGCAGCAGGCGGCGGGCCCGCCGGGTGAACGCGTCCCGCGTCCACAGCCCCGTCAGCGGATCGCGGCGGGCGGTCGTCAGCCGTGCGTGCAGCCACCAAGCGTGCACCGCCCACCCGAGGGCGGGCGGCAGGGCAGGTAAGAGCGCGGCGAGGGTACTCACGGCGTCACCGCCGTCGCGGCGCGTTCGGCGAGCAGGGCGTCACGCAGCATCCGGGCGTTCGCCGGCGAGGTACGCAGGGCCCGGCGGATGCCCTCAGCCGTGATCTGCGCGTCCGTCCAGCCGGCCGTCGCCTTCCGCGCCTCCGCCATGAGTTGGTCGGGGGTGCGGCGGGTACGGGTCGACTTGGCGGCGACCGGGACACGGCCCGTCGCACGACGCGATGAGGTCGACGCGGCTGGCAGCGACCGGGCCGATGCCGGGGCGATCGGCACCGGCTTCACCACCGGGACGACAGCTGGCATCGGCTTCATGCTGGTGCCGCTCTTGCCGAAGTCGACCGGCACCGGATCGGGCACCGAAAGCCGCGTCACCACGACCGTGGGCGTGCTCGATTCAGGCAGGTCAGCCATAGACCGTTCTCGACTACTTACAGTCGATTCCTCAGCATTTATGACCGGAGTGGAGTCGAGCACGGCGGGGGCGAACATCGACGCGAGCGCAGCGTCCGCACCGCCGGTGATCCGGTCGCGCTGGACGTCCAGCAGCCTCGATCCCAACGCCGTGTCCCCGACCCCGACCTTGCGGGCCAGACGCCACGACGCCCGATCCGAACGCTTCCGCACCCGACTGGTCGGGTGGTGAGCGGCGCGCGCCCGGTGATAGGCGAGGGCCTGCACGATGTCGGCGGTACGCCGCTCATTCTCCGCATCGCGGCCGTCGGTGTGGACCACGATCCGGCGGGCGAGGAACGCCATGCCCTCAGCCGAGACGGACATGCCCATCGGGGTCAGCGCGTAGACGACCGTGCGGCCCGGGTCCGGGGCGGCCATCGCGCCCATCACAGCGGCGGCGGCCGGCAACGCCCACAGTCCCGCCCGCACGACGCGGGGTGAGGACTGGCCCAGCATGGTCAGGCCCAGCAGGACCAGCGCGAGCACGGCCGTAGCGCCCTCGCCGGCACCGAGCGCACCGAGCGCGGTGCCCTTGCCGTAGGCGTGCCCAATGTTGCTGTACGTGCCGATGCCTCCGACCACGCCCGTGGCCAGCATCGGCACGAACGCAGCAGTCAGGACACCGACCTGAACCCGTGTCAGGGGCTTGCGGGTCTCGCTCATGCCGCTTCCCCCGCTCCCTCGCGGTGGCCGCGAGCGGCACGCAGGAAGGGCACCGTCCGGGTGAGCGCGTCGGCGTACAGGGCGTCCCAACCGGCGATCTCGTCACCGGCCTCCGCCTGCTCCCGCAGGTCGGCGAGGATGTCACGGGCCGCGTCCTCACGGGCGGCGCGCTCGTCGTCCGTCTCGGACTCCAGCGGCCCCCGGAACAGGTCGACGTCGACGCCGATCGCCAGTTCCGCGAACTCGGTGTCGCCGTGCGCTTCCTGGCCGGCGACGAAGTTGCGCATACGCATGGTGGATCTCTCCTCTTGCTACGTCGGGAGGGAGACCGGGCGGCGGGCTGTCCTGTCCGGGAGTGCCGCCACACCGGCTTGAGGGCCACTACCGCTCGTCGCGACGGGCCCAGCACCCCGGGCGAGATTCGATCCCGCGCCCTCACGGCTGCATGCCGGGGCCGACGGTCGTCACCCGGCCGTCACGGAGACGGGGTCAACCCCCGTCAAACAACACGCTGTTGAGTTCTCAATCAATGCGCGCTCACTTCGCACTCACCCCCTTGCGGGGGCTTTCCTCCGGGCGCATCCACAGACTGGACCGGTGGACCGGTCCAGTCAACCCCCAAGTTCGCATCCGGAGTGGCGAGTTGGCGATTTGCGCTGCTCAAGAAGGTTGCAGGGGAACCAAAAAAGCTGGACCGGCGGACCGGTCCAGCTCCCCTAAGAGACTCTCTGGCCTACATCGCATAGGTCTCCACCTGTTCGAAGTGAGGGTAGGGCGTGACCCCTTCCTCACACACAAGCGGGCGACCCTCTTGGTCGTAAGCGGTGTGCAGGATCACGGCAACTGCCGTCGGTTCAGACAGTCCAAGGTGGTGAGCTTCGGACTCATTGGCCAAGCGGACCGTAGTCACGTCCACCCCCTCGGCGGGGAAACGGCCAGTCTGCCGCCGCACGTACCGAGTCGTACCCTCCGGGATCGGTGCGGTCTGGGCGAGTCGCGGGGAGGCTTCTGCGATGTCTGGCGGGAACCACGCTTCCGCGTAGCTGTGCGGACTCCCGTCGGGAAGTTGGAGGATCCGAATGCGTCGCAGCGTAGAGACGCCCGGATCCATGCCGAGCACGGCCGCCACACGCGGGGGCGGTTCTGCCCAGTCAGGCTCACCCACACGCAGGAACGGCATGCCGCCGGCGATCCGGGCGGAACCTGCTCGCCGCGCCCCCGCAGGCCGCGCAACAGGCGTCTCCGTGACAACAAAGCCCGTCCCCTGCTTGGCGATGACAACGCCGTCGTTCCGCAGCACATCCAGGGCCTTGACGGTTGTCGCGCGCGACACCGACCACTGTTCGGCCAGGTCGCGCCCAGACGGCAGGGTCTCGCCGGGGCCGAACTCGCCAGCGGCGATTCGGGAGCGCAGCGACTCCGCGATCTCCTCATACTTCAGTAGCGCCATGGCTTCCCCTCTAGGGTGCTGGACTGGTCCACCGGTACACAGGATACTGCCGTTATGTCGAATCCTGAATTGGCACCCTCTGTCCTGCGCTTTTACAGCGAAACCGTGGATGAGAGCAGCCGTCTGCACCGCTCGGCAGACGGTCGCCTCGAGCTGGCACGAACCCAGGAATTGCTACGGCGCTTCTTGCCGCCAGCGCCCGCGCGCGTACTGGACGTGGGCGGCGGGGCCGGGGTGCACGCCGAATGGCTGGTCAAGGACGGGTATGCGGTCTCTCTCGTGGACCCCGTCGCTCGCCATGTCGAACAGGCATCAGCCATCTGCTCAGCGTCACTCGGAGACGCTCGCGCGCTGGACGCGGGTGACGGCAGTTACGACGTCGTCCAGCTACTCGGCCCGCTGTATCACCTTCCTGATGCTGCTGACCGTCGCAAGGCACTCTCGGAGGCCCGACGCGTCGTGAAGCCGGGCGGGCTCGTGGCCGCCGCAGCGATCAACCGTTACGCCTCGCTCTTCGAGCACGTCACATACGCCCACCTGCACACCGAGCGCATGCACGATGCGATCTCCAAGATTCTCCGTACAGCGGTGCACGACGGCCCACACTTCACCCTGGCGTACTTTCACCGGGCGGAAGAACTTGCCAACGAGCTGAGAGAGTCAGGGCTCACCGACGTTGAGGTCTTCGGCATCGAGGGCCCGGCGTGGTCGCTGGTCAAAGCTGTTGAACAACAGCCAGGCGAGGGGCCTACGGAAGACCTGATTGCCTCCGCCATGACGGCCGCGCGGATGGCTGAACCGTACCCAGAGCTACTAGCCGCTAGCTCGCACCTTCTTGCCGTCGGCCGGGCTCCCGCCAACCCCGCCGCTTAACTCGCTCCACTCCGTCTCGGTCAGCAGCCCTCGCCATCCTGGTCATGCGTATGGCCCACCTCCTATGAGATGGGCCACACTGTCACCTATTGTTTCTTGGACTCCTCCGTCTCGTTCCATGCTCGACGAAGGGACTTCCAAGCACGCAAGGTGCGCCCCGCTTCAGCGAATAGCGCTCGAAGGTTCACCAAGACAAGCGTGACAACTCCGAACACCGTGATGATCACTGTCGCTACGGTGGAACTATTCACTCAGCCTGACTTTCGTCTCAAGGCTCCCCCACGGCGGTCCCTACTGCTGAGACCTCCATCAACGTACCGGTTGCCTCCGCGTCCCGTACGGGACTTCCCGCAGCTCAGTGAGTTCGGCTCCGTCTCAGTTTCCGTCTCATTCATCGCCGTACGCGAAGGTCCGGGACCGTTCACGCAACCCCAACCGGCGCAGCATCCGTACAGGATTGAACGCCCCTGGACTCGTCGGGATCACGCTCTGACCAACACAGACAAACCTGCAAAGCGAGGTACGTGGGTTCAATTCCCGCCACGGCCTCTGACCGGCCTGACCAGGCAGAACGAAAGGGCGGCACCCCGCATGGGGTGCCGCCCTTTCGGCCGTCCGGCTCAGTGCTTGAACGTGATCGCGTGAGGCGTCCGCTGACCGGTTTTTGCGATGTCTCTTTGTTCTCCCCGCAGTTGGAGTTGCGCGGTGGGACTCTGTGGGCGCTTCTTCGGAATGGGCGGTGGGAGGGTCGATGGGGATCGTGGGGCCGAGCCGGGGTGCCGTGTGGGCCGCCGTGGGGGTGGCGGGGGTGGGGTCGGCAGGGCTGGTGTCGCTCGCCGTCCTGGGGGATCTGAATGCCGCGGGGCAGGTGGCGAGTGTCGTCGGCGCGGTGGTCGGGCTGGCCGGGGTGGTGATCTCCGTGCTCGCTCTGAACAGCGCTTCAGACGACGTAGGCCGCTCCCAGCGTCTCGTGCGGGCCGAGCGCGGTGGGGTCGCGGCCGGCGGGGACCTCATCGGGAACGCGATCGGGCACGGCGCCGTGGTTTCGGGGCCGCGCACGCCCCGGCGGCGGCCCGCCGGTCAGCCGGGCAGGGGTGAGGTTCGGGCCGGGCCGGACTCGGTGGCCGCCGTCGGGGACATCGTCGACAACGCCTTCGGGGACGACAGCCGCCGATGACCGCGCAGCCCTGGCCCCGCAGAAAACGCCCCGCCGAGACCGACCCCGTCCCCGCCTCCCCCGCCTCCCCTGCCGACGGCCCCCGCCGTCTGCACGTGGGCCCCGACGCCATCGGGGTCGGCGGCAGCGTCGAGAACTCCGCGTGCGCCCCGGACAGTCGGGTCACGAACATCGGTGAGCTGCACATCCACCACACGGCTGCCGGCGCCGAGCCGCGAGGGGGTTCGCTGCCGGAGCTCGAGTCGGCCCTCGCCGACCTCCAGGGGCACGCCGACCGACTCGCCACCCACGCCGAGCGACTCGCCGCACTCGAACGCAGGCCCGCCCCGCACGCGAACGCCGACCTCGCCGACCTCCGGCACTACGCGACCCAGGTCGACGCCTACGCCGACCGGCTTATCGCCGTCGAGCGCCAACTCGCCGACCTCCAGTCGCACGGGGTCCGACTCGCCGCCTACGCCGACCGGCTCGCCGCACTCGAAGGCCAACTCGCCGACTTCCAGCAGCGCCACGTCGACACGCTGGCCGCCAACGCGCGGCTGCAGGAACAGCGCGACGCCGCCTATGCCTCCGCCGCCGCCTCCGAGGCCGACCACCGTGCCGAACGCCGACGCCGTGAGGCCGCCGAAGCCGCCGGACAGCGCGCCGACCAGCAGGCGGCGGCCGAACGCGCCCGCGCCGACCAGTACGCCGCCGAACGCGACGACGCGCGCCGGCGGCCGCACCAGGAGGAGCGCGAGCCCGTCGCCGTGCTCAGCAGTCCGAGTCCGGCAACCACCGTCAACACCGCTGCCGCTGCCGCCGCCCCGGCAGGCACGACACGCACGGCAGGCACGACACGCCCGGAACATACGCACCAACAGGTGGTGCGGGCCGCCGGGGGCGAGATCGTCTTCGGCAGCTCTCCTTGTGACAAACGCTGGTGCCTGCGCCGCCGCCGACGCCTCGTGCATTTCTCGCGCTTCGGGCTGAAGCGCCCGCACGTCAAGTACCAGAGGGTCGGCGGGATGAAGCTGCCGCGCCTCGTGGGCAGTTGCTCGTCGCGCTGGTGCTCACACTGTTTCCGGCAAGACCACGGTGCAGGGCTCGCGACCGCCGTCGCCGTCCTCGGGATGGTCGCCTGTGTCGCGGCCGGAATCGGGCTCTACCGGGTCGACGCTCCCTGGTGGATCGGGTTCCCGGCCGTGCTCGGTCTGTTCTTCGCCATCCCGTTCGCGGTGGACCGGGTCGACCTGAGCCACCCTCAGCCGAGCCGGTTGGACCCATCCGGCAACGACGGCACCCCGATCGTTCCCAGCTGACTCCGGCTCGGCTCCGGCTCCGCTCCGCTCCGGCCGCGAGTCCGACACGCCCGGCTCAACTCACCTTCCCGTTCCCCGGATTTAACCTACGACCTCTTGGCGATCCCCTCTCTACGCGCGTAACTTGAGCCGACTCCCCCACACCACCATCGGCCGTACCCGACGACGTACGAGGAGATCGCCAGCGTGTCCAGATCTGTAGGTAACAGACCCCGCCGTACCGCCTACGCGCTCATATCCGTGGGTGTGGCGAGCGCGTTCGCCATCACCTCGCTGCCCGCGGCCTACGCGACGCCGTCCGCCTCCGCGGTGATCTCCGAGGTGTACGGCGGCGGCGGGAACTCGGGGGCGACCCTGACCCGGGACTTCGTCGAGCTCGGCAACGCGGGCACGGCGGCCTACGACCTGGCCGGGTTCAGCGTGCAGTACCTGCCCGGCTCGCCGTCCTCCTCCTCGACCTGGCAGGTCACCGCGCTCAGCGGCAGCGTCGCGCCCGGCGGGCGGTTCCTCGTCGGCGAGGGCGTCGGATCCGGGGGGACCGTCGCCCTGCCCGCCCTCGACGCCACCGGGTCCATCGCCATGAGCGCCACCACCGGCACCATCGCGCTCGTCTCCGGCACCTCCGCCCTGACCTGCAAGACCGCCGCCGACTGCGCCGCCGACAGCCGGATCGTCGACCTGGTCGGATACGGCAGCGCCGTCGTGCGGGAGGGCAGCGGGCCGGTCACCGGGGCTTCCAACACCGCCTCCGTCAGCCGCGCTGCCGCCCTCGCCGACACCGACGACAACGCCGTCGATCTCGCGTCCGGGACGCCGTCCCCCGTCAACTCCGCCGGGCAGACCCCGGATTCGGGCAGCGGGGACGGAGATGGGGACGGGGACGATTCGACGACCCCCGGTACCGTCCGCGTCCATGACATCCAGGGCGCCACCCGGCTCTCCCCGCTCGCCGGGCAGACCGTCACCCGGGTGCCGGGGATCGTCACCGGGGTGCGGACCTCCGGGTCCAAGGGGTACTGGATCCAGGATCCGGCGGCCGACGCCGACCCCAGGACCAGCGAAGGCGTCTTCGTGTACACCGGGTCCGCCGCGCCGACCGTGGCCGTCGGGGACTCCGTGCTGGTCAGCGGCAAGATCGCCGAGTACTACCCGAGCAGCACCAGCCAGTCCCTCACCGAGCTCACCGCGCCGACGGCGACCGTGCTGAGCAGCGGGAACGCCCTGCCCGCCGCCGTCACCGCCGACGCGAGCAGCGTTCCGGACGCCTACATTCCCACCGCCGGCGGCGCGAGCATCGAGTCGCTCCCGCTCGAACCCGCCGTCTACGCCCAGGACTTCTTCGAGGCCGCCGAGGGCATGCGCGTCTCGTTCTCGGACGCCCGTGTCGTCGGCGCGAGCAACGAGTACGGCGAGCTGTGGGTGACCGTCAAGCCGGAAGAGAGCGCCACGCCCCACGGCGGCACGCTGTACTCCTCCTACGACCAGCCCAACACCGGTCGGCTGAAGGTGATGTCGCTCGACACCGCCGCCGCCTTCCCGGTCGCCGACGTCGGCGACGAGCTGGCCGGCAGCACCACCGGGCCGCTCGACTACTCCACCTACGGCGGCTACAACGTCCAGGCCACGCAGCTGGGCACCCTGGTCGACAACGGGCTGAAGCCGGAGGTGACCCGCCGTCAGAGGGGCGACGAGCTCGCGGTCGCCACGTACAACGTGGAGAACCTGGACGCGCTGGACGACCAGGAGAAGATCGACCGGCTCGCCCAGGGCATCGCCGTCAACCTCAACTCCCCCGACGTCGTCGCCCTGGAGGAGATCCAGGACGACAACGGCGCGACGAACGACGGCACCGTCACCTCCGAGGCCACGCTGAAGCGGTTCACGGACGCCATCCGCGCGGCCGGCGGCCCCCGGTACCAGTGGCGTTACATCGCCCCGACGAACAACCAGGACGGCGGCGAGCCCGGCGGCAACATCCGTCAGGTGTTCCTGTTCAACCCCAAGCGGGTCTCGTTCACCGACCGGGCCGGTGGCGACGCCACCACCGCCACCGGCGTGGTGAAGACCCGCAAGGGCGCCCGTCTCACCTACTCCCCCGGGCGCATCGACCCGACCAGCGACGCCTGGGGCAGCAGCCGCAAGCCGCTGGTGGGCGAGTTCGTCTTCCACGGCGAGACCGTGTTCGTCATCGCCAACCACTTCACCTCCAAGGGCGGCGACCAGCCGCTGCACTCCCGCTACCAGCCGCCGGCCCGCAGCTCCGAGACACAGCGTCAGGCGCAGGCCGCCGAGGTGAACGCGTTCGTCAAGTCCCTGCTCGCGGCGGACAAGAACGCCAAGACCGTGGTGCTCGGGGACCTCAACGACTACGAGTTCTCGGGGACCGTCAGCACGCTGACGGACGGCAAGGTCCTCAAGCCGCTGATCACCACCCTGCCGGCCGACCAGCGCTACACCTACGTCTACGACGGCAACTCGCAGACCCTGGACCACATCCTGACCAGCCCGGCGGTCACGCACTTCGACTACGACGTGGTGCACATCAACGCCGAGTTCGCCGACCAGGCCAGCGACCACGACCCGCAGATCGTACGGATCGACGTCAGCCGGTGCCGCTAGGCGCTCCGCTGGATGTGCCGCGATGTGCCGTCGTTTTGCTGCGGCGCCATCGTGGCTGGTCGCGCAGTTCCCCGCGCCCCTTCGGGGCGCATCTCCAGGCGCCGCTAGGCATACAGCCCGCCGCCCGCCTCGTCCTCGAACATCCCCGGCCAGTAGCGCCAGCCGTCGTCCGCGGGGTTGTTCGGGGTCGGGTCGCAGGCGACCGGGTCGACCGCGGCCAGGGTGCGGGACATCGTCTCGGCGAGCTGGTCGTAGGCCTCGGTCAGCTCGTGCACCGCGTCCAGCGCCCGCTCGCGGCGTATCAGCCAGAGGGTGAACGCCAGGGTGGAGATGTCGGCGTTGAGCGGGCGCAGACCGAGGTCCGGTTCGCTCCAGCTCAGCACCGCGCCCGTGGCGCCGTCGACGACCAGGCTGGTGTCCTCCAGGAGGTGGCCGAGGCGGATCAGGCGGTCGGCGTTCGCCGGGAGCCGCTGCTCGGTGAGGACGCCGCCGCGGTCGTCCTCGCAGTACTCGGCGAGGGTCTGCAGCGGCATGTCGGTCTCCAGCGAGAACCAGACGACCTCCTCCGGCAGGCCCGTCTCGCGCAGGAAGCGGCGGGTCGGGGCGTGCGTGAGCGCGTTGGGGAAGTCCACGTCCTCGAAGCGGACGATCTCGCCGGAGCCGAACTCCTCGTCCAGCAGGCGGACCGGGAGGTCCAGCGCCAGGCCGGAGGCCGTGCCCGGGCCGGCCACCAGCGCCAGCGGGCGGATCACCGCGGCCAGCTTCCAGAAGAGGCCCGAGTCGCCCTCCCGGTCCGCCGCCGCGGTCTCCGCGCTCTCCGCGGCCTCCGCAGCCTCCTCGAAGACGGCGAGCAGCTGACGGGTCGCCTCCGCCACCGCCTTCGGTCCGAGGCGGCCCGCGTAGGAGGCGAACTGGCCGCGCAGGGCCGCCAGTTCGTCCACCGCGGTCGCGTAGCGGACCAGCTTCTCCAGGGAGGGGGCGAGCGGGCGGGTGTCCATCAGGCCGGGGCGGTCGTGCAGGAAGTACGTCGTCGAGATCTCGCCCGTCATCCCGTCGAGCAGGACCGACTCCGTCTCCCGGCCGTCGGCGCCCAGGATTCCGCCTATGACCAGCCGGTCGCGCAGCTCGGCCGCCAGGAGGCCTTCGGGGTCGCCCGTGGAGTCCGCGACCGTGCGCAGCCCGTCCGTGCGCAGTGCCTCGAACGTCATCAGAGCGCCGTCGCCGGGCAGGGCCGGCAGGCCGGGGCCGGTCAGCCAGCGGCGCGTCGGCGCGTGCGTGATGTACGGGTTCAGCTCGTCCTCGGTGAAGGTGATCGTCGTCATGGCGGTGGCCGTCGTCGTCCTGGCGATGGTGGTCCTGGTCGTGGCGGTGGTGGTCCTGGTCGTGCTCATCGGGTCCCCCGTGCGGAAAGTTGCGTGCGCCGTCCCACTGCTCCGCAGCCTACGCGGCACCACTGACAACGGCCCCGACCAGCGACAACACCCAGCACACGGGACGCCGGACGCCGGTCCCACACACTGACAGACGTCAGAACACCCTCACGCGTTCCCTCGGCGACTCAGGCAACGACTCAGGTGAGGTCTCAGATGACGTCTCAGGTCAGGTAGACGCCGCCGAGTACCACGACCACCGCCGCCACCACGAACAGCAGGATCCAGCCCAGCAACTTGCCCACGCTCGGCGGGGGCTCGTACTGCCGGGCGGCCGGATCCGACGCCGCCGGAACCGGAGCCGGATCCCGCTCGCTCACCGGTCCGTCACCACCGCGGCCTGGGGCCTTATCGGCAGCCGGTTCACCGGGCGGCCCGTCGCGGCCCGTACGGCGGAGGCGATCGCCGCCGGCGAGGTCACCACCGGGACCGCGCTGGCGGCCTTCGCCCCGAACGGCGCGACGACGTCCCGCTCCTCGACCAGTTTGACGATCTGGATGTCCGGGGCGTCCAGGGCCGTGGGCAGCGCGTAGCCGGTGAGGTCGGGGTGGCGGATCAGGCCTCTCGGGGTGCGGAGGTTCTCGGTGAGGGCGATGCCGACGCCCTGTGTCACGCCCGCCTCGATGCGGGCGGTGAGCTGCGCGGGGTTGAGGATCCGGCCGACGTCCTGGGCGACGGCGAGTTCCACGACGCGTACCGAGCCGAGCTCGATGTCGACGTCGACGACCGCGCGGATCGCGCAGAACGCGAGGCCGACGAAGGCGTCGCCCTGGCCGGCCGCGTCCAGTGGCTCGGTCGGGTGCGGGCGGCACTGTGCCGTCGCCCACAGCTCCTTGCCGTGCATCTCCTCCGTGACGGTCGTCGACAGGACGCCGTCGTACGAGGTGATCTTGCCGTCGGTGATCTGGAGCAGCTCCGTGGACATGCCGAACTTGTGCGCCAGGGGCTGCAGGAGCTGGGTGCGGACCATCTTCGCCGCACGTTCCACCGCGCCGCCGGAGACCCAGGTGTGGCGGCCGCGGCAGCCGGGGCCCGCGGGGGGCTGGTCGGTGTCCACGGGCGCCACGTGCACCTCGTCGACGCCGAGCGTCTCCTGGACGATCTGGCGGGCGAGCGTCGTGAAGCCCTGCCCCGTCTCGACCGCCGCGCACAGGACCGTGGCGATGCCGTCCTGGACCTTGACGGTCGCCGTGGAGACCTCGTCCGCGCCCTCCGCGCCCAGCATGTGCACCATGCCGAGGCCGTAGCCCACGCCCCGGCGCACCGCGCCCGGTTCGCCCGCGCCCTCGGGGCCGCCGGGCAGCAGCCAGTCGTCCTCGGGCGTGTCCTTGGGCAGTGCCGGGAGCGGGAACTCCTGGACGGCCTGGAGGAGTTCGGCGACGGGGGCCGGGCAGGTCACGGTCTGGCCGGTCGGCAGGACGTCGCCGGTGGCCATGACGTTGCGCAGCCGCAGCTCCGCCGGGTCGACGCCGAGCTTCTTCGCCAGCTTGTCCATCTGCGCCTCGTAGGCGGCGCACACCTGCATCGCGCCCTCGCCGCGCACATGGCCCGACGGCGGGTTGTTCGTACGGACCGCCCAGCCCTCGATGAAGGCGTTCGGGACGACATAGGGGCCGCAGGCGAAGGAGACGGCGGCGGCCAGGGCCTCGGCGGAGGTGTCGGCGTAGGCGCCCGCGTCCAGCAGGATCTGCGCCTCGACCTTCACCAGTCGGCCCTCGGCGTCCGCGTGGTGGCGGTAGCGCAGCAGGGTGGGATGCCGGTGGGCGTGGCCGAGGAACGACTCCTCGCGCGTGGCCGTCAGTTTCACCGGGCAGCCGGTCTTCAGGGCGAGCAGGCCGAGCGGGAGCTGGAAACCCTGGTCCTCGCGGTCGGCGGTGGCGCCGGGCACTCCGGTGACGACGATCTTCACTCGTTCGGGTTCGAGGCCGTAGCAGGCGGCGGCCGTGTCCCGGTCGGTGTGCGGGTCGGTGGAGGCCAGGTAGAGCTCCACGCCGCCGTCGGGACGGGGCACGGCGAGGCCGGCCTCGGCGCCGATCGGGGCGGGGTCGGCTCGGCCGATCCGGTACTGGCCCTCGACGATGATCTCGCCGGCCGCGGCCGGGTCGCCGTGGTGCAGCGGGATGTGCCGGATCAGGTTGCCGTCGGGGTGCAGGGGCTCCGCTTCGAAGGCCTGCTCTGGGTCGATCACCGGGTCGAGCACCTCGTACTCGACGATGACGGCCGCGGCGGCCATCCGCGCGGTGTCCGGGTGGTCGGCGGCGACGGCGGCGATGGGCTCGCCGTGGTGGCGTACGACCTCGGAGGCGAACACCGGCCGGTCGGCCTTGCCGCGACCGTGCAACGCGCGCCCGGGGACGTCCTCGTGGGTGATGACGGCCTGCACGCCGGGCATCTCACGCGCGTGGGACGTGTCGATGGACACGATGCGCGCGTGCGGGTGCGGTGAGCGCAGCACGGCCGCCCACAGCAGGCCCTCGGCCCACAGGTCGGCCGCGTAGGGGAAGGTGCCCTCCGTCTTGGCGCGCGCGTCGGCGGGCTGCAGGGACGCGCCGAGGCCGTGCGGGATCGACTCGGAGGCGGGGGCCGCCTCCGCGGGGGTCGTCGCGGTGGCTGCTTCGTTGCTCACGCCTGGCCTCCGTCCTGGCCCTGGCCCTGGCCGTATGCCGGGTCATGCGGGTGGGGCTGTGCCGGGTTCTCGAACGCCGACGCGTGGACGCCGCCCGCACCCGGTCCGGCCTGGTGGGGAATGCGGGCCTCGTCCCCGTTCGACTCGGCCTCGGCGTGCGCCTCGCGTTCGGCGACGACGTCCTTGACGGCCCGCAGGACGCCCCGGTAGCCGGAGCAGCGACACAGGTTGCCGCACAGGGCCTGGCGGGTCTCCAGCTCGGTCGGCGCCGGGTTGCCCTCGAGCAGGTCGTGCACGGTCATCGCCATGCCGGGCACGCAGAACCCGCACTGCACGGCCCCGCACTTGGCGAGGGCCCGCTGCACGTCCGAGGGCCGGCCGTCGACGGCCAGGCCCTCGACGGTGCGGATCTCGCTGCCGGCGGTGGTGACGGCCGGGACCAGGCAGGAGGCGACGAGCCGGCCGTCGACCTGGACGTTGCAGGCTCCGCACTCGCCCTGTGAGCAGCCGTCCTTGGCGCCGGCGAGGCCGAGGCGCTCGCGCAGGACGTAGAGCAGCGACTCGCCGATCCAGGCGTCGGTGACGGGGCGGTCGGAGCCGTTGACGCGCAGCACGTAGGCCGCGAGGGGGTGTTCCTCGTGGAACGGCGACGGGGCGTCGCCGGGCGTGTCGGCGGTCTCGGGGGCGTCCGCCTGATCCGCCTCCGCGTCCGCCTCGGGCGCCGTCCCGCCTTCGGACGGCTCGTCGTCGGGCGTGTCCGCCGGGTCTCGGAGGTCTCCGTGCGCGGCGGCGGGTTCGGCGGGCGGCCCAGCGGGGCCGTGGGCGGCCTCGTGGGCGCGCTCCGGGCCTCCGGGCCCCTCGGTCGCCCCGTCGGCCCCAGCGGCCCGCCGAGCGGCCTCCGCGGGGCTGTTCGGGGACACCGTGTACGCCTCGGCGGAGACCTCCGGGGCGGCCGGGCCGTCCGGGGCGAACGTCTCGCCGGGGTGGGCGTGGTGCTCGGGGTGGCCGGTGTAGTCGGGCGCGGGGTGGCGCCGGTCGTGGTCGGCGGCCGGCGTGTCGTGCTCCGGCGCGTAGCCCGTCCCGTGCGCGGGCGTGTGCTGGGGCGCGAGTCCGTACGGGGGCGTGTCCGTCGCCGGTCGCGCCGCCATGTCGGTCTGGTCCGTGGGCCGGCCCCATGCCTGGTTCGCCGTGCCGGTCGTGTCGGTCGTGCCCGTGGCCCAGGGCGCGGGCGCGCCGCCGGGCAGGGTGGCCGGGGGCGTGCCGCCCCACTGTTCGACCAGGGCCGATGTGGTGAACTCGCCCGATTCGTCCGGAAGGTCGCCGCCCGCGACGGGGATCGACCACTGGCCGGTCACATCGTGGCCGGGGGCGGGCTGCGGTGCGCCCTGGACCGCCGAGTTGTCGTCGAAGGACCACTGGCCGGTCGAGCCCGGGTGGTACGAGAACCGGTCGTCGCCCACCGTCTGCGGGGTGCCCTGCGGGGCGGGCCAGTCGGTGCCGCCGGGCGGGGCCGCCCAGGTCGTGGCGTCGTCCGTCGGGGGCGCGACCGCTATCTGCGGCGGCACGTACCCGTGGCCCGGCGCGGCGAGCGGGTCGGCGCCGCGGGCGGCCAGCAGGGCGTCGATGCCGCCTTCGGGGAGCTTCACGAAGGCGGTCGCGCCGTCGTCGTAGTCCCCTTGGGGCAGCGGGTCCCAGCGGCCGCCGCCCTGCGGAGCGCCCTGCTCCTGCCCGGTGTCCTGTCCGTGTCCGGGTCCGTGCTGGTCGTCGGTCACGACAGCGCCCTCCCCAGTGCTCGTCGGGCCAGCGCGGCGACGGTGCGCCGCAGGTGCAGTACGGCAGGCGGAAGTTCCGGTACGGAGCCGTCCACGCCCGGCACCGGGTCGGGGATGCAGGCGGCTGCGACGTACTCCCCGAAGGCGGTCAGCGCCTCCGGGACGATCGTGCGGTTGTTGTCCCAGTCGATCAGCCGGGCGACCCACTGCTCGGCCTCCAGGGGCCGCAGCGGCATCGGCGCTATGGCTCCGACGGCGCATCTCACGCCGCGCCGGGCGGGGTCGAGGACCAGCGCCACGGAGGCCACCGCACGGCCCGGTCCGGTGCGGCCGGTGGCCTTCAGGAAGACCTGCGGGGCGTGCAGCAGCGGCACGCGCACGTACCCGATGAGTTCGCCGCCGCGCAGCATCTCCATGCCGGCCAGCAGGTGCGACACCGGGATCTCCCGGCGGGCTCCGCCCTGGCCCGCGATGATCAGGGTGGCCTCCAGCGCGGCCAGCACGGGCAGCGCGTCGCCCGTGGGAGCCGCCGAGGCGATGTTGCCGCCCAGGGTGCCCGCGTTGCGGATCTGCGGCGGGCCCGCGGCGCGCGCGGCGGCGGCGAGCGCCGGGATGAGCGCGGCGAAGTCGGGGCGGCCCATGCGCGCGTGGGTGAGTCCGGCGCCGAGCAGCGCGTGGCCGTCCTGGTACTGCCAGCCGCGGATCTCGCTGATCCGGCCGAGGCCGACCAGCCCGGCGGGCCTGAGCTGCCCGGAGTTGACGGCGGCCATCAGGTCCGTGCCGCCGGCCACCGGCACGGCTGCGGGCATGGCCGCGAGCGCCGCCACGGCCTCGTCCAGCGACGTGGGCAGCGTGACGGCCTGCGCCGCCTGCGGTGCGTGCGTGCTCAAAACCGGCTGCCCCTTCCCGCTGCCCCACCTGGTCCCACCTGTGTTGCCGTACGGTACGTGCTGACAGGGCGGACGTGGCAACTCTGGCACATCTTCGCAACACCCGAACGCGGGGGTCCGCTAGGAGGCATTCGCCCACCTCACCGTGGAGATGGTCCGTTTTCGCACGGCATCACCGGTGCGCGTGAATTGCCACTCTTCGGTGATCCTGCCGGGGTTTTTCCGTGACGCGCGGTATCACCGGTTCGGGGGCGGACCGTCGATCGGACGCCCGAGGACACCGGGCCGCCGCTGCCACGGCCGGGGCCCGGCCGGCGGACGGTAGCCGACGCCCGACGCGTCAAGTCGCCCGTAGTGCGCCTCCATCCGTCGCTCGAAGTCGGCGAAGTCCCGGTCCCGCCCGGCCGGCAGGGAACTCCAGGCGACCTCGGCGAAGGCGGCGAGCCGCGGGAAGGCCTGGTAGTCCACGCGCGCGGGGTCCTCCATCACCTCGGTCCACAGGTTGGCCTGCGCGCCGAGCACGTGCCGCGCCTCCTCCGACGTCAACTCCGCGGGAACGGGCTCGAACCGGTAGACGTCCTCCAGGGTGCGCACGAAGCCGATCGGCACGGGCTCGTCCTCGCCGGGCGCCTGCCGGTGGTCCAGGTAGACCTGCTGCTCGGGGCACATCACGACGTCGTGCCCGGCCCGCGCGGCGGCGATCCCGCCCGCGTACCCACGCCAGGACGACACGGCCGCGCCCTCCGCGAGCCCGCCCTCCAGGATCTCGTCCCAGCCGATGAGCCTGCGCCCGCGCGCGGAGAGCCACTTGTCGAAGTGGCCGATGAACCAGGACTGCAGCTGGTCCTCGTCCGCGAGTCCGAGTTCCCTGATGCGCGCCTGCGCGGTCGGCGACTGCCGCCACTGGTCCTTGGGACATTCGTCACCCCCGACATGAATGAACTCCGAGGGGAACAGCTCCAGCAGTTCCTCGAAGACCCCCTCGTAGAAGCGCAGGGTGTTGTCGGTGGGGGCGAGTACGTTGGGATTGATCCCCCAGGTGTCCCACACGGAGAGGACCGAGGTGTCGATGACGTCGGTGTTGCCGAGTTCCGGGTACGCGGCGATCGCGGCCTGCGAGTGGCCGGGCAGATCGATTTCGGGGACGACGGCGATATGCCGCTCGGCGGCGTAGGCGACGATCTCCCGGATGTCGTCCTGCGTGTAGTAGCCACCGTGCGGCTTCTCGTCCCACAGCGGTGAGGCGCGATGGCCGAATTTCGTGCGCGCCCGCCAGGAACCGACCTCGGTCAGCCGGGGGTGCCTCTTGATCTCGATCCGCCAGCCCTGATCGTCCGTCAGATGGAAGTGGAAGACGTTGAGTTTGTGCGCCGCCATCAGATCCAGGTAGCGCAGAACGCCTTCCTTGGGCATGAAGTGCCGGGCCACGTCGAGCATGAGGCCGCGCCAGCCGAAACGGGGCGTGTCCTCGACGAAGGTCCCGGGCACGAGCCACTGCCTGCCGGGGGCCACGGGGGCACGCCGGAAGGCGTCGGGGCCGAGCAGTTGACGGAGCGTCTGGGCGGCCCAGAACACCCCTGCGGGGCCGCCCCCGTGCAGGGTGATGTCGTCGCCGTTGACATACAGCTTGTAGCCCTCCGGGCCGAGGTGGCCGGCGTCCTCCGGCTGGATCCGCAGCCGGACGGTCTCGCCGTCGTCCCCCGCGCCCGGTGGCAGCGCGAGGCCCGTCGCCGCGCCGAGGGCGCCGCGCAGCCAGCTGGCGGTCGCCTCCGTGCCGGGCCCGGCGTCGATCACCGTGGTCTCGTCGAGCACGAAGCCGCCCACGGAGGGCAGGTCCCGCAGTGTCGCGGGCGCCGGAATCAGTCCGGTCGTCGAAGTCACGTCAGTCCTTAACCGCTCCGCCCAGCCCGGAGACCAGTCGTCGCTGTACGAGTACGAAGAACACCAGCACCGGAATCGTCATCACCGTGGAGCCGGCCATCACACCGCCCCAGTCGGGATCGTCCGGCTTGTAGAAGACCAGCAGGGCCATCGGCAGCGTCGACTGCGAGGTGTCGCTGATGATGAAGGACTTGGCGAAGAGGAAGTCGTTCCACGCGGAGATGAAGGAAAACACGCTCGTGGCCACCAGCCCCGGCAGGACGAGCGGAAAAAGGATCTGCCACAGAAAGCGGGTACGGCTCGCCCCGTCGAGGTACGCGGCCTCCTCCAGCGCCTCCGGAACCGCTTTCACGAACCCCCTCAGCATCCAGATCGCGAAGGGCAGCGAGAAGGCGATGTGCGGCAGGATCAGCGACCCCAGGGTGTTCAACTGGCCGAAGTCCCGCATGAGGAAGAACAAGGGGATCGTCAGCGCCTCCACGGGCACCATCTGGGCCACCAGGAACATGATCAGCAAGGTGGTCCGGAAGCGGAACCGGAATCGGGTCACGGCGGTCGCGGCGAGAAACGCGATCACCCCGGAGACGATCACCACCACGCACGCCACGACAAGGCTGTTGAGGAAGTAGCGACCGAATTCCTGCTGTCCGAACACGCGCCGGAAAGAATCCAGAGAGGGCGTCAGGGTCCATGGCCGGGGCTCGCTGGACTCGATCTCCCCGGCCGGTTTGAAGGCGCTCAGCACCATCCAGTAGAGCGGGAAGGCGACCACGACGGCGACGAGCAGCGCCGCCGCGTCGGAGAGCCATCGCCGGGAACGGGTCACAGTTCCTCCCCCTGCCGCCGCAGCAGCCGCAGGTAGATCAGGGTGACGGCGAGCAGGATCAGCAGCATCACGACGCCGATCGCCGCGCCGAGGCCGTACTGCGAGGACGCGAAGGCCTGTTGGTAGGCGTAGACGTTCAGGACGAGGTTCTGCCCGGCGATGCCGCCGCCGTTCGTCATCACATAGATCTGGGTGAAGACCTTGAAGTCCCAGATGACCGACTGGATGGTGACGACCACGAGGATCGGCCGGAGCATCGGGGCCAGCACGGACCGCCAGACCCGCCACTGCGAGGCGCCGTCCAGCTCGGCGGCCTCCAGCACCTCCGACGGGACGGCGCGGATCCCGGCGTAGACCGTGACCATCACGAACGGAAAGGAGCACCACACCACTTCGAGGAGCACCAGGAGGAAGGCGCTGTAGCGACCGTACGTCCAGGAGTGGTCACCGAGCCCCAACAGCCGGTTGACCGGGCCGAAGTCGGGGTCGAACAGCAGCAGCCACACCGTGGAGCCGGTGACCGCCGGCGTCGCCCAGGCGCCCAGCGCGGCCAGCATCAGCGCGAGCCGGGGCACGGCACGCACGCGCGTGAGCAGCACGGCGAGCGCGCAGCCGACGGCGAGCGTGGAGACGACGCAGGCGGCCGCGAACCCGACCGTCGAGAGAAGCACCTGCCAGAACTGATCGTCCGAGAACACGTCGGCGTAGTTCCCGAACCCCCGGAACACGGTCGGCTGCCCACCGCTGACCTGCGCCTGGGTGTAACGGAAGAGGGAGATCAGCCCGAGCTGATAGACGGGATAGGCGAGAAGCGCGGCAAGGACGACAAGAGCGGGGGCCAGATAGAGCCAAGGAGTGCTGGAGCCTGCCAAGGGGCGCGGGGCTGTACTGAATTTGCGGCTACCGCCGCGTGGGCGCGACCAGCCACGGCCGGCCCGCAGTCGCCCACGCGCCGCAAGCCCCGAGTCAAGAGGCGTCACCCGATGGAGCCGAACGCCGCGTCCATCTTCTTCGCCGCCTCCGTCGAAGCCCCCGCCACGTCCTTCTTGCCGCTGATGACCTCCTGGAACATGGTCGGCACGACCAGCTGGGAGTCGATCTGCGACCAAGCGGGCGACGCGGGCACGAACTTGGTGCCGGCGGCCAGCGTCTGCACGAACGGCTTCACGAACGGCTCCTTCGCGGCGGCGGCGTCCCGGACGTCCGTGAAGGTGGGCAGGAAGCCCATCGCGTCGAACAGCGAGGCCTGCGTCTTCTTGCCGGCGAGGGCCTCCATCAGCTGGACGGCGAGCGTGCGGTGGGTCGTGCTCTTCAGCACGCCGATGTTGTTGCCGCCCGCGAACGCCGGAGCGATCGAGCCGGACGTCACACCCGGCAGCGGCACGACGGCGTACTTGCCCTTCACCGCGCCCGCCTCCACGGCCGTGTGGCTGAAGTCGCCGCCGATGACCATGCCCGCCTTGCCGGCCGCGAACGCGGTGACGCTGTCGTTGCCGCCCATGCCCGCGCACTTGGCGGCGGGGCAGTTGTCGTCGGAGAAGAGCGAGGTGTACGCGGTGATGCCCTTCTGGGCGGCCGCGCTGTCGATGGCGGAGGCGTACGAGCCGCTCTTGCCGTTGGCGAGCTCGCCGCCGTTGGCCCAGACGAAGGGCATCGCGCCGTAGGTGTAGGCCCCGCCGACGACCAGTCCGTACAGGTCGGGCTTGGCGGCGCGGATCCTGCGGGCGGTCGTCGCCAGCTCGGCCATGGTCTTCGGGACCGTCAGACCGAGTTCCTCGAAGACGTCCGTGCGGTAGTAGAGGGCGCGGACGCCGACGTAGAAGGGGGCGCCGTAGAGCTTGCCGTCGACGGTGACGGACTGTTTGGCGGTGGGGTCGGTGTCCTTGGTCTCGCTCCAGTCGCCGAAGTCCTTCGTGACGTCGAGGAGTCCGCCGTCATGGACGTATCCGGCCGTGTCGGTGTTGCCGTACTCCATGACGTCGGGGGCCGACTTCGGGTCGTTGAAGGCAGCCTTGACGCGCTGGGCGCGGGTGTCGATCGGGATGTACTCGACGGCGACCTTCGTGCCCTTGTGGGCCTTCTCGAAGGCGGTGACGACGGAGTCGACGACCTGTTCCTTCGGCTTGTTGCCGACCTCCTGGAAGAGCCAGACACGCAGGGTGCCCGTCTTCGCGTCGGTGTCGGAAGAGGAGTTGTCGGACGTCTGGGGGGCACATGCGGTGGCGACCAGGGCGGCGGCCGCGAGCACGGCCAGTCTGGTGGGGAGCTTCATGGAGCGATCCTCCGAGCGTTGCAACATATGCAATGGCTGTTTTGCTCTGCACAACACACCGGAATCTAGGGACTACATGAACACGTCGACAAGAGGTCTCAACCACTCTGTGACCACTTGACGCATCCCGTGCAACGGCAAGCGCCCCACCAAACACGCCAAAGGCCCCCGAAGCGCGCCGAAACGCGCCCCGAGGGCCTTCGGAAAGGTAAGCCGAGGCAGCCGTGGCAGCCGAGGTGAGCCGACTGCTTCAGGCCGACTACTTCTTGTCGCCGCCCTTGCCCTTGTCGTCGCCGCCGCCGGCCATGGACTCGAAGATCTCCTTGCACATGGGGCACACGGGGTACTTCTTCGGGTCGCGGCCGGGCACCCAGACCTTGCCGCACAGCGCCACGACGGGCGTCCCGTCGAGGGCGCTCGCCATGATCTTGTCCTTCTGGACGTAGTGGGCGTAGCGCTCATGGTCCCCGTCGCCGTGCGACACCTGCGGCGTCGGCTCTACGAGGGTCCCCGTACCAGTCCCGCGCTCGGGCTCAAGAGTGCTCATACCGCCAAGGGTACTGAAGCCGAGCAGCGAAGCTCACGCGCATCACACGTGCGTCAGTTGAGCGAGGCGTCGTCCGGATATGTCGCCACCATCGCCAGCTCGCTGCGCTGGCGGCGCAGCACCTCCCGCCAGAGTCTCTCCGGGGACGGCGAGGAGACGTCGCCCGGCTCGGACTCCACGACGTACCAGGCGCCCTCCACCAGCTCGTCCTCCAGCTGGCCGGGCCCCCAGCCGGCGTACCCGGCGAAGATCCGCAGGGAGCCGAGGGCCGAGGCGAGGAGTTCCGGCGGGGCCTCCAGGTCGACGAGCCCGATGGCGCCGTGCACCCGGCGCCAGCCGAGCGGAGCGCCGTCGACGCCCGTGCCGCCCGGAATGACGGCGACCCCGAGGGCGGAGTCGAGGGACACCGGGCCGCCCTGGAAGACGACGCCGGGCTCACCGGTGAGGTCCGCCCAGCCCTCCAGGATGTCGCTCACGCCCACCGGGGTGGGCCGGTTGAGGACGACACCTAGGGAGCCCTCCTCGTCGTGGTCGAGAAGGAGCACCACCGCACGGTCGAAGTTCGGGTCCGCCAGGGCGGGCGTTGCCACGAGCAGCCGCCCTGTGAGCGAGGACACCTCGGTCATGCCAGACATGATCCCGCATCTTCCCGTGAATGGGGGAGGCAATCGGGGCTCCGGGAGCAGGGGCAGGTCGGGCGCACGGACGCGGTCCGGGCGCACGAACGAAACGGGCCCGTGACGGTGACCCCATGTGCCCGCCGGGAAACCGTTCGTGTTGTGACACAGCTATGACGTTGCTGGGTGGTCCTTGGGCTTACGGGACAGGGGTCGACGGCGATTACTCTGTCTCCTCTGGCCCCTTGCCCCGACCCGATGGCCGCTGTCCCCACCCAATCCACCATCCATGGAACGCGAGATACATGACCGTCAACGGCTCTGACGACGTACTGCTTGTCCACGGCGGAACCCCGCTCGAGGGCGAGATCCGTGTCCGCGGTGCGAAGAACCTCGTACCCAAGGCCATGGTCGCCGCCCTGCTGGGCAGTGAGCCGAGTCGACTGCGCAACGTTCCGGACATCCGAGACGTGCGGGTCGTACGCGGCCTGCTGCAACTGCACGGGGTGACGGTCCGTCCGGGCGAGGAGCCGGGCGAGCTGGTGCTCGACCCGACCTACGTCGAGAGCGCCAACGTCGCCGACATCGACGCCCACGCGGGCTCGAGCCGGATCCCGATCCTGCTGTGCGGTCCGCTGCTGCACCGTCTCGGCCACGCCTTCATCCCCGGCCTCGGCGGCTGCGACATCGGCGGCCGGCCCATCGACTTCCACTTCGAGGTGCTGCGGCAGTTCGGCGCGACGATCGAGAAGCGGGCGGACGGGCAGTACCTGGAGGCGCCGCGGCGGCTGCGCGGCACGAAGATCCGGCTGCCGTACCCGTCCGTCGGCGCGACCGAGCAGGTGCTGCTGACGGCGGTCCTGGCGGAGGGCGTCACCGAGCTCTCGAACGCGGCCGTGGAGCCGGAGATCGAGGACCTCATCTGCGTGCTGCAGAAGATGGGCGCCATCATCGCGATGGACACCGACCGCACGATCCGCGTCACCGGTGTGGACAAGCTCGGCGGTTACAACCACGCGGCCCTGTCGGACCGTCTGGAGGCCGCCTCCTGGGCGAGCGCGGCGCTGGCGACGGAAGGCAACATCTACGTCCGCGGCGCCCAGCAGCGCTCGATGATGACGTTCCTGAACACCTACCGCAAGGTGGGCGGCGCGTTCGAGATCGACGACGAGGGCATCCGCTTCTGGCACCCGGGCGGCCAGTTGAAGTCCATCGCCCTCGAAACGGACGTGCACCCCGGTTTCCAGACGGACTGGCAGCAGCCGCTGGTCGTCGCCCTCACACAGGCCACGGGCCTGTCGATCGTCCACGAGACGGTCTACGAGTCCCGGCTGGGCTTCACCTCGGCGCTCAACCAGATGGGCGCGCACATCCAGCTCTACCGCGAGTGCCTCGGCAGCTCCGACTGCCGCTTCGGACAGCGCAACTTCCTGCACTCCGCGGTCGTGTCGGGCCCCACCAAGCTCCAGGGCGCGGATCTGGTCATCCCCGACCTCCGCGGCGGCTTCTCGTACCTGATCGCCGCCCTCGCGGCCCAGGGCACCTCCCGTGTCCACGGCATCGACCTCATCAACCGCGGCTACGAGAACTTCATGGAGAAGCTCGTGGAACTGGGCGCAAAGGTCGAACTCCCGGGCAAGGCACTCGGGTAGTACCCCTCAGCCCAGGCCGGCAAAATCCAGCCCGGCCGGCGTTTGAGGCCGTCCTTGACCGCAACCACGAGGGGGGCGGCACCCGGAATCCGGGTGCCGCCCCCCTCGCATTGCTCACCGCGTTCTCAGCGGAGCGCTTACTTACCCTTGGCCGCTTCCTTGAGCTTCGAGCCCGCGGAGACCTTCACGCTGTAGCCGGCCGGGATCTGGATCGGGTCGCCGGTCTGCGGGTTGCGCGCGGTGCGAGCGGCACGGTGGGTGCGCTCGAAGGTCAGGAAGCCGGGGATGGTGACCTTCTCGTCGCCCTTGGAGACGATGTCGCCGACGACCTCGGCGAACGCGGCCAGCACTGCGTCGGCGTCCTTGCGGGTCACCTCGGCGCGGTCGGCCAGCGCGGCCACCAGCTCACTGCGGTTCATGTTGTTACTCCCGTGTTCTTCTTGCCGTTGAGGCGTGCCACGCGGCGGAGCCGCATGTGGGGCACAGCGAAGTCGTTGTGCTCGCGCCCAGAGACGCATCCTGCCCCTACCTGCGGCGGGAAAGCCAATCCGGCACCCGCACGGAGGCGTGAGACAACCCATGTGTGTCACATGGGTGCCACACGAAGGACGCTTAGCTCGGCGCAACCCTAGAGGGCCGCGATCGGCACGAGGTTCCGCGACGCGCCGTTGCGGGGGCCACCGTGGCGATCCTCACAGCCGCACAGCCCCCGCACCTTACGCGACAGAGCCTACGAGGCCGACGCGCCCGCCGCCTTCGCGGCGTCCCGCACCGCACCCGCCACCGCGCCCGCGACCTTGTCGTTGAAGACGCTCGGGATGATGTAGTTCGGGTTGAGCTCGTCGTCGCTCACGACCTCCGCGAGGGCCTTCGCGGCCGCGAGCATCATCTCGGTGTTGACCGTGCGGGACTGCGCGTCCAGCAGGCCGCGGAAGACACCCGGGAAGACCAGCACGTTGTTGATCTGGTTGGGGAAGTCGGAGCGGCCGGTGGCCACGACGGCGGCCGTCTGACGGGCGATCGTCGGGTCCACCTCGGGGTCCGGGTTCGCGAGCGCGAACACGATCGCGTCCTCGGCCATCGCGGCCACGTCGGTGCCGTCGAGCACGTTCGGGGCGGAGACGCCGATGAAGACGTCGGCGCCGCGCACGGCCTCCTTCAGGGTGCCGGTGAGGCCCTCGGGGTTGGTGTTGTCGGCGATCCAGCGCAGCGCCGAGTCCTGGGCCGCGTCGACGAGGTCGGCGCGGTCCGCGTGGACGACGCCGTGGATGTCGGCGACGACCGCGTTCTTCACGCCGGCCGCGAGCAGCAGCTTGAGGATGGCCGTGCCGGCGGCGCCGGCGCCGGACATGACGACCCGTACGTCCCCTATGCCCTTGCCCACGACACGCAGGGCGTTCGTGAGGGAGGCGAGGACGACGATCGCGGTGCCGTGCTGGTCGTCGTGGAAGACCGGGATGTCGAGGGCCTCGCGCAGCCGGGCCTCGATCTCGAAGCAGCGGGGGGCGGAGATGTCCTCGAGGTTGATGCCCGCGAAGCCGGGGGCGATGGCCTTGACGATCTCGACGATCGCGTCGGTGTCCTGGGTGTCCAGGCACAGCGGCCAGGCGTCGATGCCGGCGAACCGCTTGAAGAGGGCCGCCTTGCCCTCCATGACCGGCAGCGCGGCCTTCGGGCCGATGTTGCCGAGGCCCAGCACGGCCGAGCCGTCCGTCACGACCGCAACGGAGTTGCGCTTGATGGTGAGGCGGCGGGCGTCCTCGGGGTTCTCGGCGATCGCCATGCAGACCCGGGCCACACCGGGGGTGTAGATCATCGAGAGGTCGTCACGGTTGCGGATGGGGTGCTTGGACTGCATCTCGATCTTGCCGCCGAGGTGCATCAGGAACGTACGGTCGGAGACCTTGCCGAGGGTGACGCCCTCGATGCCGCGCAGCTGCTCGACGATCTCGTCGGCGTGCGCGGTGGAGGTGGCGGCGATGGTGACGTCGATGCGGAGCTTCTCGTGGCCGGACGCGGTGACGTCGAGGCCGGTCACCGAGCCTCCGTGGGACTCCACGGCCGTGGTGATCTGGGAGACCGCCGTTCCGCTGGCGGGCACCTCCAGACGGACCGTGATCGAGTAGGAGACGCTGGGCGCCGTTGCCATGGCCGACTTCCTCTGCACTGCTGGGTCGCGGGTTTGCGGTCCGATCGTCGCACCTACCGACGAGTACGTGAAAGCCGTCCCGGATTGCGATCGTTTTGTTCTCGATGACTTCATGGGAGAGGCCCACATCACTGGGTGATGTGGGCCTCTCCGACGTTCATGACACCGACCCGCCATGCTCGCCTCGCGGCAAGTGGTCGCTCGTAGCGACGAAGGTTGGGCCCGGGGGCTTGGATCGAGCCGGTGTCACGACCAGGCTAACAAACGGATGCCCGAACACCATTCCCGTCCGGGGAGTTCACAGGAATCAGTCTCTGAGAAGGTCGGGCACTCCGTTCGCGTCCGGGTCGTCGCGGTCCGCCGAGACCACCGTCAGCTGCTGCGTGGCCCGGGTCAGGGCCACGTACAGCACGCGCAGCCCGGCCGGGGACTCGTCCGCGATCTCCGCCGGGGAGACGACGACCGTCGCGTCGTACTCCAGGCCCTTGGCCTCCAGGCTGCCGAGGGCCACCACGCGGTCGCCGAGGCCGGTGAGCCAGCGGCGGGCCTCCTCGCGGCGGTTCATGGCGACGACGACGCCGACGGTGCCGTCGACCCGCTGCAGCAGCCGCTCGGCCTCCGCGCGGACGGTCGCGCCCAGGGTGCCGTGCAGGGCGGTGAAGCGCGGGACGACGCCCGTGGATCGGACCGCCGACGGGGACTCGGCGCCGGGCATGGCCAGCGCCAGCACCTTGGCGGCCAGCTCGGCGATCTCGGCCGGGTTGCGGTAGTTCACGGTCAGCTGGAAGCGGCGGCGGGGGCGGCTGCCGAGAGCCTCGTCACGGGCCTCGGCCGCCTCGTCGGGGTCGGACCAGGAGGACTGGGCCGGGTCGCCGACCACCGTCCAGGTGGCGTGCCGGCCGCGGCGGCCGACCATCCGCCACTGCATCGGCGTGAGGTCCTGGGCCTCGTCCACGATGACGTGCGCGTACTCGACGCGCTCCTGGGCGAGCCGCTCGGCGCGCTCGCGCTGGGACTCCTCGCGCACCGGCATCAGCTCCTCCAGGCCGGTGAGCTGGTCCAGCGGGTCCAGCTCGCGCCGCTTGCGCGGGCGGGCCGGGGTGCCGACGATCGCCTGGAGCTCGTCGAGCATGGCGATGTCGTGCACGGAGCAGCCGTCCCGCTTGAGGGAGCGGGCGACCCGGCGGACCTCGCCGGGGTTGAGGATCCGCCGGGCCCAGCGGCCGAGCCGCCGCTCGTCGGCCATGGCGGTGAGGACGGCCTGCGGGGTCAGCTCGGGCCACCAGGCGTCGAGGAAGGCGATGAACGCGTCCTCGGTGGTCACGTCCTCGTCGAAGGACGAGCGCAGTTCGGCGGCCAGCTCGGGGTCGGAGTGCCGGCCCGCCGCGCCGGAGCGGTCCCACAGGGCGTCCAGGAGGAGCTTGCGGGCGCGGGGGCGCAGCAGGTTGACGGGGGCGGTGCCGCTGAGGGCGCTCTGCCGGACGCGGTCCAGGTCGGCGGCCTCCAGCTCCAGCCGACGGCCGAAGGCGACGACCCGCAGCCGGGTGGGGGTGCCGACCGGGGCGACGGGCTCGTCGGGCTCGCCGAAGGACAGCTGACCGTGACCACCGCCCCTACCACTGCCGCTGCCGCCGGACTCCAGCGCGCCGCGCGCGGCCTTCCGCAGCACCTTCAGCATCCGGTACGAGCCCTTGGCCCGGGCCACCGCCGGGGAGTCGTACAGGGTGGCCTCGGCGCCGTCGACGAGGGAGCCGATGGCGCGGATGGCGACCTGGCCCTCCTCGCCGAGGGAGGGCAGCACGCCCTCGGTGTAGGCGACCAGCAGGGGCGTGGGCGAGACGATCAGGATGCCGCCCGCGTACCGGCGTCGGTCCTGGTAGAGCAGATAGGCGGCCCGGTGCAGGGCGACGGCGGTCTTCCCGGTGCCCGGGCCGCCCTCGACGTAGGTGACGGAGGCGGCGGGGGCCCGGATGACCAGGTCCTGCTCGGCCTGGATGGAGGCGACGATGTCGCGCATGGTGTGGCTGCGGGCCTGCCCGAGGGCGGCCATGAGAGCGCCGTCGCCGATGACGGCCAGTTCCTCGCCGTCGAGGAGGGCCGTCAGCTCGGGGCGCATCAGGTCGTCCTCGACGCCGAGGACGCGACGCCCCTTGGAGCGGATCACCCGACGGCGCACCACGCGCCCCGGGTCGACCGGGGTGGAGCGGTAGAAGGGCGCGGCGGCGGGCGCCCGCCAGTCGATGACGAGCGGGGCGTACTCGGAGTCGAGGACGCCGATGCGGCCGATGTGGAGGGTTTCGGCGATGTCGGCGGTGTTGTCGGGCCTGACGGTCCCCTCCGCGGGCTCCACGGCGGTGTAGGCGCCGTCCGGGCCCTTCTTGCCGTCCTTCCCGAGGAGGAGGTCGATCCGCCCGAACAAGAAGTCCTCGAACTCGTTGTTGAGCCGGTTGAGGTGGACTCCTGCGCGGAAGACCTGCGCGTCCCGTTCGGCGAGCGCGCCGGGTGTGCCGACCTGGCCACGCTTGGCCGCGTCGTTCATGAGGAACTCGGCCTCGTGGATCTTCTCCTCGAGACGCCGGTACACCTGATCCAGGTGTTCCTGTTCGACGCTGATCTCGCGCTCTCGGACCGAGTCGGACGCGGCGCCGACCGCGGATTCCTGCTGAGCCTGTACGGCCACCGGGCCCCCTTCTGACGTGCTGGGCAGCCGTCAACCGTACGCGAAGGGGACCCGGCAAAGCTACGTACGCTACGCCTCGATCTGGACGAGCTTCTTGCCGTCGAAGGTCATGACCTCGAAGTGATCGATCTCATTGGCGCTGAATGCGGCGCCGCCGACGACGTAGAGCGGGTTCTTGGCCTGCTCGGTTTTGGCGTTGGCGATGCCGTAGCCCCACTCCGGAACGGACCAGGAGGAGACCGTCTCGCGCTCGCCGTTCTTGCCGACGGCGATGAGCGAGCACTTCTCCGGACCGGTCACGTTCTTCAGTTCGACGCCGATCTCCGTGCCCCACGCCTTCTCGCCCATGGCGACGGTCGCCGTGACCTTGGAGGCGGAGTCGGTCGCGGAGACCCGGTCGGTGAGGGTCGCGAAGGTGTCCTTGGCGGAGTTGGCCGACTTGGTGGCGCTCGCCTCGGTGCCCTTGGTGCCGTTGTCGCCGCCGGTCGCCGCCAGCACGGTGAGCGGGCCGCCGATGATCAGTGCGGCCGCGGCCGCGACCAGGAAGAAGGAGCGGCGACGTTTCTGCGCGCGGCGGTCCGACACCTCGTCGACCAGCCGTTCCGCGAGGCGCGGGCTGGGACGGGCGGACAGGGACTCGCCGATCGCGGGCGTGCCGGTGCCCGGCAGGTCCGCGAGGGCGGCCAGCATGGGCTCCATGCCGGCGAGCTCGTCGAGTTGCTGAGCGCACCACTCGCAGCCGGCGAGGTGCATCTCGAAGGCGGTCGCCTCGGCGTCGTCGAGGATGCCGAGGGCGTAGGCGCCGACGGTCTCGTGCTCGCTCGGGCTCGGAGATCCCATTGATCCCTGCATGGGGCCAGACATACCCGAACCACCTGCTCCGAATCCCCCGTATACGCTCATCACGCCGTCACCCCCCGCTCCTCCAGAGCCAGCTTCATCGACCGCAGGGCGTAGAACACCCGTGAGCGCACGGTGCCGCTGGGTATGCCCAGCGTCTCGGCCGCCTCGTTGACGGTACGCCCCTTGAAGTACGTCTCGACGAGCACCTCCCGGTGGGCCGGGGTCAGGTCGTCGAGCGCGTCGGACAGCGTCATCAGCCACAGCGCCTTGTCGATCTCGTCCTCCGCAGGAATGACCTCCAGCGGCGACGGGTCGACCTCCTGCGGCCGGGCCTGCCGGCTGCGGTGGCCGTCGATGACGATGCGACGTGCGACCGTCACCAGCCAGGGGCGTACCGATCCGGTCGCTCGATTGAGCTGACCGGCGTTCTTCCAGGCACGGATGAGCGTCTCCTGCACGACGTCCTCGGCACGCTGCCGATCTCCGGCAACCAGGCGCAGGACATACGCAAGCAGGGGTCCGGCATGCTCCCGATACAGAGCACGCATCAGCTCCTCGTCAGGTTCCGAGGGCTGGGACATGCGATGTCGGGCCCTCGATCCACGTTCATTGGCCACGGCCGCATCCTTGCGCACGCCCACCTCCGGTGTCCGGGGGTTCCCCCAGTCGGTCGCTCGACGACGGGTACGCAAGCGGGGTGTTGAGTGTTCAAACCATGGGGACACTTTTCTTCCGGGTGTCATGACGAGGGGGACATGGGGGCACATTCCCACCTCGTTTTCTTTACATTTCCGCCACACCGGCAAGATCACGGCGACTGCCCGACGGCCGACACGAGTAAACGATGTGTAATCGAAATCACTTCGACGCCCGCTCCACAGAAGGGACATAACGCCCCCTCACCTGTGTGTGAGCGCCGCCCGCCGCCGGTGCCGAGCCACCCTTTCCCGGTTTCCGCAGACCTCGCTGGAGCACCAGCGTCGACGACGTCCCCGGGAGGTGTCCAGGTACACGATCGGGCAGTTGTCCCCCGCGCACTGCCTCAGGTCCGCCCGGGCGACGGGATCCGTGAGCAGCTCCACCGTGTCCCGCGCGACGGCCGCAAGCAAGGCGGCGCACCCGGGCGGACGGTCCAAAGCCCGCACGAGCGCCCCGTCTTCGCCGCGCACGGCACGGGGGGTCGGGGGCGCGACCCGGGCGAGGTCGTTGATCCGGGCCAGCGCGAGGTCATAGGGCCCGACGGCGTGGTGCACGACCCACCCGTGCACCAATTGCCCGATGTTGCGCCGCAGTTCCCGAAACGCCACGGGCCACGCCCCGTCGGCGTGCCCGAGCGGGGTGTCCGGCGGCACCAGCCCGGACCCACGGATCCAGGCGCACAACGGCGCTACGGCGTCCAGGTGTTCATGGGGATGACTGGTCGCCAGCAGGTCGAGACAACTCCGCCCGGCATCGAACCGCAGCTCATGGAACTCCATACGCCACCACCTCGGGCGTCGTCCGGGAGAACAGTTCCCTTCACAGTGCCAGCGCAGGTGGGTGATTCATAGCCCGTCCGGCGCTTGAGGACGAGGCCCTTTCGGGGCGAACGGGGGTCTGGGGGCAGAGCCCCCAGCAACGGGACGACAAGAGGCGGGACGGCAAGCGGCGGGACGGCAAGCGGCGGCGAGGCCAGAACCCGCCTAACCGTCGGAGTACTTCGCATCGGCCGCCGGATCCAACGCCAGCCGATACCCCCGCTTGACCACCGTCTGGATCAGCTTCGGCGCGCCAAGAGCCGTCCGCAGCCGGGCCATCGCCGTCTCGACGGCATGCTCGTCCCGCCCGGCCCCCGGCAGCGCCCGCAGCAGATCGGACCGCGGCACCACCCACCCCGGCCGCCGCGACAACGCCCGCAGCAACGACATCCCCGCCGGAGGCACCGGCTTCAGACAGCCGTCCACCAGCACCGCATGCCCCCGGATCTCCACCCGGTGCCCGGCGACCGGCAGCGCCCGGGCCCGCCCCGGCAGCTCCTTGCACAGCAACTGCACGAGCGGCCCGAGCCGGAACCGCTCCGGCTGGACGGTGTCCACGCCCCGCGCCTGCAGCGGCAGCGCGGTGACCGGGCCGACGCAGGCCGGCACGACGTCATGGTGCAGGGCGGCGAGCAGCTCGGACAGCAGCCCGCGCTCCTCCGCCCGGGACAGGAGCGAGGCGGCCGCGGGCGCGCTGGTGAAGGTGATCGCGTCCAGTCCGCGGGTGACGGCGGCGTCGAGGAGCCGGTCGAGCGGCGCGATGTCCTCCGGCGGCATCCACCGGTAGACGGGCACCCCGACGACCTCCGCGCCGGCGGCCCTGAGCGACTCCACGAACCCCGGCAGCGGCTCGCCGTGCAGCTGGACGGCGACCCGGCGCCCGTCGACGCCCTCCTCGAGGAGCCGGTCGAGCACCTCGGCCATGGACTCACTGGACGGCGACCACTCCTCCGTCAGCCCGGCGGCCCGCACCGCGCCCTTGACCTTGGGGCCGCGGGCCAGCAGCTCGACGCCGCCGAGCCGGGCGAGCAGCTGTTCGCCGAGCCCCCAGCCGTCGGCGGCCTCGACCCAGCCGCGGAAGCCGATGGCGGTGGTGGCGACCACGACGTCCGGAGCCTGGTCGATGAGGTCCTTGGTGGCGGCGAGCAGCTCACCGTCGTCCGCGAGCGGCACGATCCGCAGGGCGGGCGCGTGCAGCACCGCCGCCCCGCGCCGCTGGAGCAGCACGCCGAGCTCCTCGGCCCGGCGCGCGGCCGTCACGCCCACGGTGAAGCCCGCGAGGGGCCCGTGCTCGACGACGCCCTGGGGGCTGACGGCCGGTTGTTGCTGTTCCTCGTACATAGCTCTCGTTCCGCATTCGAGTCGCATTAACACCTACATGCCGACGAGCCTGTCAACGGTCCGTGACAGGCTCGGTTCGGCTTCATGTCGCCAGTGTTACGTCACACCTCGGCATAGCTGAGCTGCGGCTTCGCCTCGGAGGAGGAATTCGATGCCGTCACTCGTCCCGCCGGGCGGCGAAGGTATACGGCCCAGGTGACCGCGAAGCAGGCCGCGTAGAAGGCGAGGAAGGCGACGAACGCACCGGTTCCGGAGCCGTAGGAGAGGAAGGACTGCCGGAAGGCCAGGTTGATGCCGACGCCGCCGAGCGCGCCGACCGCCCCGATGAGCCCCATGGAGGCCCCGGAGAGCCGCCGCCCGTAGGCGGCCGCTTCCTCGCCCTCCAGACCCTTGGCGACGGCCTTCGCCTGGAAGATGCCGGGGATCATCTTGTACGTCGACCCGTTGCCGAGGCCGGTGAGCACGAACAGCACCACGAAGACGGAGACGAACAGCGGCAGCGACTTCTGCATGCTGGCGAAGACCAGGACCGCGGTGGCGGCGGCCATGCCGACGTAGTTGTAGAGCGTGATGCGGGCGCCGCCGTAGCGGTCGGCCAGCCAGCCGCCGACGGGGCGGATCAGCGAGCCGAGCAGCGGGCCGATGAAGGTGAGGTAGGCCGCCTGGAGGGGCGTCCGGCCGAACTGGTTCGTCAGGACCTGCCCGAAGGCGAAGCTGTAGCCGATGAACGACCCGAACGTGCCGATGTAGAGGAAGGACATGATCCAGGTGTGGGCGTCCTTCGCGGAGTCGATCGCCGCGCCGGTGTCGTTCTTCACGGACGTCAGGTTGTCCATGAACAGCGCGGCGAGGGTCGCGGCGATCACGATCAGCGGAATGTAGAGCCCGAGCAGCACGCGCGGACCGCCGCTGGCGCCGATGACGCCGAGGCCGGCGAGCTGGAGGACCGGCACGCCGATGTTGCCGCCGCCCGCGTTCAGGCCGAGCGCCCAGCCCTTCTTACGGAGGGGGAAGAAGGCGTTGATGTTGGTCATGGAGGAGGCGAAGTTGCCGCCGCCGATGCCCGCGAGCAGGCCGACCAGCAGGAACGTGTTGAAGGAGGTGCCCGGCTCCATCACCGTGAACGCGGCGATCGTGGGGACCAGCAGCAGCGCTGCCGAGACGATCGTCCAGTTCCGGCCGCCGAAGACCGCGACGGCGAAGGTGTACGGCACCCGGACGACCGCTCCGACCAACGTCACCATCGACGTCAGCAGGAACTTGTCGGCCGGGGTGAGGCCGTACTCCGGGCCCATGAAGAGCACCAGCACGGACCACATGGTCCAGATCGAGAATCCGATGTGCTCGGAGAGGACGGAGAAGACGAGGTTACGACGGGCGATCTTCTCGCCCTTCTCGTTCCAGAAGGCCTCGTTCTCCGGGTCCCACTCCTCGATCCAGCGGCTCCCCTTTTTCGTCGGGGACGACGCGGGTGCGGGGGCTGTACTCGGGGCTGTCATGACGCCTCCACGGTGCTCCGGGGCTCGGGTGGTTCGGGGGGATGAGCGGTGATGAGTCCCGAAGGTAGGGAGGGCGCGTTTCCGGGCTGTGGCTGTGGGTGACCGGAAAGGAACGTTGCTCTCACCTTGCGTGGACGCCCGGTGAGAGGTTTTGGGGAGAGCTCAGCGCCGAGGCGCCTGGCCGTACGGGTTGGGGGGCTGCGGCGGGTACTGGGCCGGGGGCTGCTGAGGATACGGCTGAGCCTGCGGTTGAGGGTACTGCTGGGGATACGCCTGGGGCTGAGCGTACGGCCCGGGCTGGCCGTACGGTCCGGGCTGGTGGGGCTGGTGGGGCTGGGGCTGCGGGTGTCCGTAGCCGCCGGGGCCCGTGGGGGCAGCGCCGTACGGTCCGTACGGGCCCGCGGCCTGCCCCGGGAGACCGCCACCGTAGGCGCTCGCACCCGGCGGCAGATACCGCAGCCGGCCCGTCTCGTCCGTCATCGGGGTGAACCCGGCGGCCTGGAGACGGGCGGCGAACTTGGCGTTGCGGTGCCGGGTGACGACGAGGCCGATGCCGAGAGCGCCCATGAGGACGGCCCAGATGACACCGGCGATGACGAAGTCCGTTCCGGTGGCGCCGAGCCGGATGCCGATGATCGCGCAGCCCGCGGTGGCGCCCAGCGCGCCGTACCCCATCCTCTTCTCGGCGTGTCTGCCGGTGAGGTCGAAGTTGATCCGGGCCTTGAGGAGCTCGAAGGCGTCCGGCACGACGGGCGGCAGCGAGACGCCGTCGGAGGCGTTCGGATACTGCGCCCAGTTCTGCGCGGCACGCGCGCGTGCCTGCGGACTCGGGTCCGGGAGGATCAGCATCACCAGCGCGGTGTTGCGTCCGCCGCCCTGCCGTACGTCCGCGTACTCGTACCCGAACTGCTGGGCCACGAAGGCCAGGCGGGCCAGCTTCTTCACCGAGGCCATGGGGCTGGTGAGCTCGACGGGCTCGCCTCCCGCCATCAGCCGAAGCATCTTCTGTATCTGCCGCTTGCTCACCGGCACTCACTCCCCCGTCGCCCGTCGCCCGTCGGCCGGACCACTGTTCACTTACGCAACGCGAGGCAGTCTTCCACACGCCCCCGGCGCCGGGAATCGACGTCCGACCCGCTTTGACCTGCCCTTTACGGGTGTCACCTCGGGCAGGTCGGGCGCTTCGGGCAGGTCAGGGGCATCAGGCGCTTCGGGCGCTGCGGGCTCGGTGCGAGGCCTTCGTCGCTCGTCCGTCCGGCCACAGGCGGGGCTTGCGGCGGGCCGCCAGGTCCTCCACCCAGCCGAAGCAGACGACGCAGGCCGCCGTGAGCAGCCAGATCGCCGGCAGTTGCGGCCACGGGCTCTCCAGGAGCCAAAGAGCGTCGGCTTCCAGCCACGCGATGTTCCACAGGTGGTCCCACAGGGCCGACACGACTCCGATGCACACGCTGTGCCACAGGTAGATCGTCACGGCACGGGAGTTGAGCAGGGTGATCAGCCGGTCCCAGCGGCGCAGCCGGGCGGGCCACTCGGTCCAGGACGGGCTGATGTGCAGGAGCAGCAGGACCGCCGCGAAGGACCACAGGGACTGGGCGAACGGCATGTCGTCCAGGTCGTGGCCCTCCCGCAGGTTCTGGCCCAGCGCGTACCAGAGACCGATCCCGGCGACCGCCGGGGCCAGCGACGGGACGATGTAGCGGGGCAGCCGGCGCAGGATGCCCTCCTGGTGCGCCATGCCCAGCAGCCAGCACGCGCCGAACGCGCCGAAGTCGACGACGCCGGACTCCAGCCGCCAGCCCGGCACCGACAGCGCGCCGAACTCCAGGGCGGCGGACAGCGCGATCGGCGCGAGGATCGTCGGCCAGGGCAGCCGGCGCAGGGCGCGCAGCAGGAGCGGGGAGAGCAGGACGAACCAGAGGTAGGCGCGGAGGTACCAGAGGGGCACGCCCATGTCGGCGGCCCAGTCGTCGCCGATCAGCCCGTGCACGCCGGGCACGCTGTCGCCGTAGGGCGGGTCGCCCAGCGGCACGATCCAGAAGCCGAGCTGGAGCCACCACCACGCGGAGTTCCCGTCGTCGTCCGGGCCCCAGCCCCCGGCCAGCATGCCCGTGAGTCCGACGGCGCCCAGCAGCCACAGCGGGGGCAGCAGCCGACGCAGCCGTCCTCGGGCGACTTCCAGCGCGGGGCGTCTGGCCAGCGAGCGGGCCATGAGGTTGCCGGCGAGCGCGAACATCACGCCCATGGAGGGGAAGACGACGGGGAGCCAGGCCCAGCCCATCAGGTGGTAGAAGACGACGCGGAAGAGGGCGATCGCACGGAGCAGATCGAAGTAGCGGTCACGCCCACCGCCCTTCTTCGCCCCCTCCTTACCCGCGCTCCCGTTCCCCGCGCTCCCCTTCTCCGCGCTCCCCTTACCCGCGGCCTCCTTCCCCGTGGCCTCCTTTTCGAGGCCGGTCAAGTCGAGGCGGGCCGTCGTCTCCGTCGGCTCCGTCGCGTCTGTCGTTTCCGCCGTTTCCGTCGTGTCCGTCGTTTCCGTCGGCCCGGTGCTCTGGGTGCTCATCAGGCCGCGCCTCCGTCCGCACTCGCCGCTGCCGGTGCGCCCGGCGGCGCCGCCACCTGCCCCTTGCGGCGCAGCTTCTGCCAGCGCAGGCGGCCGCCGGTGAGGGCGGTGATCCAGGACTGGAGCAGGACCATGTACATCAACTGTCGGTAGAGGAGTTGCTGGAGCGGGAGCGAGATGAGCGGGGTGAGGCGTTCGCGGTCCAGGACGAAGGCGTAGGCCGCGCAGCCCGCCTGGACGGCCAGGACGCCGAACCAGGCCGCGATCGTCTTGCCGGTCGGGCCGAAGAGCAGGCCGTAGACGAGGAAGAGGTCGATGAGCGGGGCGAGGAGCGGCGCGACGACCATGAAGAGGGAGACGAGAGGCAGCCCGACGCGGCCGAAGCGCCCGGAGGGACCGCTCTCGACCAGCGCCCGGCGGTGCTTCCAGATCGCCTGCATGGTGCCGTAGCACCAGCGGTAGCGCTGGGACCACAGCTGCTGGACGGACTCGGGCGCCTCGGTCCAGGCCCGCGCCTTCTCCGCGTACACGACGTGCCAGCCGTCGCGGTGGATGGCCATGGTGATGTCGGTGTCCTCGGCGAGGGTGTCGTCGCTCATGCCGCCGACCCGGTCCAGCGCGGCGCGGCGGAAGGCCCCCACCGCGCCGGGGATGGTCGGCATACAGCGCAGGACGTCGTACATACGGCGGTCCAGGTTGAAGCCCATCACGTACTCGATGTGCTGCCAGGCGCCGATGAGGGTGTCCTTGTTGCCGACCTTGGCGTTGCCGGCGACGGCCCCGACCTTCGGGTCGGCGAAGGGCTGGACGAGCTCGCCGACCGTGGAAGGCTCGAAGACCGTGTCGCCGTCCATCATCACGATGAGGTCGTGCCTGGCGTTGGCGATGCCCCGGTTGAGGGCGGCGGGCTTGCCCGCGTTGAGCTGCCGGACGACGCGCACACCGGGCAGTCCGAGGTCCTCGACGATCCGGGCGGTGCCGTCGCTGGAGCCGTCGTCGATGACGAGGATCTCGATCGGGTGCTCGCTCTTCATCAGCGAACGCACCGTGTTCTCGATGCACTTGGCCTCGTTGTAGGCCGGGACCAGCACCGAGGCCGGTTCGGTGACCGGCGCGTCGGGACCCCAGACGAAGCCTTTGCGGCGGGTACGGCGGGTGTGCATCGCGGAGAGCAGCAGCATCAGGCCGAAGCGGGCGAAGACGAGGACGCCGATCACGGCGAGTCCGACGACCAGGACGGCGGTGATGTCGTCGGAGGCCGCGACCAGGAAGACCCAGGCCTTGCCCTTCCACAGGTCGAGCCCGCCGACCGGGGTGTGCGCGCTCGGCGCGTTCAGGGCCTCGGTGAGGTTCTCGAACTCGTAGCCCTTCTGCTGGAGTTCGGGCAGATAGGCGTCGAGGGCCCGGACGGTCTGGGACCGGTCGCCGCCGGAGTCGTGCATCAGGACGATCGCGCCCTTGCCGTCCGCCGGAGTGGAGTTGCGGATGATCTCCCGCACGCCCGGCCTGCGCCAGTCCTCGCTGTCGGCGGTGGTGAAGACGGTGAGGTAGCCGCGGCTGCCGACGAACTCGGTGACCGGCCAGGTCTCGTCGTCGAGGGCGTCCGTGCTGGAGGAGTAGGGCGGCCGGAAGAGGGAGGTGCGGATGCCCGCCGCGCCCTCCAGCGCCAGCTGGTTCTGGGTGAGCTCCCAGTCGATGCGCTTGTTCGACTGGTAGGAGAGGTCGGGGTGGTTGAAGGTGTGCAGCCCGATCTCGTGGCCCTCGTCCACCATCCGCCGGACCAGGTCCGGGTAGCGGGAGGCCATGGTGCCGGTGATGAAGAAGACGGCGTGCGCGTTGTGCTTCTTGAGGACGTCGAGGACCACGGGGGTCCACTTCGGGTCGGGCCCGTCGTCGAAGGTGAGCACGATCCGGCCGTCGGGCACGTCCAGGCTGGTCTGCCGTCCGCCGCGGGTGTCGACGACCGGCCCGCCCTCGCGGATCTGCTCCGGCACCTTCTCGGCGGCGGCCTCGGGGCGGACGCGGTGGTCGGCGAGGATCTCGCTGTGCACATAGCCGCGCAGCATCAGCATCGCCATCATCGCGAGAAGCACGAGCATCGGCAGCAGATGCCGCAGCCGCAGAGGCATCGACCGACGGCGTTCAGGAGGCGGCGCCGACCCGTGCCCGGAACCGCCGGCGGCGTGCCCCGGGGTCCGGCCCCGCCCCTGCCGTCGGCCGGACCGCCGCCCGTGGCTGTGCACCGTGCCGGCCGGCTCACCTCCCGACGACCCTCCCGATGAGGCTCCCGATGAGCCTCCCGACGACGAGGAGGACGACGAGTGCGCGGGCTGCCCGACGGCGGACCGTCGGGCCGAACGCCGGCTGGTGTGTGGTGCCATGAGAGGTGGTTCTCCGGGGACGAGGTCGGACGAAAGGGACCCACACCGCGGGATCGGGCGGCGTGGAGTGAAGTGCGTGAAATGAGGAGCCTGAAGTGAGAAGCCTGAAGTGAGGAGTCAGGAGCGTGGCGCGCAGAGCGCGCGGTGAAAGGGCACGGAACGAACGGGCATAGAGCCAACGGGCCAGAGCGAATCCGGTCGCCTGCGGCAGATCGGAGGTCGGCCGCGAAGGGCGGGCAGTCGGTCCGACACCGACCACCGGCATCGATACGTCGGCCGACGCGGGCCCGGCCCCCTCAGGGGCCGGTATGCCGGGCGCCGCTGTCGGCGACCCGCGTGCGAAGGCCCGTTCAGGCCGCCGGGCTCGAGGCCGCCGGGGCCGGTTCCGGCGGGCCGTCGGCGACCGTGTTGGAGGCTCCACCGGCCGGGGACGGCGAGGAGACGGCCGACGGCGACGCGACGGGCGAGGACGGCGCGGGCGGCGGCGAGGACGGCGGCGGCACGACCGGCGTGCTCGGACCGGGCGCCGAAGGAGCCGAGGCCGTCGGCCCGGTGCTGGGCCGGGCGCTGCCGCTCGCCGAGGGCGGGGCCGCGGCGGACGGCCCGCCCGACGGAGCCGCGCTCCCCGACGCACCCGGCGCCGCGCTCACACCCGGCTTGCCCGGTACCGCGCCCGGCGTGGACGCGGTGATCCCCGCGCCGCCCGGAAGCACCTCCCCCGGCGCCCCGGGGCGCGAGGTCGCGGAGTCCTCGGGCGTCTCGGAGTCGTCCACCTTGCCGGCCGCCGGCTTGTCGTCGGCCTTGCCCGGCACCGGTACCGGCAGCCAGGGCGCGCCGGCGTTGCCCGACAGCAGCGTGGCCACGATGACGACGGCGTAGGCCCCGCACGCGGTGCCCACGAGGATGCCGATGCGGCGGAACGTCCGGCTGCGGCGGCCCGACTCGTCGACGAACACCGGGACGTCGGAGGCGGCGTCCGGACCGTCGGCCCGCCCCTTCTTCAGCGGGTCGAGCTGGACGGTCACCTCGCCCGGATCGTTGCCCTTGGCGTCGGCAGCGCCGGGCACCTCTCCCCAGGGATCCCGGAGATCGCTCGACCGTTCGTTTTCGGAAAGGCTGTTCGAGGCGTTCGAGGTCGCCGATGAACCGCTTTCCGACAGTACGTCCAGCAGTGACCGGTATCGCTGGGATCCTTCTCCCATGACCGGAACATCCCTGGTCGGCGGTGCCGCCTCCGGCCACTCCGGTTGGGCGTCTTCTCGCCAATTCTTCACGTGTGCTCTTCCCCCCACGGAACTGTTCTGGGTACACGTACGACCCCGAGCACACGTCGACGAAACCGGGCCCCCACCCGGTTCCTGCGCCCCATTTACCCCATTGTGCTCAGGTCGACGAATCTAGCGCAGGCATGGGCCCTGTGTTCGCGATGTGTCATTTATGGACAGAAGTCATGTTCATGCCTATGTCTGAAAACAATCCCTTGACGCAGCGCCGAGGAGCGGGGCGGCAGACATCTTTCGCCACACCAGTGACACAGGCGGACCCAGGAGGCGGGCCCGGAGGGGCGCGGAACGCGGCCTCAGGCATGGCCGGAAATTCCAACGACACGACCGGCGAATTGCCCCACTTTGTCAGTGATTCAATAAAACCCTCAGCGGGGGTGAATTCCCGCACGCCCCGTTGACGCACGGCCGCACGACAGCCACCGGGGCAGCGGGTCACGGGGGCGGCGGGGCAGAGGGGCACGAGGGCGGCGGGGCAGAGGGGCACGAGGGCGGCGGGTCAGAGGGGCACGAGGGCGGCGGGTCAGAGGGGCACGGG
>NZ_JBEYIL010000009.1:407237-469411 GCF_040635845.1 Streptomyces sp. NPDC006872
CGGGCGGCGGGGCAGAGGGGCACGAGGGCGGCGGGGCAGAGGGGCACGAGGGCGGCGGGTCAGAGGGGCACGAGGGCGGCGGGTCAGAGGGGCACGAGGGCGGCGGGGCAGAGGGGCACGAGGGCGGCGGGGCAGAGGGGCACGAGGGCGGCGGGTCAGAGGGGCACGAGGGCGGCGGGTCAGAGGGGCACGGGGTCACGGGGTCACGGGGTCACGGGGTCACGGGGTCACCGGATTGGTGAGCCGGGTCCCGAAGACCGCGCAGGACACGCCCTGGACGCCCTCGTAGGTCACGGTCCGACCGGGGGCGAGTTCGCCGGCGAGGCGTTCGGCCAGCGTCTCGCCCGCCTCGTGGAGACGCCGGAACGCGATGTCCTGGCGGACGTCGTCACGGTCGCGCAGCCAGGCGTCCATCGCCGCGTCGATGTCCCTCGCCCAGGCGGAGAGGTCGGCGACCAGGACGTCGGACAGCCCGAGGGCGGCCGCGGGGTCGTCCGGGGCGAAGTCGTCATGGGCGCCCTGGCGGAGCGGGTGGGCGCGGTACTCGCCGAGGAGGGTGATGTGCAGCGGGTGGTTCATGAAAACCCTCCGAAACGGCAGAGAACCCCACCCCTCGAAAGGGGCGGGGTTCTCTGTCACATGGGATATGAGTGGAGATGGCGGGAATCGAACCCGCGTCCAACGGTGCAGAATCAGGGCTTCTCCGTGTGCAGTTCGCTGTGATTTTCTCGGCCCCGGTGATCACGCGAACAAGTCGCCGACGGGCCCAGTCACTGTTTGTTTTCCCTCTTCACCCCGTGACCGGGATCAAGGTTTAGTTCCCTAGATTATGCCAGGATCCGGATCGGGAACACTCCCGGGCTGACACCCAATAAGGGTCCTACACTCACTGCTTATTAGGCAGCGAGGGCGTAGGACTGGGAATCGCTCTTGGTATTGGCGATTATTTTTTGCGACATATGGTTTACGAGATCATTGCCGCTTCCTCGACACGCTTCCCCTGCTTCGACAGCCGCTGTCGAAACCGATCATCCCCATGTTGATTTTTCAATGCGCACACCGGTCGCCCGGTGCTGATGCCATCGTACGTGACCAACGCCCGACGATGCCACCGTATTCCCCGCGGCCACACGCGCGTGGGCAGTTACGGGTGGGCGGCTACGCGTGCCGCTGCTTCCGCTTGGCCGCCGCGATCGCCCGGTCCGTCTCCCGGCGGTCCTGCTGCTCGCGCAGGGTCTGCCGCTTGTCGTACTCCTTCTTGCCGCGCGCCAGCGCGATCTCGGCCTTCGCCCGGCCGTCCTTGAAGTACAGGGCGAGGGGCACGATGGTGTGACCCGTCTCCTCCGACTTCACCGCCAGCTTGTCGATCTCCTCCCGGTGCAGCAGCAGCTTGCGCTTGCGGCGCGCCGAGTGGTTGGTCCAGCTGCCCTGGCTGTACTCGGGGATGTGCGCGGCGTGCAGCCACGCCTCGTTCCCCTCGATCTGGACGAAGCCGTCGGTCAGCGAGGCGCGGCCCTGGCGCAGCGACTTCACCTCGGTGCCGGTGAGCACGAGGCCCGCCTCGTAGACGTCGATGATCGCGTAGTCGTGCCGGGCCTTCTTGTTCTGCGCGACGATCTTTCGCTTGCCGTCCTTGGCCTTGGCCGTGGCGGCCGCCCCGCCCTGCTTCGGCTGGGACTCCTTCGGTACGTACATTCCCTTGCTCATAGTCCCGCCATTTTCGCACCTTGAGGGTCCCGGAGGGAAAGCCGATTACCGAGCGGACCGTTCCTACTCGGCCGACGCGTCCCCGAGTCCGCTCAGTACGGTCTCGGCCCGCTCCAGCGCTCCCTCGTCGGCCTCCAGGTCGGGGGTGATGCCCCGGCCGTCGACGCTGTGGCCGGAGGGGGTGCGGTAGTGGCCGACGGTCAGTTCGGCGACGGAGCCGTCGGGCAGCCGACTCGGCATCTGGACCGATCCCTTGCCGAAGGTGCGCGAGCCCACGACGACCGCGCGACCGCGGTCCTGGAGGGCGCCGGTGAGCAGCTCGGCCGCGCTCATCGTGCCGCCGTCGACGAGCGCGACCAGGGGTCTGGCGGTGTCGCCGCCGGCCTCGGCGTGCAGGGCGTGCTGCGCGCCCTCGACGTCGTAGGTGGCGACGAGACCGCCGTCGAGGAAGGCGGAGGCGGCCGCGACGGCCTCGGTGACCAGTCCGCCGGAGTTGCCGCGCAGGTCCAGGACGATCCCCGCGCCGACCGGCGCCTGCCGGACGGCGGTCCGCACGCTGTCGCCGACGCCCTTGGTGAACGCGGCGACGGCGATGACGGTGATGCCGTCGGGGAGGCTGCGGGCGGTGACGGAGTCCGTGGAGAGGAGGGCCCGGTGCATGGTCTCGGTCCACGCGCGCGTGCCGCGCTCCAGGCCGAGCCGGACGGTGGTGCCGGCGGACGCGTCCTCGCCCTCGCCGTCACCGCGCAGTAAGGAGACGACCTCGGTGACCGGGAGCCCGTCGACGCTACGGCCGTCGACCGTGCGCAGCAGGTCGCCGGAGCGAATCCCCGCGGCGGCCGCGGGCGATCCCGACTGCACCTTGGTCACCTCGATCCGGCCGTCCCGCTCGCTGCGGGCCTCCAGGCCGACGCCGGTGTAGCGGCCGTCCAGGGAGTCCGCGAACTCCTGGTACTCGCCCTCGGAGTAGACGGCCGCCCAGCGGTCCCCGCTGCGGCTGACGGCGCGCTCGGCGGCCTCCATCGGGGACTTGCCGCTCGCTGCGGCCTCCTCGGCGGCCCGGGTGACGTCCTCGGAGTGACCGGCGGGGGCGGCGGGAGCGGCGCCCGAGGCGCTGCCACGCCCCTCGCCCGGCTCACGCGGCAGCGCTCCGGTCGCCGCACCGGCGACGAGCACGCTCGCGAACACCAATGTCAGGGCGGCCCCGCGGCCGAAACGGCGGGGCTGACAGAACAGGTCACGGCCTGACATGGCGGTGAGTCTAGGGGAACGCGAAGGGCCGCACGGTCGGTTGACCGTACGGCCCTCGGGGCGTGCGTCACACCTTGAGGTACTTGCGCAGCGCGAAGAAAGCGGCCAGCGCGGGCATCAGCAGACTGGTGGCGAGGATGAGCGGAAGCTTCGTCAACACGGCGTCCCAGCCGATGAAGTTGATCAGATTCAGCTTCTCGGACAGGGCCAGTCCGTGGTCGATGATGAAGTAGCGGGCGATCACCAGGAATCCGCAGGCGACCGTGCCGCCGATGAGCCCGGCGACCGCGGCCTCGGCGATGAACGGCGCCTGGATGTAGAAGCCGGAGGCGCCGACGAGCCGCATGATCCCGGTCTCCCGCCGACGGCTGAAGGCCGATACGCGCACGGTGTTGACGATCAGCATCAGCGCGACGACGAGCATCAGCGCCATCACCGCCCGCGCCGCCCAGTTCATGCCGTTGAGCAGTCCGAAGAGGTTGTCCAGGATGCCCTTCTGGTCCTGTACGGACTGCACGCCGTCCCGTCCGTCGAAGGCGGTCGCGATGACCTGGTACTTCTCCGGGTCCTTCAGCTTGATGCGGTACGACTCCTGCATCTGGTCCGGCGTGAGGGAGCTGGCCAGCGGGGAGTCGCCGAACTGCTCCTTGTAGTGCTTGTACGCGTCGTCCTGCGACTCGTACGTCACCGAGTCGACGACCCCCATCTTGTCGAGGTCGGACTTGATCTGCTTCTTCTGGTCCGCGGTGACCGCGCCCTTGGCGCAGTTCGGGTCGGACTCGGCGTCGCTCTTGTTGCAGAGGAAGACCGAGACGTTGACCTTGTCGTACCAGTAGCCCTTCATCGTGGTGACCTGGTCGCTCATCAGGAGCGACCCGCCGAAGAGCGCCAGGGACAGGGCGACGGAGACGATGACGGCGAAGGTCATCGTCAGGTTGCGGCGGAGACCGACGCCGATCTCCGACAGTACGAACTGGGCGCGCATGGCGTGTTGTTCAGGCCTTTCCGGGGACGGTCAGTGCTGGTAGCCGTAGACGCCGCGCGCCTGGTCGCGGACGAGCCGGCCCTGCTCCAGCTCGATGACGCGCTTGCGCATCTGGTCCACGATGTTCTGGTCGTGCGTCGCCATCACGACGGTCGTGCCGGTCCGGTTGATCCGGTCCAGCAGCTTCATGATGCCGACGGAGGTCTGCGGGTCGAGGTTGCCGGTGGGCTCGTCCGCGATCAGCAGCTTGGGCCGGTTCACGAAGGCCCGCGCGATGGCCACGCGCTGCTGCTCACCGCCGGAGAGCTCGCCCGGTCTGCGGTCCTCCTTGCCGCCGAGCCCGACGAGGTCGAGCACCTGCGGCACGGACTTGCGGATCTCGCCCTTGGACTTGCCGATGACCTCCTGCGCGAAGGCCACGTTCTCCGCGACCGTCTTGTTCGGCAGCAGTCGGAAGTCCTGGAAGACCGTCCCCAACTGGCGGCGCATCTGCGGCACCTTCCAGTTGGAGATGCGCGCGAGGTCCTTGCCCAGAACGTGCACCTGGCCGTGACTGCACCGCTCCTCGCGGAGGATCAGCCGCAGGAAGGTGGACTTTCCGGAGCCGGAGGACCCGACGAGGAACACGAACTCGCCCTTCTCCACCTCGAGGGAGACATCCCTGAGTGCGGGGCGGGTCTGCTTGGGGTAGACCTTGGAGACGTTGTCGAATCGGATCACGGATGCACCACGGGTCGCCGGGGGTAGATGAGCGTGACCATACGCGAACCGGGGAGGGCGGCGCAGGCGTCGGGAGGGGTTGGGTGGGGCTTGTGCGTTTTTGTACGCGACTTTGTACGACACCCGCTCCCCGCTCGCGCTCCGGTCGCTCTCCAGGTGCGCTCCGGTCGCTCTCCGGGGGAGCCGCGCACCCTCCGGAGGAACCTGGCACAGTGGAGGGGGAACGTTCCCGTTCCCGTAGGCGTTGTGTACGTGGAACCGGTGCAAGGAGGGCGAGCGCATGACGTACGACCGGCTGGTGTGCGCTAACTGCGCGGCGCCCGTGAGCGAGGGCCGGTGCCATGTGTGCCGCGCCAACCGCGAGCGGCTGCAGCAGGAGAACTTCTTCGCGGGCCTGAACCCCATGACGCTGATCGCGCTGCTGGTGGTACTGGTGGCAGCGGTGGCGCTGCTCGCCCACCAGACCGCGTAACCGCGAGGCACGTACGACGAGGGGCCCGGAGCGAACAGCTCCGGGCCCCTGTCTGTGTACGTCATGTACAGCTGCGACTACCTACCGTCAGGCAGCGGCTCCGCCACGGCCCGCGACGAGACGCGGCAGCACACGGAAGCCGACGCCGCCGGCGATCATCGTGGCGGCGCCGATGACCAGGAACACGGTCTGACCGGCACCGGTCTCGGCCAGCTCCTTGCCGCCGCCCTGGGCGACCGCGTCGGCGTTGTCCGAGGTGTCGGTCAGCGCGGAGCTGCCCACCTCCTGGGTGGAGGTCCCGTCGGTGTCGGTACCGGTACCGGCAGAGCTGCTGCCGGACGAGGACGAACCGGCCGTGGTGCTGCCCGACGAGGTGTTGCCCTCGGAGGACGAGCCGGAGGACGTGCTGCCCTCCGAGGAACCCGAAGAGGTGTTGCCGGACGAGGTGCCGGCGGACGTACCGGTCGAGGTACCCGTGGACGTGCCCGCCGAGGTACCGGTGGACGTACCGGTCGAGGTACCCGTGGACGTGCCCGCCGAAGTACCGGTGGACGTGCCCGTCGAGGTACCGGTCGAGGTACCCGTGGACGTGCCCGCCGAGGTGCCGGTGGACGTGCCCTCGGAAGCACCCGTCGAAGTACCCGTGGACGTGCCCGTCGAGGTGCCGGTGGACGTGCCTTCCGAAGTACCCGTCGAGGTACCGGCGGACGTACCGGTCGAGGTACCCGTGGACGTGCCTTCCGACGTGCCCGTCGAGGTACCGGTGGACGTGCCTTCCGAAGTACCCGTCGAGGTACCGGCGGACGTACCCGTCGAAGTACCGGCGGAGGTGCAGACCCCGACCGGGCAGGGCTCCTCGCCCGTCTGTACCGTGACTTCGCCCTCGGTGGACACCAGGCCGCTCAGGCCACCCTCGTCACCGGCGGCCGAGGCGACGCCGGCGACCGTCAGCGAGGCACCCGCGGCGATCACGGCGCCGGCGGCTATACGCGCGATCCGGATCCGCGTCTTCTTGGTCATATGGTTGCTACCCCCAGTAGCTGATCGTCGATGTGGCCGCGCTCGGGACTGTGATCGACGGAGGCAGCTGAGATGTAGCTGAAGCCAAGTCCCCCGGTTCACATGCGTCCCAGAGATACGCATGCCACACTGCACCCTCCCCATTTTTCAAAGCAACGTCAAGGTCGTTGCGGGCGCAATGTCCAGGTCGGGGGGCTTTGCGAGACAGTGGTGCTGTGAATGTGATGTAAAAAGCAACCGCCCCCGATTCGAGGGCGGTTGCCTTGTCGACAAACCTACTTCTCCTGCTGCTTGCGCCAGCGAATTCCGGCTTCGAGGAAACCGTCGATCTCGCCGTTGAACACGGCCTCGGGGTTGCCCACTTCGAACTCGGTGCGCAGGTCCTTCACCATCTGGTACGGGTGCAGGACGTACGAACGCATCTGGTTGCCCCAGGAGTTGCCGCCGTCGCCCTTGAGGGCGTCCATCTTGGCCTGCTCCTCCTGCCGGCGCCGGTCGAGGAGCTTCGCCTGCAGCACGTTCATCGCGGACGCCTTGTTCTGGATCTGCGACCGCTCGTTCTGGCAGGAGACGACGATGCCGGTGGGGAGGTGGGTGAGGCGCACCGCGGAGTCGGTGGTGTTGACGCCCTGACCGCCGGGCCCGGAGGACCGGTAGACGTCCACCCGCAGCTCGGACTCGTCGATCTCGATGTGGTCGGTCTGCTCGACCACGGGAAGGATCTCGACGCCCGCGAACGAGGTCTGCCGACGCCCCTGGTTGTCGAAGGGCGAGATACGCACGAGACGGTGTGTGCCCTGCTCCACGGAGAGGGTGCCGTAGGCGTACGGGACCTGCACGGAGAAGGTGGTCGACTTGATGCCGGCCTCTTCGGCGTACGACGTCTCGTAGATCTCGGTCTTGTAGCCCTTCTGCTCCGCCCACCGCAGGTACATCCGCTGGAGCTTCTCCGCGAAGTCGGCGGCGTCGACGCCACCGGCCTCGGCGCGGATGTTCACGAGCGCCTCGCGGGAGTCGTACTCACCGCTGAGGAGCGTGCGGACCTCCATCTCGTCCAGCGCCTTCCGGACGGAGGTGAGCTCGGACTCGGCCTCCGCGAGGGTGTCCGGGTCGTCCTCCTCCTCGGCCATCTCGAACAGCACGGAGAGATCGTCGATCCGGCCGCGCAGCGCGTCGGCCTTCCTGACCTCGGCCTGGAGGTGGGACAGCTTGCTGGTGATCTTCTGCGCCTCGTCCGGGTTGTCCCACAGGGACGGCGCGGCCGCCTGCTCCTCGAGCACGGCGATGTCTGCCCTCAGCTTGTCGAGGTCCAGAACGGCCTCGATCGACTCCATGGTCGAGGAGAGGGACTTGAGCTCTTCGGATACATCGACGACTGCCACGCCTCCAGCGTAACGGCTCCGCCAACCGGGGAGTGCCGGAGACCGCTCCTTGCCTGCTCACCGGCCTCGCCAGGGGGGTCAGGGCGTCGCCGGCGTCGAGTTCTTCGTGTCCTGCGGGGACGCGTCGTCGCCCGACGTGGCCGCCCATGTCCCGGCGCCCACCGCGGCGACCAGTGCCACCGCCGCCACGCCCAGCGTGATGCGGCGGCGCCGGGTGGCGGAACGGTTCCGTGCCGAGCCGGGGCGCGGGGCGCCGGCCGCGCGGGGGACCCGCGCCGTGCCGTGCGCGCCGCCCGCGAGCTCGTCCGGCGCGGGCACCCGCATCGACGTGTGGGTGTCCCGGTTGGAGTCCGGTTTGGCGCCCGGCACCAGCGGGACCGAGCCCCGCCGCACCCGCCCGGAGGGGGCCGTCGGGGCGGACGTGGCGGGCGCGGCCTCGGTCGGCTCGCCTCCGTCCTCCTCGGTGTCGGGCTCGTCCACGTCCAGCGGCGGCATCCCCGCGAGCGTCGGCAGCTGCTCGCGCAGCCGGGCCGCCAGCTCGGAGGCCCGCAGCCGGGAGGCCGGGGCCTTCGCCAGGCATTGCACGATCAGCTGCCACAGCTCGTCCGGGATGCCGGGCAGCGGCGCGACGGACTCCGTGACATGGCGGCGCAGCACCGCGCCCGGGTGGCCGCCGCCGAACGGCGTGAAGCCCGCGAGCAGCTCGTAGAGCACCGTCGCCAGGGCGTAGATGTCGACCGAGGCGCGCGGCGGCAGGCCCTCCACGATCTCCGGCGCCAGATAGTCGGGGGTGCCGATGATCTTCGTGGCGCGGGTCCGCTTGGGGGTGTCGATCAGTTTCGCGATGCCGAAGTCGGTCAGCAGGGCGCGGTGCGAGCCGCCGGGGCCGAGCGGGCCCTGCATGTCGAGGAGCACGTTCTCCGGCTTGACGTCGCGGTGCACGACCCCGGCCGCGTGCGCGGCGGCCAGTCCCTCGGCGATGTCCGCGACGATCGCCACGGCGGCCTCGGGCGCGAGCCGCCGGTCCCGTTCGAGCCGGGTGCGCAGGTCCGTGCCACGGACCAGGTCCATGACCAGCGCCAGGTCGTTGCCGTCCACCACCAGGTCCCGGACGGACACCACATGCGGGTGCTCCAGGCCGAGCAGTGCCGTGCGCTCCTGCACGAAGCGGCCCACCAGCTCCTCGTCGGAGGCGAGGTCCTCGCGCAGCAGCTTGACGGCGACGGGCCCGTCCGGTCCCTCGCCCAGCCACACCGTGCCGGCGCTGCCCCGTCCCAGGATCTGGTGGGCGGTGTACCGGCTGCCGATCTTCCGTGCCAAGACTGCTCCTACAGACGCGTGTTGCCCATCAAAGTACGCGTCCGAAGAGCCAACCTTCACCGCGGAGACGGAAATCACCCGCCAGATGTCGACAAGTCCATAAACTCGCGGTCGTCCGGGCCGGTCTGCCTGCCTCTCGGCGGGCCGTCGGCGGGTCAGTTCCCGGGGCCGCCGGAGCCGCTGCCCGAGTCGCCGCCGAGGTCGCCGATCCAGCCGGTGACGTCCCCGATCCAGCCGGTGACCAGGTCCCAGTAGCTCTTGCCCGTGCCGATCCACCCCTGCAGCGGGCTGAACTCCCAGATCAGCCACCCGGCCACGAACAGGATGACGATCGTGAACAGGCAGCCCTTCAGACAGCCGAGACCGGGGATCCGCATCGGGTTGGCGGTGCGCTGCCTCGGCTCGCGCGGCTGCCTGGGCTCCGGCGCGGGCCGCTGGCTCGGCGGCTGCTGCTGGGGCGGCGGCGTGTACCGCTGAGGCTGCTGGGGCTGCGGAGGCGCGTACTGCTGTTGCTGCGGCGGTGGCGGCCCCTGATACCCGTATCCGGGCTGCTGCTGGGGCTGCGGACGCTGCTGAGGCCGCTGCTGGTGCTGCGGCGGGTACGGCTGCTGTTGCTGCGGCGGCTGCTGCTGCGGGCGGGCGACCTGCCGCTGGGGGCGGCGGCGCAGCGGGTCCTCGCCGGGGTCCAGGTACTGCTGGACCTGGGTCTGCTCGTTGCGGTCGCGGGCGCCCTGCATCTGGGTCTGCCAGGGGTGCGGCTGCTCGGGCTGCTGCCCCGGCTGGTGCGGCGGCACCGGCGGCAGGACGGCCGTCGCGTCGGCCGCGCCCGGAGCGCCCGTGTGGGGCAGGACGGCGGTGGGGTCGGCGGCGCCCACCGGGCCGGACGTGTGCGGCAGGACGCTGGTCGCGGCGTTCGGGTCGAAGGCGCCGCCGGGCACGGTCGCGGGCGTCGGGTCGGGCGCGAGCACATGGCCGACGCCCTCCGCGGCGGCGATCTGCATCGAGTTCGCGTGCACCCCGATGCCCTCGGCGACGATCCGCAGCCCGCGCGCGAGGTTCTCGGCGCTGGGCCGGTCGTCGGGGCTCTTGCGCAGGCAGCGCTCGATGACCGTCCACAGCGGGTCGGGGACCGTGGACGGGCGGCGCGGCTCGGCGCTGAGGTGCTGGTGGAGGACCTCCAGGGCGGAGCCGCCGGAGAACGGCGGTCGGCCGGTGACCAGCTCGTAGAGCAGGATGCCGGCCCCGTAGATGTCCACGGCGGAGGTCTGCGGGCGACCCTCGGCGGACTCCGGGGCGATGTACGCGGGCGTGCCGACGAATTCGCTGGTCCGGGTCAGGCCCGGGGAGTCGGCAAGGCGCGCGATGCCGAAGTCGGTGAGCAGCGGGTGCATCTGACCGTCGTTCTGCATCAGCAGGACGTTGGCCGGCTTCAGGTCGCGGTGCACGACGCCGTCGGCGTGGCTGGCGGCCAGCGCGTCGGCGATCTGCGCGGTGAGCAGGGAGGCGGCGACGGGCGTCAGGGGGCCGTTCTCGCGCAGGTAGCGATGCAGGTCGGGGCCCTCGACGAGGTCCATGACCAGCGCCAGCAGATCGCCCTCGACGACCAGGTCGCGGACCCGGACGATGTTCGGGTGGGTCAGGCGCAGCAGCACGGACCGCTCGCGCAGGAAGCGCATGACGACGTCGGGGTCGCCCGCGAGCTCTTCCTTGAGGACCTTGATCGCGACGGTCTCTCCGGGCTGACCCGGCACGGCCGCCTCGGCGCCCGCGGTCTCGCGCTGGCGGGCTCGCCAGACGGTGCCCGTGGCGCCGCGTCCGAGCGGCTCCTCGAGCAGGTACTTGCTGCCGACTGGCCGCACGTCACGCGCTCCCTGCTGCTTGCTTGCCTGTGCCTGTCCGATGTTCCGACCCACTGTAGTGCCGCTGTGCGGACACCGGGCTGTCGTCTTTATTCGAAGGAAAGACGCTTCGCGCTGTCTTCTTGGTTGCCGGAGCCGGACGTGACCGATCTCAACTGATCACCGGCGACGCACTTGTCCGGCACTTTTGCGGGCAGAGCCGACCAATCAAGATCACTTGTCACCCGGTGTGGGGCGCGTTGTCAGTGACAGGTGCGAGGATGCCTTCAGTACTGGCCGCTGTACTCGTGTGGGGTGGGGGGAAGTCCGCGCCCGTGCAGAAGGGACCGCTGACGGCGATGCAGATCCGGCTGACCGTCGTAGACCCGCAGGGTGCGCACCCCGATGCGCGGACCCGCGCCGCGGCTTGCGACGTGCTGGTCACGGCACCCGCCGGCACCGCCCTGGCCGCGGTGGCCTCCGCGCTGGCCGCGGCGGTCTCCGGGGAGGGCGCCCCGTCGTCCTCGTCCGCGGCGGCGATCGTGCTCTACGCGGGCGTGGAGCGGCTCGACTCCCAGCGCTGCACCCTCGGCGAACCCCCGCTGATCGACGGCGCGGTGCTGTCCCTCGGCGCCCCGGCCGACCCCGAGCCGCACCCGGAGGTCGACGAGGCCCCGGCCCGGCTGCACGTGGTGGCCGGACCCGACGCGGGCGGGGTCCACCTGCTGCACGGCGGCCAGGTCCGCGTCGGCCGCTCCGCCGACGCCGACGTGCCCCTCGACGATCCGGACGTCTCCCGGCTGCACTGCGCGGTGACGCTCTCCCCCGAGGGCCGCGTCACGGTCGCCGACCTCGGCTCCACCAACGGCACCACGCTGGACGGCACGCGCGTGCAGACGCGCCCCGTCCGTCTCGCCCCCGGCGCCCTCCTGCGCGTCGGCGAGTCGGCCCTGCGGCTGGCCCCACCCGGCGGCCCGGGCCCCCGGGTGCCGACGACCCCGGACGGCGAGGGCCATGTGCGGGTGCCCTGCGGGGGGACGACGGCGCATGACCCGGAGTCGGAATCCGCCGCGGGCTCGGCCCCGGCGAAGGACACGGACCACGCGCGCGTGACGGGCGCCGGGCCGAACGGCCCCACCGGCCACGCCTACGGCACCGTGGACTGGAGCGGCTCGGCCGAGACCCGGGGCGAGCGGTTGCGCGGATCCAGGGAGATTCCGCTGCCGCCGCCCGTGGTCCCCGGCCAGGGCACGGCACCGCGCATCGAGAGCACGCCCGGCCCCGGAGCGGGAACGCGTGCGGGTGCGGGCTCCATGAACACCCATGCCGGGAACACCCATGCCGGCCGCTCGGGCCTCGGCTCGTTCACCGCGCCGCACGACGAGGACGAGGACGTCCGCGGCCCGCACACCTCGCACACCTCGCACACCTCGCAGGACGACTCCCCCTACGAGTCGTCCGCCCGCCGCAAAGGCACCCCGCTGCGCGGCACCGACGTACCCCCGGGCGTGCGCAAGCGCGGAGGGCTGTCCGCGTGGGCGCGGCGGCTGGCCGGCGGGCGCGGCGGCGCCGAGGACATGGTCGTCCCCGGGACCCACGACGAAGAGGCCGTCGGAGCCGAGGCGCAGCCGATCGCCGGCCCGCCCGCCGCACCCGAGACCTGGCCGGACCCGGCGGCGCTGCTGCTCACGGCGCTGGGCCCGGGCCCGCGGCTGTGGGAGCGCGCCCCCGGACACCCGGAGGCGCTCACCGTGCGGCTCGGCACGGCCGACCGGGCGGCGCCCGACGGCTCGGGTCTGCTGCCCGCCGTACCGGTGACGGCGGGGCTGCGCGAGGTCGGCGCGCTCGGCCTGGCCGGGCCGCGCCCCCGGCTGGCCGGGCTGGCGCGCGCGGTGCTGGCCCAACTCGCCGCGCTGCACTCCCCCGACGCCCTGGAAGTCGTCCTGATCAGCACGGACCGTGCGCGTTCCGAGGAGGAGCGGACCGCCGAGTGGTCCTGGCTGGGCTGGCTCCCCCATCTGCGCCCGGGACACGGCCAGGACTGCCGGCTCCTGCTGGCCTACGACCGCGACCAGGCCGCCGCCCGCGCGGACGAACTCCTGCGCCGGCTGGAGGACCATCTGACCGACAGCGCGGGCGGTACGGACGACACGACCGGTCCGGCACCGATCCCGGCCCCCCGAGGCTCCGCCCACCGGCCCTCCTGGGCGGTGGCCGATGACACGGCGGACGGCGGTTTCCCCGGCCCGTACACGGTGGTCGTCGTGGACGGCGACCCCGGCGGCGCCGATCTGCGCACAGCGGTGGCCCGGCTGGCGGTGGCCGGTCCACGGGCCGGCATACATGTCGTCTGCCTGGCCGAGACGCCCGCTGCCTCCCCCTCCTCGCCGGTGACGGAGACATACGAGGCGGCCTGTGCGGCGGTGCCCACGTTCCGCGCGTGCGGGGCGGTCGCGCTGCTCAGCGGGGACGTGGCGACGGCGCTGCGGCTGGTGCGGGTCGCGTCGGCCGGGGCGCAGCAGGAGCGGCCCGGCCCGGTGGGACCGGGCACGCTGGGCGCGGTGGACGCCGTCTCGCTCGCCTGGGCGGAACGCTTCGCGCGGGCGCTCGCCCCCCTGCGGCCGGACGGCGCGGGCGGCGGGGAGCGGCACACACGCGTGTCCGCGCCGCTGCCCCAGTCGGCCCGGCTGCTGGACGAACTGGGCCTGGCCCGGGCCACGCCCGCCTCCCTGCTGGCCCGCTGGGCGGACGCGGCCGACGACGCCGAGGCGCTCGGCGGACGGGCGTGGGCCGTGCTGGGCGCGGGGCCACGCGGCCCGGTCGGCGTGGACCTCGTCGCCGAGGGCCCCCATCTGCTGATCGAGGGCCCGACCGGCAGCGGGCGTTCGGAGCTGCTGCGGGCGGTCGTCGCCTCGCTGGCCGCCGCCGAACGACCGGACCGGCTGAGCATCATCCTGCTGGACGGCCGCGACACCGTCGGCAAGAGCGGCGGCCACGGCGACGGACTGCGGGTCTGTACGGACGTACCGCATGTCACCACCCATCTCACCGCCAACGACCCGGTCCGCATGCGGGAGTTCGCGCAGTCGCTGAGCGCCGAGCTGAAGCGGCGGGCCGAACTGCTGGGCCGCGCCGGCTTCGCGGAGTGGCACACACACCGCGCGGTGTCGGGCCGCATAGTCCCGCAGCGGACGCCGAGCACCCCGCCCACGCCGGGAGCGGGCGCCGCCGACCTCGACGCCCCGCCCAGCACCACCCTCCGGCTGCGGCCGGGGGCGGCCGCCCGTCAGCGGGCCGAGGCCGAGCCCCCGCTGCCCCGCCTGGTCGTGGTGGTCGACGACCTGGACGCCCTCGTCTCCCCCGCCCTCGGCTCCCCGGGCCGGCCCGCCGCCGGCTCGGTCATGCGCGCGCTGGAGGCGGTGGCCCGCGAGGGCGAGCGGCTCGGCGTGCACCTGGTGGCGGCGGCCGGTCCGGGAGGCCGTACGGCGGAGTCGGAGCCGGCCCGGATGTCCACCGTTCGGGTCAGCCTCGACCCTCCGGGTTCCGGCACGGACGAACCGGCGCCGGGCCGTGGCCGCCTCCGGGGCGCGGACGGCCGTCTCACCCCCTTCCAGGGCGGCCGCGTCACCGGCCGCATCCCCCGCACGGCGACCCAGCGCCCCACGGTGGTCCCCCTGGAATGGCACCGCATGGGCGACCCCCCGACCCGCCGCCCGGTACGAGAACTGGGCAACGGCCCCACAGACCTGGCCCTCCTGGCCAGCGCCCTGGACCGAGCCTCCGCGTCCACCGACAAGCACCGGTCAGGGAATTCCAGCCCGTCCGGCGTTTGAGGACAAGCACCGGTCAGGCCAATCCAGCCCGTCCGGCGTTTGAGGACAAGGCCCTTTCGTGGCCGATGGGGGGTCTGGGGGCACAGCCCCCAGCGACGCCCACACCAACCCCCTCACCCATCACGACGCGATCACGATCCCCCTCTTGACAGCGCGGGCGCTCTTGCCGAGCTGTGGCACCCGGCGTAGACCAGTGCCACGGGACAGCGCTCGAACGTTCGACGAGGAACGAAGAACGGGGCAGTGATGCGTAGCACAAGCAACACCATCCGGACACGCAGGACCGTGAAAGCAGCCGCCGCACTCCTGGCGGGAGCCCTCGCGCTCTTACTCACCGCGTGCGGCAGCGACGACGACAAGAGCAGCGGCACCGGGAGCGGAACCGGGACCAAGGACTCCGGCAGCACCCTCACCCTCCCGAAGCTCGACGGCACCACTCTCGAAGTGGCCGCCGTATGGACCGGCACCGAACAGGCGAACTTCAAGAAGGTCCTCGCCGAGTTCGAGAAACGCACCGGCGCGAAGATCACCTTCGTGCCCGCACAGGACCCGATCATCAACTTCCTCGGCTCGAAGATCGCGGGCGGCTCACCGCCGGACGTCGCGATGCTGCCGCAGCCCGGCGCCATCAAACAGGCCGCCGACAAGGGCTGGGCCAAACCGCTGGGCGCCGAGGCCCAGGCGGAGCTCGCGAAGAACTACTCGCAGGGCTGGCAGGACATCGGGAAGGTGGGCGACAAGCAGTACGGCGTCTATTACAAGGCCGCCAACAAGTCGCTGATCTGGTACAACGCCAAGGTCTTCGAGAACGCGGGCGCCACCGCCCCCGCGACGTGGAAGGATCTGCTGACCACCGCGCAGACGGTGTACGACTCCGGCGTCACCCCGTTCTCGATCGGCGGTGCCGACGGCTGGACCCTCACCGACTGGTTCGAGAACGTCTACCTCTCCCAGGCGGGCCCGGAGAAGTACGACCAGCTCGCCCAGCACAAGATCAAGTGGACGGACCCCTCCGTGAAGGAGGCCCTGACCACCTTGGCCCAGATCTGGGGCAAGAAGGACTGGGTGGCGGGCGGCGCGAGCGGCGCGCTCCAGACCGAGTTCCCCGCCTCGGTGACCCAGACCTTCACCGGCGGCGACCAGCCGAAGGCGGCCATGGTCTACGAGGGCGACTTCGTACAGGTCAACATCGCCGACACCAAGTCGAAGGTCGGCACGGACGCCAAGGTGTTCCCGTTCCCGAAGGTCGGCGACACCGCGCCGGTGGTCTCCGGCGGTGACGCGGCCGTCATCCTGAAGGACTCCGAGGGCGCGCAGGCGCTGGCGACCTTCCTGGCCTCGCCGGACGCGGCGGAGATCCAGGCGAAGCTCGGCGGCTATCTCTCGCCGAACAAGAACGTCGATGTCTCCGTGTACCCGAACGAGGTCCAGCAGACGATCGCCAAGGCGCTGATCGCGGCCGGCGACGACTTCCGCTTCGACATGTCCGACCAGGCCCCGCAGGCGTTCGGCGGCACGCCGGGCAAGGGCGAGTGGAAGGACCTGCAGGACTTCCTGAAGAACCCGACGGACGTGGCCGGCATCCAGCAGAAACTGGAGTCGGACGCGGCGACGGCGTACGGGAACTGATCCGGCGATGACTTCGCCAGCGGCGGCGGGGGCTTCCGAAGCCCCCGCCCCTCCCCGTTCGCGCAAGAGCGTGACCGGCACCCGAAGGACCGTGGCGGCGCTGTTCCTGCTGCCCGCCCTGGTGCTGCTCGGCGCGCTCGTGGTCTACCCCATCGGGTACTCGCTCGTGCGCAGTTTCTACGACCAGTCCGGCGACGGATTCGCCGGCGTCGACAACTACAAGGCCCTCTTCACGGACGACGGCATCCGCACCGCGCTGAAGAACAACGTGATCTGGGTGGTCTTCGCGCCGACGATCGCGACCGCGCTCGGTCTGATCTTCGCGGTGCTGACCGAACGGGTGCGCTGGGGCACCGCGTTCAAGCTGGTGGTCTTCATGCCGATGGCGATCTCGATGCTCGCCGCCGGCATCATCTTCCGGCTGGTCTACGACCAGGACCCGGACAAGGGCGTCGCGAACGCGGTGTGGGTGGGCGTGCACGACACGTTCGCCGAGGCGTCCGCGTTCCCGAAGGCGCACCCGGGCCGCGACTCGCCGCTGAAGCCCGATCCGGACGACCGGGGCGGCTTCATCACCGAGTCCCCCGTGCACGTGGGCGGCAGCGTCGCCCTCCCGCTGGTCGGCGTCGCCCCCGACCAACTGCCCGACAGCGCGAAGCGGGCCGTGCAGGCGCAACCCGAGCTCGGGAAGGTCACCGGCACCGCCTGGCAGGACTTCACCCGCGGCAAGGGCGTCGGCATCCTCGGTTCCCCCGACGCGACCGAACTCGGGTACGCGGGGATGAAGATCGAGGCGGTCAAGGGCGGCAAGGTCGTCGCGTCGACGAAAGCCGCCGACGACGGCACGTTCACGCTGCCCGAATCGGCCGACGGGGCTCAACTCCGGCTCCCCGCGAGCAACTTCAAGGAGGCGTACAACGGGCTGGACTGGCTGGGCCCGTCGCTGGTCACGCCGTCGATCATCGGCTCGTACATCTGGATGTGGGCGGGCTTCGCGATGGTGCTGATCGCGGCCGGTCTCGCCGGGGTCCCGAGGGAGCTCCTCGAAGCGGCGCGCGTCGACGGCGCCAACGAGTGGCAGGTGTTCCGCAGAGTCACCGTGCCGCTGCTCGCGCCGGTCCTCGCGGTCGTCGCCGTCACCCTGATGATCAACGTGCTGAAGGTCTTCGACCTGGTCTTCATCATCGCCCCGGGGTCCTCGCAGGACGACGCGAACGTGCTCGCCCTGGAGCTGTACCGCAAGGGCTTCTCCGAGGACCAGCCGGGCGTCGCCAGCGCGATCGCGGTGTTCCTGCTGCTCCTGGTGATCCCGGTGATGTGGTTCAACGTGCGTCGGCTGAGGCGGGAGGTGCGGCGATGACGACGGCGGGCAAGTGGTTGATCGAGAAGCTCAACGGCGGTCTGGTGCGCGCGTTCCTCATCGTCGTCGGACTGTTCTGGCTGGTGCCGACCATCGGTCTGCTCGTCTCCTCGCTCCGCTCCCCCGAGGACATGAGCGCCAGCGGCTGGTGGGAGGTGTTCGGCAAGCCCTCCCAACTCACCTTCGACAGCTACCAGAAGCTGCTGGAGAACAGCGACATCACCAACTCCCTCGTCAACACCGTGCTGATCACGGTGCCGGCGACGGTGCTGGTCGTCGTCATCGGCTCGCTCGCGGGCTACGCGTTCGCGTGGATGGAGTTCCCGGGCCGGGACTGGTGGTTCCTCGGCGTCGTGGGGCTGCTGGTCGTGCCCGTGCAGGTGGCGCTGATCCCGATCGCCGAACTGTTCGGCAAGGTCGGCCTGTTCGGGAACATCCTGGGCGTGATCCTGTTCCACGTCGGGTTCGGACTGCCCTTCGCGGTGTTCCTGCTGCGGAACTTCTTCGCGGAGATCCCCCGCGAACTGCTGGAGGCGGCCCGGCTCGACGGGGCCGGTGAACTGCGGCTGTTCGCCCAGGTCGTGATGCCGCTGGGCGGCCCGGCGATCGCGTCCCTGGGCATCTTCCAGTTCCTGTGGGTGTGGAACGACATGCTGGTCGCGCTGGTGTTCACCAACGCCGACAGCCAGCCGATCACGGTCGCCCTGCAGACCCAGGTACGGCAGTTCGGCAACAACATCGACGTGCTCGCGCCCGGCGCGTTCATCTCGATGGTGATCCCGCTGGCCGTGTTCTTCGCGTTCCAGCGGCAGTTCGTGTCCGGGGTGATGGCGGGCGCGGTCAAGTAACCCGCACCGCGGCGCCGAAGCACGGGGGCGGGCCGAGTCATCGGCCCGCCCCTTCACGTTCACCGGAAATCCCCCGTATGCCTCGAAAACCGTAACCGATTCACTCCATCGGCCGTTCCCGGGCAAGGCCCTGTACACCGCCGCTACCGCCCGCGCCGACCCATGGATGTCCCTTGCCCAGGTTCAGTGTCATCGTCCCCGCGTACAAGGTTCAGGCGTACCTGCACGAGTGCCTCGAATCGGTGCTGTCCCAGTCGTACGGCGATCTCGAGGTGATCGCCGTCGACGACCGTTCGCCGGACTTCTGCGGCGAGATCATCGACGAGTTCGCGGCCCGGGACGCGCGGGTGCGCGCCGTGCACCTGCCGGAGAACGTCGGCCTGGGGCGGGCCCGCAACGCAGGGATGGAGGAGGCGACCGGCGACTACCTGCTGTTCCTCGACTCCGACGACACGCTCACCCCGGACGCGCTGCGCACGATCGCCGACCGGCTGCGGGAGACGGGCGAGCCGGACGTCCTGGTCTACGACTACGCGCGGACGTACTGGACGGGCCAGACCGTGCCCAACAAGTTCGCGGCGCAGCTCAGCGAGGACGGCCCGGCGCCGTTCCGGCTCAAGGACCGTCCGGGGCTGCTCAGGGTGCTGATGGTGGCCTGGAACAAGGCCTACCGGCGGGAGTTCGTCGAGCGCGAGGGCCTGCGCTTCCCGCCCGGCTACTACGAGGACACGCCGTGGACGTACCCGGCGCTGATGGCAGCCAAGACCCTCGCGACGCTGGACCGGGTCTGTGTGCACTACCGCCAGCGCCGCCGGGGCAACATCCTGTCCACCACCAGCCGCGGTCACTTCGACGTCTTCGAGCAGTACGACCGGGTCTTCGAGTTCGTCGAGCGGCGGCCCGAACTCGCCGAGTGGCGGCCGGTGCTGTTCCGTCGCATGGTCGACCACCTGTCGACGGTGTTCACCAAGCGCGACCGGCTCCCGCGCGGCACGCGCGCCGAGTTCCTGCGCATGGCCCGCGCCCACTACCGCCGTTACCGCACCCCGGGCGCCTCGGTCTCGCTGCGCTGCCATCTGCGGCACACGCTGGTCCACTTCGGCGTGCACCGCACCTACCGGACGCTGCAGGGGTTCATCACCCTGCTCCGGCGCACGCACAAGGCGGCCTCGAAGCTCACCCGGGCCCTGCGGGCGGGCGTCCTGCAGGCCCACTACCGGATCCAGCTGCGGCTGCCGCTGCGCGCGGACCGGGCCGTGTTCGCCGCGTACTGGGGCCGCGGGCACGGCTGCAACCCGGGCGCACTGGAGGCCGCGTTCCGCACCTTCGCGCCGCAGGTGCGCACGGCGTGGATCGCCCGCCCCGAGCACCGGCCGGCCGTCCCGCCGGGACCGCGCCATGTGCGCCCGGGCACGGCCGCCTACTGGACGGCGCTGGCCCGCTCCAAGTACCTGGTGAACAACGTCAACTTCGACCGGCGGCTGGTCAAGCGCCCCGGTCAGGTCTTCGTGCAGACCCAGCACGGCACCCCCCTCAAGCACATGGGCCTCGACCTCCAGGAACGCCCGGCGGCCGCCCGCGACATGGACTTCGCCAGGCTGCTGGGCGGCGTCGACAAGTGGGACTACGTGCTGTCCGCGAACCGCCACACCACGCTCACCTGGGAGCGCGTCTACCCGGGCCGCTACGAGACCCTCGAGTACGGCTACCCGCGCAATGACGTGTTCCAGCAGGCGACCTCGGCGGACGTGGCCCGGCTGCGCGAGTCGCTCGGCATCCCCCGCGACACGATCGCCGTCCTCTACGCGCCCACCCACCGCGACTACCGCCGCGTCCAGCGCTCCCACCTCGACCTGGAGCGGCTGCTGCGCCGGCTGGGCCCGCGCTTCGTGATCCTGGCCCGCGCCCACTACTGGCAGGAGGCCCCGCCCGTCCGGGAGGTGCCGGGGGTCATCGACGTCAGCGACCACCCGAGCGTGGAGTCCCTGTGCCTGGCCTCGGACGCGCTGGTCACCGACTACTCGTCCCTCATGTTCGACTACGCCAACCTGGACCGGCCGATCGTGATCCACGCCGACGACTGGGAGGCGTACGAGGCGGCCCGCGGCACCTACTTCGACCTGCGGGCCTTTCCGCCCGGCGCGGTCGCGCGCAGCGAGGACGAGCTGATCGACATCTTCGCGACCGGCCACTGGCGCGGCTCCCGCTCGGCCCAGCTGCGCGCCGCGTTCCGGGAGCGGTTCTGCCCCCACGACGACGGCCGCGCCGCCGAGCGGGTCGTCCGGCGGGTGGTGCTGGGCGAGACGGAGCCGCCCGCGATCGTGCCGCTCGCCGAGCGCCGCCCGGTGCCGTCGGCGGCGCAGACGGCGGCCTCGGCGCAGCCGGGGCGCGCGCCGAGCGCCATCGTGCCGCGGCCCTCCGCCGAATCCCAGCCCGTCGCCGACACCGCCCTCTGAAACATCTGAGATATCCGAGACGTCAGAGACATCCGAAACAGAAGCAGAAACAGAAGCAGCGAGAGAGAAAGAGCAGCATGCCCCGCTTCAGCATCATCGTCCCGTCGGCGCCCCGGCGGGGCACGCTGGACTCCGTCCTCGCCCAGTCCTTCGGCGACTTCGAGCTGATCCCGGTCGGCGACGCGCCCGATGCGTGCGCCGTGCGGGACTCCCGGGTGGTCCCGGTGCAGTCGCCGCCGTCGTCGGGCCCCGCCGGGGCGCGCAACGCCGGGCTGCGGGCGGCGACCGGCGCGTATCTGCTGTTCCTCGACGGCGACGACTCGCTGGCCCCGGGCGCGCTCGCGGCGCTGGACGCCCGGCTGGCCGAGACCGGCGACGTGGACGTCCTGTACGCCGAGCACGAGCGCGTCCCCTGGTGGGAGGGCGAGCCGGCCAACCCGGCGGCGGCGCTGCTGGCGACGACCCCGCAGGACGCCTTCTCGCCCGCCGAGGCCCCGCAGCTGACCGGGGTGCGGCTGCCCGCGTGGGGCACGCTCTACCGGCGCTCCTTCCTCGCCGAGCACCGGCTCGCCTTCCCCGACGGGCACTTCACGGACGTCGGCTTCGGCGGGCTGGCCACCGTGCACGCCGAACGGGTCGCGGTGCTGCGCTCGGTCGTCGTACGGCATCTCCTGCGGCGGCAGGGCGACCCGGAGAACGGGCCGGGCGGGCATCACACGGAGCTCCTGGACCGGGCCGAGCTGGTGCTGGACCGGGCGGCCGAGCTCGGGCTGTCCGAGGACCGGTCGGGGCCGCTCTTCGAGCAGCTCTTCGCGGCCGTCCTGAAGACCGCCGCGCATCCGACCCGGCTGCCGCGCCTGCGCCGCCGGGCCTTCTTCCGGCGCGCGGGACGGCTGTACCGGCGCCACCGCCCGGCCGGTTTCCGCAGGCCGGGCGGGAGCCTGGGGGTGCAGCACCGGCTGCTGGCGGCCGGCGCGTACACGGCGTTCCACGCGCTGCACAGCGCCCACCGGAAGGCGTCGGCGGCCGGTCGGCGCGTCCCGCGCGCCGAGGGAGCGCGCACCCGCCTGCACTACCGGCGTCAGCTGCGCCGCCGGATCGATCCCGACCTGGCGGTGTACTGCGCCTACTGGGGCCGCGGCTACGCGTGCAACCCGGCCGCGATCCACGCCAAGGCGGCCGAGCTCGCCCCGCACATCCGCTCGGTGTTCCTCGTGACGGCCGACCAGGTGCACGCGCTGCCGGAGGGGATCGACCACGCCGTCATCGGCAGCCGCCGCTACTGGCAGGTCCTGGCCCGCGCCAAGTACCTCGTCAACAACGCCAACTTCGAGGGGGCCGTCGTCAAACGCCCCGGCAGCGTGCATCTGTCCACGCAGCACGGCACCCCGCTGAAGAAGATGGGCGTCGAGCAGGCCGCGTACCCGGTGGTCGCCGCCGCCACCGGAAGCTTCGACCGGCTGCTCGGCCGGGTCGACCGCTGGGACTACAACCTCAGCTCGAACCGGCTCTCCACCGAGGTGTGGGAGCGGTCCTTCCCCGCCCACTACGAGATGCTCGAATACGGGTATCCGCGCAACGACGTCTACTACACGGCGACCGCGGACGACGTCCGTCGCGTCCGCGAGCAGCTCGGCGTCCCCGAGGGCCGTACCGCGCTGCTGTACGCGCCGACGCACCGCGACCACGACTCGGGGTTCGACGCCCGGCTCGACATGGAGGCGCTGTGCGAGGCCCTCGGGGACGACTTCGTGGTCCTGCTGCGCGCCCACTACTTCTACGACGACGAGCGCGCCCGTCCGCGCGACGAGCGGATCATCGACGTCACCGGGCACCGCTCGTCCGAGGACGTGTGCCTCGCCGCGGACGCCCTCATCACCGACTACTCGTCGATCGTCTTCGACTACGCCAACCTCGACCGGCCCATCGTCGTGTACGCCGACGACTGGGACGTCTACCGCGAGACGCGCGGAGTCACCTTCGACTTCCTGGGCGCGCCGCCCGGCCCGGTCGCCCGTACCCCCGACGAGCTGGCCGCCGTCTTCCGCTCCGGCCGCTGGGCGGACGCGGAGGCGGCCGAGCTGCGCGCCCGGTTCCGGGCCCGGTTCTGCGAGTTCGACGACGGACGCGCCGCCGAGCGCGTCGTACGCCGGGTGCTGCTCGGGGAACCGGCCGAGCGGATCGAGCCCGCCGTGCCGCTCGCCCGCCGCACGCCCGCGCCCGCCGCCGTGCCGACCGCCGCCGCCGCTACGAGGAGCTGACCTTCGTGCCCCGCTTCAGCGTCATCGTCCCTGTCTTCAAGGTGCAGGGCTTCCTGCGCGAATGCCTCGACTCCGTCCTCGAGCAGTCGTTCGACGACCTCGAGGTGATCGCCGTCGACGACTGCTCGCCCGACGGCTGCGGAGCGATCCTCGACGAGTACGCGGCCCGCGACCCGCGGCTGAAGGCCGTCCATCTGCCCGAGAACGTGGGCCTGGGCCGCGCCCGCAACGCCGGCCTGCCGCACGCCACCGGCGACTACGTCCTCTTCCTCGACAGCGACGACCGGTACACGCCCGGGCTGCTGCGGGCGGTCGCCGACCGGCTCGACGCGACCCGCGATCCCGACATCCTGGTCTTCGACCACGTCCGCACCCACTGGTGGGGCCGCGCGGGCCGCAGCGACGCCGCCGACCTCCTCGAACAGGCCGGCGCCGACACGTTCGCGCTGCGCGAGCGCCCCGAGTACCTGCACCTGTTCCTGGTCGCCTGGAACAAGGCGTACCGCCGGGACTTCTTCCTGGACCACGGCTTCCAGTACCGGCCGGGGCTGTACGAGGACGCGCCCGTCACCTACCAGACGATGGTCACGGCGGAGCGGATCGCCTGTCTGGACCGGGTGGGCGTCGAGTACCGGCAGCGGCGGCAGGGCGCGATCACCCGCACCCCCGGGCGCAAGCACTTCGACATCTTCGAGCAGTACGAGGGGCTCTTCGCCTTCCTCGCCGAGCGGCCCGGCCTCGACTGGGCCCGACCGCTGCTGTTCGAACGGGCGCTGGACCACATGCTGTTCGCCGTGGCCCGCCCGGAACGAGTCCTGCGCGGCGACCGCAGAGCGTTCTACCGGCAGATCCGGGCCTTCTACCGCAGGCACGTTCCGCCGGGTTTCGTCGCGCCCCGGGAGGCCCGCCGTACGGAGATCCGGCTGCTGGCCGCCGCCCCCTACAGCGCCCACCTCGCCCTCGGCGCGGCACGACGCGGCCGCCGGACGGTCGGGCGGAAGGCGCGGCGGATGCGCGACCTGGTCGTGCGGCGCCTCAAGCGGTCCTGGTACCGGCTGCAGCTGCGGCGGCCCCTCGACCCGGATCTCGCCGTGTACTCCGCCGGACACAGCCGCGCCGTGAACGGCGATCCCCACGCGATCCGCCTGCGGGCCGCCGAACTGGCGCCGCAGCTGCGGGGCGTGTGGGTGGTGCGGCCCGAGGCGGCGGCGCTGGTGCCCCCGGGCACGGAGTACGTGACGACGGGCTCCTGGCGCTACTACCGGGTGATGGCGCGTGCGAAGCACTGGGTCAACGACTGCAACTGGGCCGGTGACCTGGTGAAACGGCCCGGTTCGGTGCATGTGCAGACGCACCGGGGCACGCCGCTCAAGTACATGGCGCTGGACCTCCGGAGCCGTCCGGGGGCCCGGCACGGCACCGACCTCCGGGGCATGCTGCGGCGCAGCGACCGATGGGACGTCAGCCTGGTGGCCAACCGGCACTCGGAGGAGGTCTGGCAGCAGGCCTACCCCTGTCACTTCACCTCGCTGCGCAGCGGGAGTCCCCGCAACGACGTCCTGGTCGGGGGCGGGGCCGGGCGCGGCGCGGAGCTGCGCGAGCGGCTGGGCGTCGGGCCGGCCGAGACGGCGGTGCTGTACGCGCCGACGCTGCGCGACTACCGCAAGGGCCGCCATGTGTGGCGGGTCGACCTGGAGGCGCTGGCCGGTTCGCTCGGCCCCGGGTTCCGGCTGCTGGTCCGGCTCCATCCGAGCCTGGCCCGTCATCACGACCGGGCGCTGCTGCTGCGTGATCTGCACCGGCGCGGTGCGCTGACCGACGTCACGGACGAGCCGCACGTCGAGGATGTCCTGCTGGCCTGCGACGCCCTGATCACCGACTATTCGGCGCTGATGTTCGACTACGCCAACCTGGACCGGCCGATCGTCGTGCACGCCGACGACTGGGCCGCCTACCGGGCGAGTCGGGGCGCGTACTTCGACATCACCGCCGAGCCGCCGGGGCATGTGACGCGCTCCGACGCGGAACTGGCGGAGGCGTTCCGCTCCGACGCATGGCAGGACGCCGAGTCGACCCGGCTGCGGGCGGCGTTCCGGGAGCGCTTCTGCGCGTACGACGACGGACGGGCCGCGGAACGCGTCGTGCGACGGATCCTGCTGGGCGAGGCACAGGACGCGCAGGACGCGCAGGCCGGTGAGGGTCGTGCCGTCCGCATCCCCGCACCCGTCGACCGCTCGGCGCGGCTTCCCGAGTACCGCTGACCCGTGCGGCCTAGCTTTCGGGAGCGCGGCGCCGCGACAGGGAAAGCGTGACGAATGCGCCCCTGTGCCCGTACCTCCTGGCAGCCGACGCCGTACCGGTTCTGCGGAACTCTGGTCTGGCTGGCGATGTCGCTCGTGTACTGGATCGACCCGCTCGGCCGCGCCGCGGTGGCCGATCCGGTCGGCCTGCTGGTGCTGCTGACCGGGATCGGCCGCTTCACGCGCGTGCTGACGGACCGCCGGTGGGCGCCGGTCCTGGGCTGTCTGTCCGCCGTGGCGCTGCTCTGGGCCGGCGACCCGGGTCAGCGGTCGGCGTTCGCCGTCGGGCTGACCTTCTGGGCGTGGGCGTCGACGGGCACGCGCGCGGGGGCGGTCCGCCGCACGGTCCGCCATGTCGGCCCGAGCGGGCTCGAGAGCTGCTGGGGGTACGCGTGGCTCGGCGCGCTGTACGGGCTGATCCTGCTCGTGGACGCGGTCGCGTTCGGCGTGGCGGCGGTCGGGGCGGTGGTGTTCGTCGCGGTCTGGGAACGCGACCGGCGGGCCGCCGTGCTGGGCCGGTGGGCGCTCACCGCGGCGGTGCCGCTGGCGGTCCTGTACCTGCGTCCGCACCTGGCCGGCCGCGCCCTGAGCCTGCCCGGGTACTTCTGGCTGGTGCTGCTCGGGGTGCCCGCGCTGTGGCTGCGGGCCCGGCGGACGAGACGGGCGGCGGCTCGGCCGGCTCCCGCCGAGACCCACTCGATGCGATGAAGGCAGGGGACAGAGGGCCGGGGACCGAGGACCGGCAGGTCACTCGGTCCCCGGGGAACCGCTCATCGAAGTCCGCGCGCTGACGACTGCGCGCCGGCCACTGCTCGCTGACGACTACTCGACGACGAGGTCGACCTCGATGTTGCCGCGGGTGGCGTTGGAGTAGGGGCAGACCTGGTGGGCCTGCTCGACGAGCTTGCGGCCGGTCGCCTCGTCCACCGCGTCGGGCAGCTCCACGCGCAGGGTCACCTTCAGGGCGAAGCCCTCGCCCTGCTTGCCGATGCCGACCTCGGCGGTCACCGCGGCGTCGCTGACGTCGACCTTCGCCGCGCGGCCGACGAGGCCCAGGGCGCTGCCGAAACAGGCGGCGTAACCGGCGGCGAACAGCTGCTCGGGGTTGGTGCCCTCGCCGTTGCCGCCCATCTCCACCGGGAAGCCCAGTGCGAGGTCGATCTTGCCGTCGGAGGAGACGGCGCGTCCTTCGCGGCCGTGGGTGGCGGTGGCGACAGCGGTGTAGAGCGCGTCCATGGAAAACCATCCCTCTCAGGTCGTTCCGGCGGCCCGGTCCGGCCGCCTCACGGAGATAAGTAGAGCACACAATTCAATTGGGCACAATCAAATGGCGCGTAAGGGCTACCCTGGAGTCATGAACGCCCCGCTGCCCTCCGTCGGCCAGGAGAACGCCACCGAGAACTGGCTCCGCCTGGACCGCCAGATCTGTTTCTCCCTGCACGCCGCGTCGCGCGCCTTCAACGGCGTCTACCGCGTGATCCTCAAGGACCTCGGGCTCACCTATCCCCAGTACCTGGTGATGCTGGTCCTCTGGGAGGAGGGCCCGCTGCCCGTCAAGAGCCTGGGCGAACACCTGCGCCTGGACTCCGGCACGCTCTCGCCGCTGCTCAAGCGCCTGGAGGCGGCCGGCCTGGTCCGACGCGAGCGCAGCGCCCGCGACGAGCGCTCGGTGGAGGTACGGCTGACCGAGGAGGGCGCGGCGATGCGCGATCGGGCCCTGGAGGTGCCGCGCAGGATCGTCGGCGCCACCGGCTTCGAACTCGGCGAGATCGGCGACCTGCGCGAGCGCCTGGACCAGCTCACCGCGGCACTGGACGCGGCGGTGACGGAGGAGACGCCGGGGAGCCGGTAGCGGGAAGCCCCCTCCGCGAAGGCATCAACCATCAAAATGCATCAACACACCCCATGGCGTGCAATGGGGTGCTAAGACATGCCATCACGGGCAATCGACGAGGGGGCGGTCTCGAATGACCTGGTTGATCACGGGCGGCGCCGGCTACATCGGGGCGCACATCGCACGGGCGATGACCGAGGCGGGCCAGCGGGCGGTGGTCTACGACGACCTGTCCACGGGCATCGCCGAGCGCGTGCCGGACGACGTGCCGCTGGTGGTGGGCTCGACGCTGGACGGGGAGCGGGTCGCGCGCACCCTGGCCGAGCACTCCGTCACCGGTGTCGTGCACCTCGCGGCGAAGAAGCAGGTCGGGGAGTCGGTGCAGCGGCCGCTGCACTACTACCGGGAGAACATGGAGGGCCTCAGAGTCCTCCTGGAGGCGGTGACCGCCGCCGGCGTGCCGTCCTTCGTGTTCTCGTCCTCGGCCGCGGTGTACGGCATGCCGGACGTGGACCTGGTCACCGAGGACACCCCGTGCGTCCCGATGTCGCCGTACGGCGAGACGAAGCTGGCCGGCGAGTGGCTGGTGCGGGCGACCGGCCGGGCCACGGGCCTGTCCACGGCCGCGCTGCGCTACTTCAACGTGGCCGGGGCGGCACGCGCGGACCTCGCGGACGTGGGCGTGTCCAATCTCGTCCCCATGATTTTCGAGAGGCTCACCGAGAACGCGCCGCCGCGCATCTTCGGCGACGACTACCCGACCCCCGACGGCACCTGCGTCCGCGACTACATCCACGTCGTCGACCTGGCGGAGGCCCATGTCGCCACGGCCCGCGCGCTGGCGGCCGACCCCGGCCGTGAGCTGATCCTCAACATCGGGCGCGGACAGGGCGTCTCGGTACGGGAGATGATCGACCGCGTCAACGCGGTCACCGGCCACGACCGGCCGCCGACGGTCACCCCGCGCCGCCCCGGCGACCCCGCCCGCGTCGTCGCCGCCGCCGACCGCATCGCCGCCGAACTGGACTGGAAGGCCACACACGACATCCAGGACATGATCACCTCGGCATGGGCGGGCTGGGTACGCCTGCATCCACAGGCGGCTCGGACGTAGGAAGACCCGAGCGGCCTCGCAGGCTGCCCGCGTGATCGCCCGGAGATCCTCGCCGAGGTCCACCCCGACCACCGGGAGCGCTACGCGGTCGTCCTGGCCCCGGACCGGCGTCCCGACCTTGCCGCACTGCACGTGCCGCTGCCCGGGTCCGGCGACCGGGTGCTGCGGTTGCCCGAACTCACCGAGCCGGCCGGGCGGTTGGCGGAGGCGGAGGCGGGTCAGGCGTTGTTGAGGTAGGCCAGCACGGCCAGCACCCGCCGGTGTCCGGTGTCGCTCGCCGGGAGGCCCAGCTTCAGGAACACATTGCCGATGTGCTTGCTGACGGACCGCTCGGTGATGACGAGGGCGCCGGCGATGGTCGTGTTGTCGCGGCCCTCCGCCATCAGCTTCAGCACCTCGCGCTCGCGCGGGGTGAGCGAGTCCAGCGGCGAGTCGCGGCGGCGGGTCATCAGCTCGGTGACGACCTCGGGGTCGAGAGCCGTGCCGCCGGAGGCGACCCGCTCCAGCGCGTCGAGGAACTCGTCCACCCGGCCCACGCGGTCCTTCAGCAGATAGCCGACCCCGCTCGCGCCCCCGCCCAGCAACTCGGCGGCGTAGGACTCCTCGACGTACTGGGAGAGCACCAGCACCGGCAGGCCGGGGATCTTCTCGCGGGCCTCCAGCGCGGCCCGCAGGCCCTCGTCGCGAAAGCCCGGCGGCATCCGCACATCGAGCACCGCCACGTCCGGCCGGTGTTCGAGCAGTGCCGGAAGGACCTCGGGGCCGGAGCCGGCGACGGCTGCCACCTCGTGCCCGGCCGACGTCAACAACAGGACGAGGCCCTCCCTCAGCAGGGCGTTGTCCTCGGCCAGGACGACTCTCATAACCGGCTCGACTCCCCTCACAGCGCCTTGATGGCCGCGGCGGTCGCCCGCGCCAGCGCGCCCAGGTATCCCTTGGGCAGCTTCGGGCTGCGGATCACCACCGAACGCCAGTAAAGCGGACCGGAGATCAGATCGAGCGCCAGCTCCTGATTCAGCCCCTCGCGGATCTCGCCGCGCTCGGCCGCCGCCGCCACGATCTTCAGGGCGACGCCCTCCTGCCCCTCCTTCAGCACCTTCTGCAGGGCCTCGGCGATCTCGGGGTTGCGGGCCGCCTCGGCCTGCAGGTCCGGGATGATCTGCGAGGCCACCGGGTGCCGCAACGCCCGCGAGGTCACCTCGTAGAGCATCCGCAGATCACCCTCCAGGCTGCCCGTCTCCGGGGCCGGCAGCCCCTGCACGGCGATCACCGAGACGATGTCGAGGACGAGGTGCAGCTTGGAGCGCCAGCGCCGGTACACCGCGGTCTTGCCCACGCCGGCCCGACGGGCGATGCCCTCGATGGACATCCGGGCGTAGCCGACGGTCGCGAGCTCCTCGAACACGGCGGCCCGGATGGCCTCCGTCACATCCTCGCGGAGCACGGCCGCGCCCGCGGGCGCCCGGCGGCGCGGGCGCACCTGGGGTCCATCGGCGTTCGTCGCGTTCGTCGTCATGCCGACCAGCATAGGGCGTTACGACGAAACGGTTGCGTTCCGGCGTCAACTCGGCCTACTCTCACGTTGCGACGATACGGTCCCGTCCCGACGTAAGAAAACGTAAAGAAAAGCGTAAGGAAAACGTCGGGGAGCACGGGGTGCCGGACGCCCGCACCCCCTCCCCCCGAGTGAAAGCAGCGGATGTGAGTCAGGTCCTCCACACACCGCCCCGGACAACGGACGCCGTGCCCGACGGCGACCTCGCGGCCCTCGCCGCCCGTCACGGCCTCACGGTCAGCGGTGCCCGCCCCTCCCTGCCGGAGTACATCGGCCAGCTCTGGGCGCGCCGCCACTTCATCACCGCCTTCGCCACCGCCAAGCTCACCACGACGTACAGCCAGGCGAAGCTGGGCCAGGTCTGGCAGGTGATGACCCCCCTGCTGAACGCGGCGGTCTACTACTTCATCTTCGGCGTCCTGCTGGACACCAAGCGTGGCGTGGCGGACTTCATCCCGTTCCTGGTCACGGGCGTGTTCGTGTGGACCTTCACGCAGACCTCGATCATGACGGGCACCCGGGCCATCTCCGGCAACATCGGCCTGGTCCGGGCCCTGCACTTCCCGCGGGCCGCGCTGCCGATCTCGTTCTGTCTGCAGCAGCTGCAGCAACTGCTGTTCTCGATGGCCGCCCTGGTGTTCATCCTGCTCGCCGTCGGCGTGCCGCCGTCCCCCTCCTGGATCCTCGTGATCCCGGCGCTGACGCTACAGTTCGTCTTCAACGCGGGCGTCTCGATGATCATGGCCCGGCTGGGCGCCAAGACGCCGGACATCGCCCAGCTGATGCCGTTCCTCCTGCGCACCTGGATGTACATCTCGGGAGTGATGTGGAGCATCGACAACCTGATCGACAAGCACGCCGGCATGCCGCCCTGGGTCGCCGACCTGCTGAGGGCCAACCCCGCCGCCGTCTACATCGACCTGATGCGCTTCGCCCTGATCGACACGTTCCACGCGAGCCAGCTGCCGCCCCACGTGTGGCTGGTCGCGACCGGCTGGGCGGTGCTCGCCGGCGTCGGCGGGTTCATCTACTTCTGGAAGGCTGAGGAGACGTACGGCCGTGGCTGACAACGCAAACCGCACCGCCCCGCAGGACATCGCCGACATCACCGCCGAGCGTGCCCCCACCGTCATCGCCGACAGCGTCGACATCGTCTACCGCGTCAACGGCACCGTCGGCGGCAAGGGCAGCGCGACCGCCGCCCTCAACCGGATCGTGCGCCGCAAGCAGGCCGACAAGGTGTCCGGCGTCCGCACCGTGCACGCCGTCAAGAACGTCTCCTTCGTCGCCTACAAGGGCGAGGCGATCGGCCTGATCGGCACCAACGGCTCCGGCAAGTCGACCCTGCTCAAGGCGATCGCCGGGCTGCTCCCGGTGGAGCGCGGCAGGATCTACACCGACGGGCAGCCCTCCCTCCTCGGCGTCAACGCCGCCCTGATGAGCGACCTGACGGGCGAGCGCAACGTCTACCTCGGCGGTCTGGCCATGGGCATGACCCGGGAGCAGATCAAGGAGCGCTACCAGGAGATCGTCGACTTCTCCGGCATCAACGAGAAGGGCGACTTCATCTCCCTGCCGATGCGCACGTATTCCTCCGGCATGGGCTCCCGGCTGCGCTTCTCCATCGCCGCCGCCAAGGACCACGACGTCCTGCTCATCGACGAGGCCCTGGCCACCGGCGACGCCAAGTTCCGCAACCGCTCCGCGGAGCGCATCCGTCAGATGCGCGAACACGCGGGCACGGTGTTCCTCGTCAGCCACAGCAACAGCTCGATCCTCGACACCTGCGAGCGGGCGCTGTGGCTGGAGCGCGGCGAACTGATGATGGACGGGACCGCGGAAGACGTCATCAAGGCGTACGAGGCCTTCACCGACCCCAAGGCCAAGAAGAAGCCCGCGGCCGCGGCCAAGTAGCCCGGACGGACGAACCTGTTCGACCGCTCGACACGCGAGTAGGGCGCCCCCCGACGGATCGGGGGGCGCCCTTCTGCTGTCAGCGGTCCGGCCCACGGCCTACACCTGGCGGCCTATGCGTGACGGCCTGCGCGTGACGGCCTGCGCGTGACGGCCGCCTGGGCAGGACGGCCTACGAGTGCGACCGCAGCAGCGTGCGCATCGTCCGCATGGCCACCGACAGGTTGGCCAGGTCGAACGTCTCCGAGCCCTGGATCTCGTCCAGCGTGGCCCGCGCGCGGCCCAGGATCGCCGCGTTCTTCTCCTCCCACGTCTTGAAGCGCTGCTCGGGCGTCGAGCTGCCGTTGCCGACGGCCAGGACGTCCGCGGTCACCGCCGAGTGCGCCGCGTACAGGTCCTCGCGGATGGAGGCGCGGGCCATGGACTGCCAGCGGTCCGCCCGCGGCAGCTCGATGATGCGGTCCATCAGCTGGGTGATGTGCAGCCGGTCGGCGAGGTCGTAGTAGACCTCGGCGACCTCCAGCGGATCGCGGCCCATGCGGTCGGCCACCGAGACGATGTCCAGCGCCGGGAACGCCGAGGAGAACCCGGCCACCCGGGTGGCCAGCTCGTCCGGGACCCCGGCGGCGGTCAGCTCGTCGTAGATCCGCTGCCACCACTCCAGGTCCGCGCCGCGCAGCAGCTTCGTCAGCTGCGACCACACCTGCTCGACGCGCTCGGCGAAGAAGTCGACCGTCTCGGCGAGCTGCAACGGCTGCGGCCGGTTGTTCAGCAGCCAGCGCGTGCCGCGTTCGACGAGCCGCCGCGAGTGCAGCCGGATCCGGGTCTGGACGGCGGCCTCGACCCGGTTGTCCAGGCCTTCCACCCCGTCCCACACCGGGGCCGCGCGGAAGATCGCCCGGGCCGCGGTCTGGGCCCGCACGATCTCCTCCAGCGACGCGCCGGTCTCCTCGCGCAGCCGGTGCAGATACGTCGTGCCGCCCGTGTTGACGGTGTCGTTGACCAGCACGGTCGTGGTGATCTCGCGGCGCAGCGGGTGCGCGTCGATGCCCTCGGGGAACCGCTCGCGCAGCGCCGTCGGGAAGTACGCGTGCAGCAGGCTGCGCAGGTAGTCGTCGTCGGGCAGCGAGGTCTGCAGCAGCTCGTCCGAGACCGTGATCTTCGTGTAGGCGAGCAGGACGGCCGTCTCCGGGCTGGTCAGGCCCTGGCCGGAGCCGAGGCGCTCACGGATCTGCCGGTCGGTGGGCAGGAACTCCAGCGCCCGGTCCAGATGGCCCGCCCGCACCAGGTGGCGCATGAAGCGCTGCTGGGCGTGGAGCATGTCCTTGGACTGGGCGAGCGCGTTGGCGATCGCCGTGTTCTGCGCGTAGTTGTTGCGCAGGACGAGCGCGCCGACCTCGTCGGTCATCTCCGCGAGCAGCTTGTTGCGCTGCTTGACGGTCATGTCGCCCTCGGCGACCAGCCCGTTGAGCAGGATCTTGATGTTCACCTCGTGGTCGGAGGTGTCCACGCCCGCGCTGTTGTCGATGGCGTCCGAGTTGATCCCGCCGCCGCGCAGCGCGAACTCGATCCGGCCGAGCTGGGTCAGGCCCAGGTTGCCGCCCTCGCCGACGACCTTGACGCGCAGGTCGGCGCCGTCCACCCGGATCGGGTCGTTGGCCTTGTCGCCGACGTCGGCGTTCGACTCCGTGCCGGACTTCACGTACGTGCCGATGCCGCCGTTCCACAGCAGGTCCACCGGCGCCCGCAGGATCGCCTTCATCAGGTCGGCCGGGGTCAGCTTGGCGACGCCCGCCTCGATGCCGAGGGCCTCCCGGATGTGCCCGTTGACCGGGATCGACTTCGCCGTGCGCGGGAAGACGCCGCCGCCCGTCGACAGCAGGCCGGTGTCGTAGTCGGCCCAGCTGGAGCGGGGCAGCTCGAACAGCCGGCGGCGCTCGGCGTAGGAGGTCGCCGCGTCCGGGGTCGGGTCGAGGAAGATGTGCCGGTGGTCGAAGGCGGCGACCAGACGGATGTGCTCGGAGAGCAGCATGCCGTTGCCGAACACGTCACCGGACATGTCGCCGATGCCGACGACCGTGAAGTCCTCGGCCTGCGTGTTCACGCCCAGCTCCTTGAAGTGCCGCTTCACGGACTCCCAGGCGCCGCGGGCGGTGATGCCCATGCCCTTGTGGTCGTAGCCGGCCGAGCCGCCGGAGGCGAAGGCGTCCCCGAGCCAGAAGTTGTACGACTCGGCGACCTGGTTGGCGATGTCGGAGAACGTCGCCGTGCCCTTGTCGGCCGCGACCACCAGGTAGGTGTCGTCCTCGTCGTGCCGCACGACGTCGGCCGGCGGCACGACCTCCCCGGCCACCATGTTGTCGGTGATGTCGAGCAGCGCCGAGATGAACGTCTTGTAGCTGGCGATGCCCTCGGCCAGCCACGCGTCACGGTCCACGGCCGGGTCGGGCAGCTGCTTGGCGACGAAGCCGCCCTTCGCGCCGACCGGCACGATGACGGTGTTCTTCACCATCTGCGCCTTGACCAGGCCGAGGACCTCGGTCCGGAAGTCCTCCCGCCGGTCCGACCAGCGCAGACCACCGCGCGCGACCTTCCCGAAGCGCAGGTGCACGCCCTCCACCTGCGGCGAGTACACCCAGATCTCGAACGCGGGCCGGGGCGCCGGCAGGTCCGGGATGGCCTGCGGGTCGAACTTCATCGACACGTAGTCGTGCGGCAGGCCGCCCGCGCGCTCCTGGAAGAAGTTCGTGCGCAGCGTCGCCTTGATGACCGTCAGGAACGACCGCAGGATCCGGTCCTCGTCGAGCGAGGCCACCTGGTCGAGCGCGGCGTCGAGCTCCTCCAGCAGGGCGTCGACGATCTCGTGCCCGGCGCGCTGCCGGTCCGGCGACATCCGCGCCTCGAACAACGACACCAGCAGCCGTGTCGTGTGCACGTTCGTCCGGAGGGTGTCCTCCATGTAGTCCTGGCTGAACGTGGACCCGGCCTGCCGCAGGTACTTGGCGTACGCGCGCAGCACCATCGCCTGCCGCCAGTGCAGCCCGGCGCCCAGCACCAGCGCGTTGAACCCGTCGTTCTCCGCCTTGCCGGTCCAGGTCGCGGAGAACGCCTCCTGGAACCGCTCGCGCCCGTCGTCGCCGAGGAAGTCCCCGCCGGGACCGGCGAGCGACTTGGGGATGCGCAGACCGAAGTCGTAGATCCAGGAGTTGCTGCGGTCCGCGCAGCGCAGCTCGTACGGCCGCTCGTCGATCACCTCGACGCCGAGCCGGCTCAGCACCGGCAGCACCGCCGACAGGGAGATCGCGTCGCCCTTGCGGTAGATCTTGAAGCGGCGCTCGTCGGGCGCGGCGCCCACCGGCTCGTACAGGCTGAGCGAGAAGTTCCGCTCCCCGGTGAGCCGCTCCAGATGGACCAGGTCGGCGACCGCCGCGCGCGGGGTGTGGTCGGCCTTGTAGCCCTCGGGGAAGGCGTTGTTGTAGCGCCGCAGCAGCTCGGCGGCCCGCTCCTCGCCGCACTCGGCGTTCATCGCCTCGCCGAAGGCGTCGGCCCAGGACCGGGCGGCCGCGACGAGCCGCGCCTCGATGCGGTCCTTGTCGGCGTCGGACAGCTCGGGCAGCTCGGTGCCCTGCGGGACCCGGACGACGAAGTGCAGCCTGGACAGGATCGACTCGGTGTTCCAGGCGCTGAAGTCGACGCTGGTCCCGCCGAGCTCCTCCTTCAGGATGTCGATGATCCGCAGCCGCACACCGGTCGTGTACCGGTCGCGGGGCAGGTAGACGAGCGCGGAGTAGTAGCGCCCGTACTCGTCCTGCCGCAGGTAGAGCCGCAGCCGCCGCCGCTCCTGCAGGTACAGCACGGAGGTGACGATGGCCCGCAGCTCGTCCACCGGAGTCTGGAACAGCTCGTCGCGCGGGTAGGTCTCCATGATCTGGAGCAGATCGCGCCCGTCGTGGCTGTTGGGCGAGAAGCCGGCGCCCTTCAGCACGGCCTGGACCTTGCGCCGCACGACCGGCACCCGCACCACGGACTCGGTGTAGGCGGCGGAGGAGAACAGCCCGAGGAAGCGGCGCTCGCCGACGACGTTCCCGTCGGCGTCGAACTTCTTCACCCCGACGTAGTCGAGATACGACGGCCGGTGCACGGTGGCCCGGCTGTTGGCCTTGGTCAGCACCAGCAGCTTGTGCTCGCGCGCCTTGGCCCGCGCATCGGCCGGAAGCCGCTCGAAGGACGGGCTGACGGGGTGACCGTCCCCCTCGGAGTGGTGCGGGTCGGACCGCAGGATGCCGAGCCCGGTCCCGGGGACGGCGGCGAGGCAGTCGTCGCCCCGCAGCTCGTACTCGCGGTAGCCGAGGAAGGTGAAGTGGTCGGCGGCCAGCCAGCGCAGCAGCTCACCGGCCTCGTCGATGTCGGGCCGCGCCAGATCGCCGGGCGCGGGCTCCTCCTGGAGGTGATCGGCGACCCGCAGCGCGGTGTCCCGCATCTTCTCCCAGTCCTCGACGGCCTCCCGGACGTCGGAGAGCACGCGCAGCAGGTCGTTGGTGATCTGCTTGAGGTCGGCGCGGTCGGTCTCCCGGTCGATCTCGACGTGGATCCAGGACTCGACATGCCCGTCGTGCGGAAGCTCCGCGCCGGCGGGCGGAGCATTGAGCACCTCGACGAGCTTGCCGGTCACATCGCGCCGCACGACGACCTGCGGATGGATGACGAGGTGGATCCCCCGCCCCTGCCGGGTCAGCTCGTTGGTGACGGAGTCGACGAGGAACGGCATGTCATCGGTGACGACCTCGACGACGGAATGACTGCAGGTCCACCCGTTCTCTTCGACGGTGGGCGTGTGAACCCGGACATTGGCGGTGCCCTGCGGCCGGTTCTCGGCGAGCCGGTAGTGCGAAAGCGCTGCTCCGAAGACGTCGACCGGGTCGCGGTCGCTCAGGTCCTCCTGGGCGGTGTGCAGGTAGTAGCGCTGGAGGAACGCGAGAAGGGCGTCATGGTCCGGAGCACCGGGCGTACCCGCCGCCGTACCCGGAGTGCCTGACGTGCCCTCGCCCGTCGTCCCAGTCGGTAGGTGCCCCCCGACCGGACTGTTCTCAGCGACCCGGGCCGCCCTCTCGAGCAGCTCGGCCTTGGCTTCGTCCAGCTTGGTCTGCATTGTCCTCTGACTCCTGTCGCGCGCCGTTGCGTGACGTAGAAGGAAGTACGGTCTCTTCCCCTGCGGCTCGACGCCACGGCCCGGGGTCTCCGGTCTGCTCCGACGCTATGCCGCAAGGTGAGATGAGCGGGGGCTTATCAGCCATTCTCGACACCACCAGGAGGTGTGACGCTGCTCTCCGCGTCGCTCTCTTCCCGGGTGTGTACGGCGTCCTGGGGCCCCTTGCGCCCCGGCCCCGCCCGCGCCGACCAGCGTCCGCCGCCCGGCCGCGGAGATGGTCCGCAAGCACCGGGCGCAGGGCGGAGGCGGCAACGCCCCCGCGAGATATCGCGCTGATCACGCCACTAAGGCTATCTCCCCGTACGGCTCCGCCGTCATGAGCCGTATGTGTACAAAACATGGCCACAAAGTTTGACGTTCTGCACAGGAGTGGTGCGGGGCGGGCGGGTGACGCGCGGGGGCTTCTGGGGGGGGAGGGGCAGGGCGGGGCGTGGGAGCCCTCGCCGGGGGGCCAGGGGGCAGGGGGCAGGGGGGAGCCTCCGCCGGGGGGGCGGAGCCCCGGGGGTGCAGGGGCGGAGCCCCGGGGGCTGCAGGGGACACAGTCCCCGCCCGGGTGCAGGGGCGGAGCCCCGGGAGGAGCAGGGAACGCGGTGCCCGCCGAGGTTCAGCCGCAGAGCCACCGCCGGGGTTCGGGGCGGAGCCCAGGGAGGGACAGGGGAGACGGTGCCCGTCGGGGTTCAAGGGCGGAGCCCCCGCCGGGGTGCAGGGGCGGAGCCCCGGAAGGGGTGCAGGGGACGCAGTCCCTGCACGGGTGCAGGGGCGGAGCCCCGGAAGGGGTGCAGGGGACGCAGTCCCCGCCCGGGTCCAGGGGCGGAGCCCCTGCGGGGTCGAAGGGGCGGAGCCCCTGCGGGTCGAAGGGGCGGAGCCCCTGGGATGGGACGGGTAGGGGCGGCGGGGGCGAGAAAAGTCGACGCCGACCCCCCACCGCGGGACGCTGAAAGAGCGCTCCCTCTTGGCAACCGCACCCCCAAGAGGCACGTTGCAAACGACAGCGCCCGCCCGAGAGGAGCCGCCCACCATGCCCACGAAAATCCTCATCGTCACCGGCGACGCAGCAGAGTCCCTCGAAGTCCTCTACCCCTACCAACGCCTCCACGAGGAAGGCTACGAGGTCCACATCGCCGCCCCCACCCGCAAAAAGCTTCAGTTCGTCGTCCACGACTTCGAACCCGGCTTCGACACCTACACCGAGAAGCCCGGCTACACCTGGCCCGCCGACCTCGCCTTCTCCGAGGTCGACCCCGGTCAGTACGCAGCGATCGTCATCCCCGGCGGCCGCGCCCCCGAGTACCTCCGCAACGACCCCGAACTCCGCAAGATCCTCAAGTCGTTCTTCGACGCCGACAAGCCCGTCGCCCAGATCTGCCACGGCCCCCTGCTGACCGCGGCCGCCGACGCCCTCCGCGGCCGACGCGTCACCGCGTACCCGGCCCTGGAGCTCGACATGCAGTCGGCCGGCGCCACCTTCCAGGACGCCGAGGCAGTCGTCGACGGCACCCTGGTCTCCGCCCGCGCCTGGCCCGACCACTCCGCCTGGATGCGCGAGTTCCTGACGGTGCTCCGCGCAAAGGCACCGGCAACCTGACCCGCACGAACCTGACCCGCAGTCCCCGACAGGTGCGGCGCCCGCAAGACGCCGCACCACACCGACCCACACCAGGAGCCTGAGAAACCCAGGAAACCCGAGCGAGCCCAGAAAAACCCGAGCGAACCCGACCGAACCGACGGAGTCCTACGCCGCGGCCAACCGCCCCGCGACCTCGACCGCCTCCCCCAGCGTGTCCACCACCGGCACCCCCACCCCCTCCAGGCTGGCCCGACTGTGCGACCCGCCGGTGTACAACACGGCCCGCGCCCCCACATGCAGCGCGGCGACCGCGTCGTCCGCGGCGTCCCCGATCACCACCGTGCGCCCCGGCTCGACCTCGTTCAGCGCCCGCAGGTGCCGCACCATGTGCTCGGCCTTGCTGCCCCCGGAGGGCCCGGTCCGCCCGTCGACCCGTACGAAGTGCGGCTCGATCCCGAACCCCCGGACCAGCGGCACGAGTTCCTCGTGCACGTACATGCTCAGCAGGGACTGACTGTGCCCCGCCGACCGCCACCCCGCGAGCAGCTCCACCGCGCCCTCGGTGAGCCCGCACCGCACCCGGTGCTGGGCGTAGTACCGGTGGAAGATCTCGTCCATGACCTCCCACTCGGCGTCCGTCGGCAGCCGCCCCATCAGCCGCTCGTAGAACTTCGGCACCGGCACGCAGTACAGCGCCCGGTACCGCTCCAGTGTGAGCGGCTCCAGCCCCAGCTCGGCGAATGCCGCGTTCGTCGCCCCGATGATCGCGTCGTTGTCGTTGAGCAGCGTCCCGTTCCAGTCCCAGACGATGTGCGCCGCTTCGTGCTTCCCCATGCCTGCAAACGTACCCGCCGCCACTGACAATCAAGTGAGCGAGCTCGACGCGCACTCCGCACAAGCCCGGCGCGAGCCGGACGCGAGCTTCAGTCCCCCGAACCCACCAGGCCCGGAATCTCCTGCGTGGCGAACCACAGCAGCTCGTGGTCCTCGGCCCCGTCCACGACGAACTGCGCGTCGTCGTCCCCGCCGTCCGCCGCCGCGAGCGCCTGCGCGGCCGCGCGCACGTCCGCCGCCACCTCCGCCTCCCCGGCGTCGACGTGCACCGCCGCCGCCTTGGCCAGCGTCACGACGCCGCTCACCCGCACCTCGCCCAGCGCCGCCGGATCCAGCCCGCGGTCGGGGTCCACGGCGGCCGCGCGGTCGGGTACGTCCACGGCGACCACGACCCGCCGCCGAGGGGCGCCGGGGTCCGCCGCCAGCAGTCGCAGCGAGGCGAGCGCGGCCCTGCTGAGCGCCGCGTACTCCAGCTCCTCCAGGTCCTCGGAGAGATACCACTCGCGCAACGCGGGCGTGACGGCGTACGCGACGAGCGGCCCGGACCCCAGCTCACCCGTCTTGTGCGCCTCGGCGAGACCGGGGAGGGTCAGGGGGACGTAGACACGCATGGGTGGCCGCTCTCTTCGTGGTCGCAAGGCTCGGACTCGGTGCCCCCGGGAGGGCGGTTCCGCACCTCCCTGAGGGGCTTCAGGATACGTGCGGACGTCCCCTTTCGGGTCCCTGCCCACACCCCCGCAGACGTCAACCTCGCCCCCCGGAACTCACCCGGCCGACCCCGGCAGCCCCGGGCTTTCCATACCCCGGACCACCCCTGATAGGTGAACTTCCCGGACCCCCACCACAGGCGCACCGCCCGCTTGCCGCCACGGTCGGCGACCCCGTACAAGATCCGCAACGGCAAAGTTACCGACCGGTAGACGCCGAAGCCGCCCACCGAACGGGGACCCCCATGAACAAGGTCATGACGAGGACGCAGGCCCACCCCGGCACCCGCCCTCCCGGCCGCCGCGACACCCGCCGCCCCGCAGGCGCCCCACCCCGCAACGCCAACAACGGCACCACGCCGCGCACGCCCCCGAACGGCGGCCGCCCACCCGGCACCGCCTCCCCCACCCGCGCCCGCCCCGCCGACAACCGCCCCACCACCCCCCAGCCCCTCGCCCACGCCCCCACCGTCCCCGCACAGACCCCTCGCCGCCCCCTCACCCAGCCCCGCCCCACCGACCTCTTCGCCGACCGTCTCCTGGCGGTCCTGACCGGCCAACGCCCCGTCCACTTCATGCTCCGGCACACCCTCGGCCGCGCCTACGACGACCTGGCACACCTCGCCGAACGCGGCCCGCTGCGCGCCACCGCCCACGGCGCCCGCCCCGTCGTCCGCGACATCGGCTACTACGTCCCCCGCCCCGGCGCCATCGAGGCCTTCGCCCGCATCGGGGCCGGCGACCGCCTCCGGGCGATGGCCTTCCGCCTGGAACTCGGCACGGACCGCCGCTGGCGCTGCACCGCCGTCGAACTCGACGGCCCCCGCAGGCCCCACACCCAGGACGACTGAGGCAGCCACCGCCACCTGCCACGCAGAAGGCCGGGCCACCCAAAGGTGACCCGGCCCCTCGACCCTCAAGCCGCTACACAGCCCACAGCCCCGCGGTCCACAGCGCCGCAGGCAACCGTGACCACGACCATGACGGCGACCGCGACGCCGCTACTTCTTACGACGCCGCCCGGCCTTCGCCTGCTTGCGGCGCTCCGCGCGCGTGAGACCGTCGGCCTCCGAGCGGACGGGCTCGTCGTCGTCACTCTCGAAGTCGCCCTCGATCGTGCCGCCCTCCCCGTCCACCGTCGGCGCCGAGAAGTGCAGCTGACGGCGCTGCGGAGCGTCCAGCCCCTTCGCACGGATCTCCGGACGCGAACCCGCCTGCGCCGGCACCACGTCCTGCTTCTCCATGTCGACCGGCTCGCGGTCCTCGACCTCGACCTCCTCGACCTGCTGCTCGACCTGGACCTCCAGGTTGAACAGGTAGCCGACGGACTCCTCCTTGATGCCGTCCATCATCGCGGAGAACATGTCGAAGCCCTCGCGCTGGTACTCGACCAGCGGGTCCTTCTGCGCCATCGCCCGCAGGCCGATGCCCTCCTGGAGATAGTCCATCTCGTAGAGGTGCTCACGCCACTTGCGGTCCAGCACCGACAGCACGACCCGGCGCTCCAGCTCACGCATGATCTCGGAGCCGAGGTGCGACTCCCGCGACTCGTACTGCTCGCGGATGTCGTCCTTGATGGACTCGGAGATGAACTCGGCGGTCAGACCGGCCCGGTCACCGGCCGCCTCCTCCAGCTCCTCGACGGTCACCTTCACCGGGTAGAGCTGCTTGAACGCGCCCCACAGCCGATCCAGGTCCCAGTCCTCCGGGAAGCCCTCGGCGGTCTCCGCGCCGACATACGCGTCGATCGTGTCGTCCATGAAGTGCTGGATCTGCTCCTGCAGGTCCTCACCCTCCAGGACGCGGCGCCGCTCACCGTAGATGACCTCACGCTGACGGTTGAGCACCTCGTCGTACTTCAGGACGTTCTTACGCGTCTCGAAGTTCTGCTGCTCCACCTGCGACTGCGCCGACGCGATCGCGCGCGTGACCATCTTGTTCTCGATCGGCACGTCGTCCGGCACGTTCGCCATCGACATCACGCGCTCGACCATCTGCGCCTTGAACAGCCGCATCAGGTCGTCACCCAGCGACAGGTAGAAACGGGACTCGCCCGGGTCGCCCTGACGGCCGGAACGACCGCGCAGCTGGTTGTCGATACGACGCGACTCGTGCCGCTCGGTACCGAGGACGTAGAGCCCGCCGAGGTCCTTGACCTCCTCGAACTCCGCCTTGACGGCCTTCTCGGCCTTCTCCAGAGCGGCGGGCAGCGCGGCGGCCCACTCCTCGATGTGCTCCTCGGGGTCGAGGCCGCGCTGCCGCAGCTCCGCCTCGGCGAGGTCGTCGGGATTGCCGCCGAGCTTGATGTCCGTACCACGACCGGCCATGTTGGTCGCGACCGTCACAGCGCCCTTGCGGCCGGCCTGGGCGACGATCGTCGCCTCACGGTCGTGCTGCTTCGCGTTCAGCACCTCGTGCTGGATGCCCCGCTTGGAGAGCTGCTGCGACAGGTACTCGGACTTCTCGACCGACGTCGTGCCGACGAGGATCGGCTGGCCCTTCTCGTGCTTCTCGGCGATGTCGTCGACGACCGCCTCGAACTTCGCGACCTCGGTGCGGTAGATCAGGTCCGACTGGTCCTTGCGGATCATCGCCCGGTTCGTGGGGATCGGGACCACGCCGAGCTTGTAGATCTGGTGGAACTCGGCGGCCTCGGTCATCGCCGTACCGGTCATGCCCGAGAGCTTGCTGTACAGGCGGAAGAAGTTCTGCAGGGTGATCGTGGCGAGCGTCTGGTTCTCGTCCTTGATGTCCACCCCTTCCTTCGCCTCGATCGCCTGGTGCATGCCCTCGTTGTAGCGGCGGCCCGCGAGGATACGACCCGTGTGCTCGTCGACGATCATGACCTCGCCGTCGATGACGACGTAGTCCTTGTCCTTCTTGAACAACTCCTTCGCCTTGATGGCGTTGTTCAGGTAGCCGACGAGCGGCGTGTTCACCGACTCGTAGAGGTTGTCGATCCCCAGCCAGTCCTCGACCTTGGAGACACCGGCCTCATGGATGGCGACCGTGCGCTTCTTCTCGTCGACGTCGTAGTCGCCCGTCTCCTCAAGACCCTTGAGGGGGTTGCCCACCTCGCCCTTCTTGAGGCGCGTGACCAGCTTGGCGAAGTCGCCGTACCACTTGGTGGCCTGGTCCGCCGGGCCGGAGATGATCAGCGGCGTACGGGCCTCGTCCACCAGGATCGAGTCGACCTCGTCGACGATGGCGAAGTTGTGGCCGCGCTGGACCAGCTCGTCCTGCGCCCACGCCATGTTGTCGCGCAGATAGTCGAAGCCGAACTCGTTGTTCGTGCCGTACGTGATGTCGCACAGGTACTGCTCGCGGCGCTGGGCCGGCGTCATGTTGGCCAGGATGCAGCCGACTTCCAGACCCAGGAACTTGTGGACGCGACCCATCATCTCGGAGTCGCGCTCGGCCAGATAGTCGTTGACGGTGATCAGGTGCACACCATCGCCGGACAGGGCGTTGAGATACGCCGGCAGCGTGCCGACCAGGGTCTTGCCCTCACCGGTCTTCATCTCGGCCACATAGCCGAGGTGCAGAGCGGCGCCGCCCATCATCTGGACGTCGTAGTGGCGCTGTCCGAGGACGCGCTTGGCAGCCTCGCGCACAGTGGCGAAGGCCTCGGGAAGCAGGTCGTCCAGACTCTCACCGTCGGCGTACCGCTGCTTGTACTCATCGGTGAGGGCCCGCAGCTCGGCGTCGGAGAGGTCGACGAAGTCCTCTTCGATGGAGTTGACCTGGTCCGCGATGCGGTGCAGCTTGCGCAGGATCTTGCCTTCGCCTGCACGCATGATCTTCGAGAGGACGGACACGGGGGTTGGTCTCCTTGCCGGTCGGGCCTGGGACGGTCGATTTCCATGTGACTTAACTGAGCAACGGCCATCGTATGCGAGGACCCCACCACGCCGGGAGGCCTGCCGTGACGAGGACCGCACACTGCTGCGCACGTGCTCCAAAAATCTCTTCAAACGGGACAACGGCCGGGCCCCGCCGATGGTGCCGCGCCCGCCGGACGAATTGCGCGAATTGTGATCACACGCTCACGCACCGCAAAACGATGGCGCCCACCGGACACCCGAAGCAGAATCGGCCGATGGAGCCCGAGCCCGTCACCCTCACCACCGCACGCCTCGTCCTGCGCCCCCTCGGCCCCCAGGACGCCGACGCCGTGTACACCGCCGCCCAGGACCCCGACATCCAGCGCTGGACCACGATCCCCTCCCCCTACCTCCCCGAACACGCCCAGAACTTCACCGAGCTGCTCGCCCCGGAGGGCTGGACGACCGGCTCGATGTTCACCTTCGGCGTCTTCCTCCCCGACGGAAGCCTCACCGGCCTCCTCAGCCTCACCATGCGCTCCCTGGGCACCGCCGAGGTCGGCTTCTGGACCGCCAAGGAACACCGAGGCCACGGCTACACCACCGAGGCCACCCGCACCGCCTCCCGCTGGGCCTTCACCACCCTCCGCGTCGACCGCGTCGAATGGCGGGCGGAAATCGGCAACACGGCCTCCCGCGCGGTCGCCGAGAACGCCGGCTTCACCCTCGAAGGCACCCTGCGCTCGGCCATCAACAACAAGGGCGTACGAAGAGACTGCTGGCTGGCCTCCCTGCTCCCCTCGGACCTGGGACTCCCCTCGACCGCGCCCTACCTGCCGGCCCCCACCGGCCCCTGAGACCCGCCCCACCGGTCCCCGACCCCACAGACCCCCAGCTCAACCCCCGTTGTCAGACCCACCCCCTATCGTGCGAGCCATGACGACCCCGCGCCCCGCCACCGCGCTCTCCGCAGACGAAGCCCGCCGCATCGCCCTACGGGCGCAGGGCTTCCTCGGCACGCCCGACCGCAAAGCCGGCGTCCGCGGCGTCCTCCGCCACCTCGGCGCCGTCCAGCTCGACACCATCTCCGTCCTCGCCCGCTCCCACGAGCTGATCCCCTACGCCCGCCTGGGAGCCGTCGGCCGCAAGACCGTCGAGAACTCCTACTGGCAGGACACGCACGCCTTCGAGTACTGGTCGCACGCCGCGTGCATCCTCCCCATCGAGGAATGGCCCCACTTCGCCTTCCGCCGCCGCGCCTACCGCAACCGCCCGCACTGGAACCACGGCCTCCCCGAAGGCACCTACGACCAGGTCGTCAAACAGCTCCGCGCCGAAGGCCCCCTCACCGCCACCGACCTGGGCGGAGCCAAGAAGACCAGCGAATGGTGGGACTGGTCCGGCACCAAGGTCGCCGTGGAACGCGCGCTGATGTACGGCGAGGTGGTCTGCGTCGAGCGCCGCGGCTGGAAGCGCGTCTACGACCTCGCCGAACGCGCCGTACCCGCCGCCCTGCTGCACGACGAGCTGGACGACACCGAGTGCCTGCGCCGCCTCGTCCGCCTGGCCGGCCAGTCCCTCGGCGTGGGCACGCGCGCGGACATCGCCGACTACCACCGCCTCAAGGGCGAACAGGTCGACGCGGTGATCGCCGACTCGGGCCTGGTCCCGGTCACGGTCGAAGGCTGGGGCAAGCCCGCCTGGGCCGACCCGACGGCCCTGGAGACACCCCCGCGCGGCCGCCACCGCACCACGCTCCTGTCCCCCTTCGACTCCCTGGTCTGGGAACGAGCACGCACCGAGCGGATCTTCGGCTTCACCCACCGCCTGGAGGCCTACGTCCCCAAACCGAAGCGGGTGTACGGCTACTTCGCGATGCCGGTCCTGGCCGGCGGACGGCTAGTCGGCCGCGTGGACCCGGCCCGCGAGGGCCGCACCCTCGTCGCCAGACAGGTCACCCTGGACGGCCCCAAGGCGGTCCCGGCCGTGGCACAGGCCCTCATCGAGGCCGCGACCTGGGTGGACTGCACGGACGTACGCGTGGAGCGCGTGGACGCCCCCGACCTGCGCGAGCCCCTCACCAGAGAACTGGCCCGCGCACTGGCCTGACCAGGCCACCGCGGCAGGTCACTGGATCTCGAGGATCTTCTCCCGCATCGCGTACACCACCGCCTCCATCCTGGAGTGCAGCTGCAGCTTCTCCAGGATGTTGCGCACATGGTTCTTCACGGTGTTCTCGGAGATGAACAACTCCTTGGCGATGTCACGGTTGTTCATCCCCGTGGCCACCAGCTTGAGCACCTCCAGCTCCCGGTCCGTCAGCCGCGGCGCGGGCACGAGCCGACGCTCGTCCGTCCGCTGGATCATCGACTTGAACTCGGTGAGCAGCTTCGACGCCATGGACGGGCTGATCTGCGACTGCCCGTCGGCCACCGCGCGGATCGCGGTGGCGACCTCGTCCGTGGAGATCTCCTTGAGGAGATAGCCGGTCGCACCCGCCTTGATCGCCTCGTAGAGGTCGGCCTCCTCATCGCTGATCGTCAGCATGATGATCTTCGCGCTGGGGGCCACCTCCTTGATGGAGGTGCACGCCTCGATACCACCGCGCTTGGGCATCCGCACATCCATCAGCACGATGTCCGGCAGCAGGTCGGCCGCCTTGTCCACGGCCTCCGCGCCGTCCCCCGCCTCACCGACGACCTGGATGTCCTCCTCGGCCGCGAGCACGATCTCCAGTCCTCGGCGGAACAGGGCGTGGTCGTCCACGACAAGGACTCTGATCGGCTCCTTGCGCGCAGTGCCCTCGTCCGGGCCCATGCCGACGACGCCGTCGCCGGCCCCCTCGTCCCGCATCGGTCCGAAGCTGTCCGCCATCGTTCCTCCCCCTGAAGGCTGTGGCCGTGGTCCTGAGCCATCGCCAACCCAAGGCAACGGCCCACCGGTTGAGCCGCCCTGCCATGATTCCATGCCCGACCGACAACGCGATGACAGAGCGATGTCCCAAGGGGTCGCACGAGGGTGCCCCTGGGGGCGCACACGCGCTTCCAGGGGCACACCGCTCAGCTGTCACCAGGGCAAGGTCTCAGCTGTCACCGGGCGGCGTCAGCCGCCCAGAGCGCCACCCGCCTCGGGTGAATGCGCCTGAGCCACCATCGGGTCGGTGTCGAGGTAGATCACGCCGTAGTCGTAGGCGTGCCGCCGGTAGACGACGCTGGGCTGCTTCGTCTCGGAGTCGACGAACAGGTAGAAGTCGTGTCCGACCAGTTCCATCTCGTAGAGGGCCTGGTCAAGGGTCATCGGGGCAGCCACGTGCGTCTTCTCGCGGACCACGAGGGGGCCGTCGCCCTGCACCTCGAGCGAGCCGATCTTCCTGGTCGGCACGCTGTCCGACTCACCGGCCGGGACGGGACGGCCGTTGCCGTTGAGCGTCGCCACGCCCGGAACGTGGTCGGGAACCTCTGCCGCGGAGAGCCTGCGGGCGCCGCGGCGCGTGTATCGCTTGTCGTGCTGCTTGCGCAGCTGGGCGTCCAGCTTCTCCGCCGCCAGGTCGAGTGCCGCATACGGGTCGTTGGCCGCCGCCTCCGCCCGGATCACAGGACCGCGGGAACGCAGAGTGATCTCCACTCGGTCACACCGGTCGGCCTGTCGGGGGTTGGGCTCCTTGGACACCTCGACGTCGAGGCTGATCACCTTGCCGTCGAGCTTCTGGATCTTCTCCAGGTTCAGCTTCTCGGCCACGTGCTTGCGGAACCGCTCGGGCACCTCGGTCTTGCGGCCCTTGACGACGATGTCCACGCAGAACTCCGTTCCCGGATCACTCCGCTTCGACGGCGGAGCATCTCCCTTTTGCACCAGGCCCCGGTGAGCACCGGAACCTCTGACTCGGTGACTTCCACCTCCTCCTCCCCCATGGGCGAGATCTACACCCCAGATGCTGCGGAAGATTACGAAAACCGCAGCACGGCATTCGGATATGAGAGGTGTGGCCTGCGGCTTTCCCTCACAACCGAACATATCTCGCCCGGACGGATGTCGTCACCCTCTACTGCCGCGTACCTCCATCCAGGTGAATTGGCCCTCTCATTACCTGCAACGACGCAAGTTCTCACTCAGTTCCGGTTTAGTTCGAAAGACCCCGGCGACGCCGCGACCACGGCCGCGCAGAGCACGTCACCGCCACCGCCCACGCCCGCCGACACCCCGCCCACGCCTCCCTCACCTGCTCCGGACGGCTCCACCGCCCTGTCCGCACGACCAGCTCCGCCTTCTCCGTCTTCCCGAGTGACACCGCCGTACACAGCCGCTGCAGCACCTCCACCCTGCGCCGCTCCCTCCTCCACCCACTCCCCACCTTCCACCCGTCCCACCCGTTCCGCTCGCCCAGCCCGCCCAACCCGCTGAGCCCGCTCCACCGCCGTCGCCGACCGCACCGCGCGCGCCGCCTCCGCCAGCGAAGCACCCGTGGTGACCAGGTCGTCGACGAGCACCACCGGACCACCGCACAACACCCGCGCGCCCCCGGACACCACCCCCAGCGCGCCCACCAGGTTGTCCAGCCGCTGCCGGGAGTCGAGCCCCGCCTGATCGACCACGGCCCGCCGCTGCCGCAGCACCGCGGCCACCCGCGCAGGCACCCCGGCCCGCCGCAACTCACCGGCCGCCGCGAGCGCGATCCGCCGCGCCGGATCATGGCCACGCGCGCGTACGGCGGCGCGGGCGGACGGGACGGGGACGAGCAGTACGCCTTCGGGGGGCTGGGGCCCCTCCCCCACCCCCACCCCCTCCCCCGCCTCCCTCACCCCCGCCCGCACAGCCCCCGCCAGCGCCGCGCCCAGCGGTCGCGTGAGCGCCAGCGCGCCGCGTTCCTTGTGGGCCAGCAGCACCGCCCGTACCTCGTCCGCGTATCGGGCCGCCGCGTGCACGGCGGGCAGCCCCGGCGGTTCCAGCACGGGCCGCACCCGGAACGGCACGGCCCCGCCCAGCGCCGCTCGGCACTGCGGGCAGAGCACCGTACGTGCACTTCCGCAGCCTCCGCACGCGGCGGGCAGCACCAGGCCGGCGAGTTCCTGCCACCACATGCGAACGCCTTCCACGTCGATCACTCTGCCAACGTCCGAAGCGGCCTGCCAGCCCTGTGGAAAACCGTCCGGAACTCCGTCGACGCCCTGTGGAAAACTCGCGCGAAGGCAGGCAGAAAGGTTCAGGCGGAAAGCAGATCCAAAGGACTTCGCCCTGGAATGCCAGGAACAGCCGGGAGAGCCGGAACAGCCGGGAGGGAAAAGATCACCCCGGGTAAAACGCGACCGACGCGGTCTCCTTCAGCGTCCGCCAGCCGCTGCCGCCGGGCAGCCACAGCAGTCCGTCCTTGGAGGTCGCGAAGAGCGGGGTGTCGCTGTCCTCGGAAGCGGCGATGCTCGTGACCTCGGTGAGGCCGGGAAGCGTGGCCGCCTCGGGGATCGAGCCGTCGCACTGCACGTACTGCACCTGCTCCACGCCGCCGGACTCGCGCCCGACCACCACGAGCCGGCTGTCCCCGGCCCACGACATGGCCGTGACCTGTTCCAACTCCGGTGTCGCGGAGCGCAGTTCCTGGACCGACATGGACGGCGGCTCGCCGCTGCCCTGGCTGCGCTCGATCCGTCCGATGAGCAGGGACTGCTTGCCGCCCTTGTCCACGACGAGCGCGATCCGCACCCCGTCGGCGGCCACGCGCACGGCGTTGATACGGCCGTCCAGACCCGGCGTGAGCACCTCCAGCGGCTGGCCGCCGCCCTTCTCGAGCAGCAGCAGGCGGGGGTCCTCGGGGTCGCGGTCGGCCACCCACAGGTTGCCCTGGGCGTCCCAGCTGGGGGTGGTGAGCCGGTCGGCCTCCGTCTTGCCCTTGCTCTGCAGCACGGGGTCGCCGATGGAACTGCCCGACACGGTGGAGGTGACGTAGAGCGTCTTGCCGTCGAGGGCGACTCCGGCGGCGCTGTGTTCGTCGCGGGCCACGGCGACCGAGCTGAGCGCCTTGGCGCCGTCGCCGAGCGCTCCGGGTACGGGGACGGCCTTGGCGTTGTCGCTGCTGCTGCCGCTCGAAATGCGTTCGAGGCGGTGCTGGCCGTCGATGAAGTACAGGTAGTCGGGGTCGGTCTCCGAGCCGCGCGCGGCGACGGCCGTGGCCCGTTCCTCGGTGAGGGAGCACAGCTGTGTGCCGCCTGCGCGCAGTGCGATCTCGTCGACGGTGGGGGTCAGGCTCTGCAGGGAGAACAGCAGCTGGGCGGCCATCTCGTCGCACTTGCCCTGTCCGATGTCGGCGGCCTTGTCGTTCAGCGGCACGGTGAGCTTGTTCTGGTCGTCGGGCGTCAGCGAGGTGACGCCCTTGGGCAGCGTGGTTCCCGTCGGGAAGCCGGATCTGACGACGTGGCGCAGCCAGCTGGTGGGTCCGTTGAGCACGGACCGCACCACCTGCGTCATGGGGTCGACCCGTTCACGCACGTAGACGGGGTCGGCGACGGCCATGGGCTGGCCGGAGCTGTCGGCCGCGGTGTTGGAGGCGAAGTAGTACTTGTTGACGGACACGTAGTTGCGCTGGAAGTCCGACTTGCCCATGACGACGCCCGGGGGGAGGGCGTCGATGCGCCACTGCCCGGTCTTCTTGTCGCGGGTGAGGTGGACCGTCTGCCCGTATCGGCCCGAGGCGGGCGTGTAGGACTGTTGGGCGTCGACGGTGGCGACTCTCGTGCCGGTCAGGACGAACGAGTAGTCGTCGCCGTCCTCCCGGCCTCCGGCGGGTCCGGCCTCGGTCGCCGGGCCGTCCGCCAGGACCGTCGTGGACCGTTCCGGCTCCCACTTCTGGGCGACTTTCTCGGTCAGGTACTGCCGTGCCGTCGAGTAGCCCGGGTCGTCGCTGGTGAGCGCTTCGAGGAAGCCCTGGACGATCTCCGAGGGCGGTGCGTCGTCGCGGGGCGGCATCGCGAACACCCGTACCTGGGTGTCCTGGCGCTGGGTGGCTTCGACGTCGCGCAGATCCCCGCTGTCGGGCATCGAGGCGCACCCCGCCAGCAGTACGACGCCGCCGGCGGCGTAGGCCACCACGCGCCCCGGCGTGCGCCGGGTTCCCCCCTCGCGCTGCTCAGCGCCCACGAAATGCCTCCCCATGCTCGTCCGCGCCCCGCGCCCCGGCGCCTGGCCGGTCCGCAGTCCCCCTCGGCGCCGCGTCACCGGCGTCGTCTGTGTCACCCGTGTCAGCGGTTCCCGCCCGCTCGGTTCGCTCCGGCCGCTCCGGCCGCTCCCGCTGCTGCGGGCCCTCGTCGCCTGCCGTCGTCCCGGCGGCGGGCGTCTCGTCCTGCCGTCGTCCGCCGTTCGTGCCCGAGGCGGGCCGCGGCACCACGCGCGCGCCGTTGCCGGGCAGCGCCGTCGGGTCGGCCGTGGGGGCGACGGAGGCGATCCTGGGCGTGAGCGGGGTCCGGGCGGCCGACAGCTGCTCGGCGGCGGGCTGCACCGGCACGGTCGCGCTCTTCTCGCCTCCGCCGCGCGGCAGACCGGCCTCGTCGAGTTCCCCGCGGTTGCGGCGGGAGTCCTTGGGCTCGAGCGGTATCGGTGAGCCCCGCAGCGGCTCGTCGGCGGTCCTGGGCAGCGTCAGCCGGAACTGTGAGCCGCCGCCGGGCTCTCCCCAGGCCTGCAGCCAGCCGCCGTGCAGTCGCGCGTCCTCCAGAGCGATGGACAGCCCCAGGCCGGTTCCGCCGGTGGTACGCGCGCGTGCCGGGTCGGCGCGCCAGAACCGGCTGAAGACGCGGGTGGCCTCGCCGGGTTTGAGCCCGACGCCGTAGTCGCGCACGGCGATGGCGACGGCCCCGCCCGCGGCGGCCAGTTTGACGATGACGTCCTTGCCCTCGCCGTGTTCCACGGCGTTGACCACGAGGTTGCGCAGCACCCGCTCCACCCGCCGGGCGTCGGCCTCGGCGACGACGGGCTGCTGGTCGCCGATGACGCGTACGTTCGTCCCCTTGCGTTCGGCGAGCGGCGCGGCCCCGCTGACGACCCGCCGCACGACCTCCCTGAGGTCGATCGGTTCGGCCTCCAGGGCGGCGGCGCCGGCGTCGAAGCGGCTGATCTCCAGCAGGTCGGCGAGGAGCGTCTCGAACCGGTCGAGCTGGTCGGCGAGCAGTTCCGCGGACCGTGCGGTGATGGGGTCGAAGTCGACCCGTGCGTCGTGGATGACGTCGGCGGCCATGCGGACGGTCGTCAGCGGGGTCCGCAGCTCGTGCGAGACGTCGGAGACGAACCGCCGTTGCATCCGCGACAGGTCCTCCAGTTGTTGGATCTTCAGCTGGAGGTTCTGCGCCATCTTGTTGAAGGCCTCGCCGAGGCGTGCGATGTCGTCCTCGCCGGTGACCTTCATGCGTTCCTGCAGCCGCCCGGCGGACAGCCGCTCGGCGATCCCGGCGGCCATCCGCACGGGCGTGACGACCTGCCGCACGACGAGCCAGGCGATGGCCCCGAGGAGTACGACGACGAAGAGCCCGGCGGTCGCCAGCGTCCCCTTGACCAGGCTCAGCGACTTCTCCTCCTGCGTGAGCGGGAAGAGGTAGTACAGCTCGTAGGTGTCGCCGTTGGGGTCGTTGACCTGCTTGCCGATGACGAGGGCCGGCTGGGAGTCCTTGTCGCTGAGGTAGATGATGCGGGAGTAGCTCTGGACCGCGCCGGTGCTGGTGTTGACCCGCGCGCGGAGGTTCTCCGGGACGCTCTTGTTGGGGTCGACGAAGCCGGAGGCGCGCGGCCCGCGGCCGCCGGCGGTGTCGTCGCCGGGGGGCAGGGTGACCACGTCGAAGGCGCCCTGGCCGCCGCTGGACAGCGACAGCACGAGTTCGCTCATCCATTCGATGACGTTCTGCGAGGCGCGGCCGTTCGCGGGGGTTCCGTCGTCGGCGACGGCGCTGGCGGCCTCGTCGGCCTTCTGCTTGGCCACGGCGAACCCGCCGGTGGCCTGGCTCTGGGACGCCTTGACCTTGGCGTCCAGCAGCCCGTTGCGGACCTGCCCGATGACGACGAAGCCGAGCAGCAGGACGACGCCCAGCGACATCAGCAGCGTGGTGGCGACGACCTTGAGCTGGATGTTGCGCCGCCACAGCCGCATGACGGGCAGCAGCGGCCGGCGCACCAAGCGCAGCAGCAGCCTCAGGACGGGGCTGCCCTGCACCCCGCCCTGCAGCAGTCCGCCTTCGAGGAGGCGGGCGAAGCGTGAACCCGGCGTCTTACGGCCGACAGGCCGCTGCGGACGGGCCCCGGACCGGCCGGGAGCCGAAGCGGCACTGTCCCCGGACATGTCAGCTGGGTCCTGCCTTGTATCCGACGCCACGTACGGTCACCACGATCTCGGGCCGCTCCGGGTCCTTCTCGACCTTGGAGCGCAGCCGCTGTACATGCACATTGACCAGGCGGGTGTCCGCCGCGTGCCGGTAGCCCCATACCTGCTCGAGGAGCACCTCGCGGGTGAACACCTGCCAGGGCTTGCGGGCGAGCGCGACCAGCAGGTCGAACTCCAACGGGGTCAGCGCGATCGACTGCCCGTCCCGCTTCACGGAGTGACCGGCCACGTCGATGACGAGGTCGCCTATGGCGAGCTGTTCCGGTGCGGGCTCCTCCGACCTCCGCAGCCGCGCCCGGATCCGGGCGACCAGCTCCTTCGGCTTGAACGGCTTCACGATGTAGTCGTCGGCGCCGGACTCCAGCCCGACGACCACGTCCACGGTGTCGCTCTTGGCCGTGAGCATCACGATCGGCACTCCGGACTCCGCCCTGATCAGGCGGCACACCTCGATGCCGTCCCGGCCGGGCAGCATCAGGTCCAGCAGCACCAGATCGGGCTTCGCCTCACGGAACGCAGCCAGCGCCTTGTCGCCGTCGGCTACGAAAGACGGCTCAAAACCTTCACCACGCAGCACAATGCCGAGCATCTCGGCCAGTGCGGTGTCGTCGTCGACGACAAGGACTCGTCCCTTCATAAACGACATCATCCCATTCTCATAACGGTGAAGGTTGTGCAGGTGAGCAGGGTCACCGACCAGTGACGATAGTCGTACGGGACCGTCACTGTCTGCCCCGGTCCCCCGACGTCGATGTCGGCACGGGTGTCAGCGGCGATCTCAGCGGCGCAACTCGCTGCTGTGCGGCCCCTTCCAGTGGTGGGATACGCCGTATGAGTGACCCGTTGCGCGACCGCATCCAGGAGTACTACGCCACCGTCCCCCTCCTCTTCGCCGACGCCGAGGACTTCGGCCCGCTGCGTCTGTTCGTCCGCAAGGAGCCGGGCGCTCCGTACTACGGCGGCCCGGGTCACGCCCAGCCCACCGCGGAGGGCGCGGCCTCCGTCGGCGCCGCCGACATCGCCAGGGTGCGGGCCCGGCAGCGTGAGCTCGGTGTGCCGGAGGCGTTCGAATGGCTGGCCGAGTCGGCACCGGAGCTTCGTCCCCTCATCGAGGCCGCGGGCCTGAAGGTGCTGCGCCGCCCGCTGATGGCCCTCCCGCCGCACCACACCCTCCTTCCACAACCCGTGCCGGACGGCGTGACGCTGCGCGCGCTGACCGCGGACGACCCCGTCCTGCCCGCCGCCCTCGCCCTCCCCCGCCTGGCCTTCGCCCAGGAGCCCCGCCCCGCGACGGGCCCGACGGACCACCTGCCGGACCGCACGAAGCTGTCGCGGCTGGCCGCGGAGCTGACCGAGGACGGCACGGTGGCCACCGTGCGCCCCACGCTCCGAGCCAGGCACAAGACGCTCCTCGCCGCCCTCGCCCCGGACGGCACCCCCCTGGCCACCGGCCACTACCACCCGGCGACCGGCACCACCGAGATCGGCGGCATCGGCACTCTCCCCTCCGCCCGCCGTCAGGGCCTGGCCGCCGCCGTGACAGCGGCCCTGGTCACCCACGCCCGCGCCCACGGCGTCGACACGGTCTTCCTCGCCTACGCCGAGGACACCGTCGCCCGCATCTACGCCCGCCTGGGCTTCCGCCCCACAGGCACCACCCTCCTGATCGCCGGCCAACCCGCACGCTCATGAGCCGGACCTCCGGCCCGGGCCGCCGACCGACGGGCGGTCAGATCCGGCCCGAGTCCTGGCGCGCCCTGCCGCACAGCTCGGCAAGCGCGGCAGCCGTCACGGGCGAGACCGCGCCTTCCTCCGTGACGATCGCCGTCACCAACTCGGGCGGCGTCACGTCGAACGCCGGGTTGTACGCCTGAGTCCCCAACGGTGCCACCGCCGTCCCTCCTCCCGCTCCCGTCACCGGCGCCTGGGGCGACATGACCTCCGTGACCTCGTACCCGGGACGCTGCTCCACCTCGATCGACGCGCCGTCCGGCGTCTGCGGATCCACCGTCGTCACCGGCGCCACCACGATGAACGGCACATGGTGGTACCGGGCGAGCACCGCGAGCGGATAACTCCCCACCTTGTTCGCCACCGATCCGTCGGCCGCGATCCGGTCCGCCCCGATCAGCACCGCGTCCACCTCTCCCGCCGCGAAGAGCGAGCCCGCCGCGTTGTCCGTCAGCAAGGTGTACGCCATGCCGTTGCGCGCCGCCTCGTACGCCGTGAGCCGGGCTCCCTGCAACAGCGGACGCGTCTCGTCCACCCACAGCCGCCGAAGCCGCCCCGCCCGGTGCGCGGCGAGCGCCACCGCGAACGCCGTCCCCTCCCCGCCCGACACCAGCGACCCGGTGTTGCAGTGCGTGAGGACCCGGTGCCCGCCGCCCGGCAGCAGCTCGTCGAGCAGCGCCAGCCCGTGCCCGGCCATCCGGACACTGGCCTCGGCGTCCTCCCGGTGCAGCCGCCGCGCCGCGGCCAACGCGGCCCGCGCCCCCTGCCCCGGATCACCGCCCTCGGCGAGCGCCGCCCGGTACGCGGCCCGGGCCCGGCGCACCCCGACGGACAGATTCACCGCGGTGGGCCGGGCGCCCGCCAGCGCGTTCGCGGCCTCGTCCACGTCGAATCCGCGCGCGGCGGCGAGCGCGACGCCGTACGCCCCGGCGATCCCGAGCAGCGGCGCCCCGCGTACAGCCAGCGAGCGGATCGCCTCCACCAGCACAGACGCGTCCGTACACACCAGTTCGACTTCCTCGACCGGCAGTCTCGTCTGGTCGAGAAGAACCAGTACAGGACCCTCGGGCGGTTCCTCCCAACGGATCGCGGGTATCCCGGTCGGCCGCTTGTCCTCGCCGGATTGCGCGTACTGATCAGCCATGTCGTCAGTCTGCCCCCGATCCGGCGGACAATTGAAGGAGTGCAGCCCAGACCGCGGCCGATCCACCGGTGAGCACCCCATGGCACGATGGCTCCCAACCTGCCGCCGCGACCGCGGACGGGCACCGTGAAGGAGCGACGATGAAAGACACTCCGGGCTGGGCCTCGCCCGGATCCGCCCCGTCCGACGGACAGGAGCCCGGCGCGTCCCACCCCGCCGAGCCCGTCGACCGGCCCTCCGGCGGTCAGCCCGAGGACCAGCCGGGCGCGAACCCACAGAGCCCCGGCACGAAGTGGTCCAAGGAACAGCCGCCACCCGGCCAGTGGTCCGCGCCCGCAGGCCCCCAGAACCCGGGCCAGACCCCGCCGCCCCCTCCGCCGCCGGCGCCCGCCCAGGGCTGGGGCGCCTACCCGCCCGCAGGCCCGGGCGGCGGACACCCCGGCGGCCCCGCAGGCCCCGGGGGCTACGGCCCTCCCGGCGGCTACGGAGCCCCCGGCGGCTGGGGCGCCGGCTGGGGCGGCCCCCCGCCCGCGGCCAAGCCCGGCGTGATCCCGCTGCGTCCGCTCGGCGTGGGCGAGATCCTCGACGGCGCCGTCGCCACCATGCGCACCTACTGGCGCACGGTCCTGGGCATCTCGCTGACCGTCGCGGTCGTCACCGAGATCCTCGTCGTCCTGCTCCAGGGCCTGATCCTGAACGGCACCACGGACACCACCGCCCTCGGTGACCCGAGCGCCACCGTCGACGAGCAGCTCAGCGCCATGGGCGACGCCATGCGCGCCTCCGGCCCCGTCCTCCTCATCACCCTCCTCGGCACCATCACGGCGACCGCCCTCCTCACCGCCGTCACCAGCCGGGCGGTGCTCGGCAAACCGGTCACCCTCGGGGAGGCCTGGCGCGACGCCCGCCCCCAGGTGCCCAAGCTGTTCGGCCTGATCTTCCTGCTGGTGCTCATCGCCGCCGGCGTCGCGCTCGCGTGTCTGCTGCCGGGCATCCTGGTGAGCGCCGCCGGAAACGCCGACGCGGGATCCGCCCTCAAGGCCTTCGGCATCCTGGGCTCGGTCGTCCTGGTGCTGTGGCTGCTGGTCCGCTTCTCCCTCGCCTCGCCCGCGCTGATGCTGGAGAAGCAGAGCATCAAGAAGGCGCTCGGCCGCTCCGCGAAGCTCACCCGCAGCTCCTGGTGGCGCGTCTTCGGCATCCAACTGCTCGCCCTGCTCATCTCGAACATCATCGCGATGATCATCGTCGTGCCGTTCGCCCTCCTCGGCGCCTCCCTCAGCGACGGAGGCGTCAGCAACATGGTCGAAGCCGGCGGCGACTACGGCTGGACCTACCTGATCGTCAGCGGCATCGGCTCCATGATCACCTTCCCGATCGCGGCAGGCGTCATCGTGCTCCTCTACATCGACCAGCGCATCCGCCGCGAGGCCCTCGACCTCGACCTGGCCCGCGCCGCAGGCCTCCAGGACTACGGCTCCCCCGCACCCGGCACGACTCCGGGGAGCTGATGCGGTGAGCCTGGCGGGGGGAGCACTCACCTCGGCACCACTCCCGGGCAGCCTGCCCGCACGGGCGCTGCCCGGCATCGCCGACCGGGCCGTGGAAGCCCTGCTGCGGGCGGGCAACGGCACCGCGCTGTCACTGGCCCGCTCGGGCGACGAACCGCCGGTCACCATCCCCCGCGATCCCGCGCGGGAGGCGGCCCGCCGCGAGCTGTCGAAGGACCTGTACCACCAGAACGACCCCGGCCTCTTCCAGCGCGCCCTGGACACCCTCTGGGACTGGATCGGCGACCTGTTCGGCACCGCCTCCACCGCCACCCCCGGCGGGACACTCGGCCTCCTGGTCGTCATCCTCGCCGTCGTAGCCGTCGTGGCCGCCCTGTGGTGGCACCTGGGCACCCCGCGCCGCGGCCCCTCCTCCACCGCCGCCCTGTTCGACGACCGTCCCCGCAGCGCCGCCGAACACCGCGCCGCCGCCGAGGCCCACGCCGCCCAGGGCCACTGGAACCAGGCCGTCCAGGAACGCATGCGCGCCATCGTCCGCTCCCTGGAGGAACGCGCCCTCCTCGACGCCCGCCCCGGCCGCACGGCCGACGAGGCCGCCGCCGAAGCCGGCCGCACCCTGCCCGCCCACGCCGACCGACTCAGCGCCGCCGCCCGCGACTTCGACGACGTCACATACGGCGGCCGCCGAGCAACCGAACAGTCGTACGGCCGCATCGCCGAACTCGACCTCGACCTGGAACGCACCAAACCCCAACTGACGGCGAGCAACACCCACACCGCGGCCCACACCGCCCGCCAGGGAGCCGCCGAATGACGACCGAGGCCACGCTCCCGTCCACCTCGACCTCGCCCACCGCCCACCGACTGTGGACCCGCGCGCGAGGACTCGCCCTCGCCCTCGCGCTCCTCCTGGCCGCGGCCGTCACGCTCGCCGCGCTCCAGTCCGACGCCCGCCACGGCGCCCTCGACCCGCGCTCCCCCGACCCCTACGGCAGCCGCGCCGTCGCCGAACTCCTCGCCGACCACGGCGTGTCCACCCGCGTGGTCACCACCCTGACCGCGGCCCGCACCGCAGCCGGCCCCGACACCACCCTCCTGATCGCCGCCCCCGACCTCCTGACGAAACATCAACAAGGGGAGCTGCGCTCGGCGCTCGCCGGCTCCGGCGGCCGCACTCTCCTCGTCGCCCCCGGCAGCTGGTCCGTGAGCACCCTCGCCCCCGGCGTGACCGCCGACCCGGCCAACAGCCGCGGCACCGCACTCTCCCCCGACTGCGCACTGCCCGCCGCCCGCCGCGCCGGCACCGCCGAAACCGGCGGCATCCGCTACACCACCCGCCACCTCGGCGCCGACGAGTGCTACCCCAGCGAGCGCCTGGCCACCCTGCTGCGCATCCCGGACACCACCGGCGACGGCGACACCATCGTCCTCGGCGCGCCCGACATCCTCTACAACAAGCGTCTCGACGAGCAGGGCAACGCCTCGCTCGCCCTCCAACTCCTCGGCTCCCGCACCCATCTGGTCTGGTACCTCCCCTCGCTCTCCGACACCTCAGCCACCGACCCGGACGACGAAAAAAGCTTCTTCGACCTGCTCCCCTCCGGCTGGCTCTGGGGCACACTGCAACTCTTCTTCGCGGCAGCCCTCGCCGCCCTCTGGAGGGCACGCCGACTCGGCCCACTCGTGCCCGAAAGACTCCCCGTGGCGATCCGCGCCTCCGAAACCGTCGAAGGCCGCGCCCGCCTCTACCGCAAAGCGGACGCCCGCGACCGCGCAGCCGCCGCTCTTCGCTCCACCACCCGCACCCGCCTCGCCCCTCTCCTAGGCGTCCCCGTCACCCAGGCGCACGCGCCCGAGGCACTCGTCCCCGCCCTGTCCGCCCACCTCCACGGCGACGGACAGTCCCTGCACTCCCTCCTCTTCGGCCCACCACCCGGCGACGACGCGGCCCTGATCGCACTCGCCGACCAACTCGACGCCCTCGAAAGAGAGGTACGCCGTCCATGATGGACCCGACCACTGACAACGCCGGGAACACCGGGGACCCGGGCCAGGCCCGCGCCTCCCTGGAAGCCCTGCGCGCCGAGATCTCCAAGGCCGTGGTCGGCCAGGACCCCGCCGTGACCGGTCTCGTCGTCGCCCTCCTCTGCCGCGGACACGTTCTCCTCGAAGGAGTCCCCGGAGTGGCCAAAACGTTGCTCGTCCGCGCCCTCGCCTCCGCACTCGAACTCGACACCAAGCGCGTCCAGTTCACCCCCGACCTCATGCCGAGCGACATCACCGGCTCCCTCGTCTACGACGCCCGCACGGCCGAGTTCTCCTTCCAACCCGGCCCGGTCTTCACCAACCTCCTCCTGGCCGACGAAATCAACCGCACCCCGCCGAAGACCCAGTCGTCCCTCCTCGAAGCCATGGAAGAACGCCAGGTCACCGTCGACGGCACCCCCCGCCCCCTCCCGGACCCGTTCCTGGTCGCCGCGACCCAGAACCCCGTCGAGTACGAGGGCACCTACCCCCTCCCCGAAGCCCAGCTGGACCGCTTCCTCCTCAAGCTCACCATCCCGCTCCCCTCCCGCCAGGAGGAGATCGACGTCCTCACCCGCCACGCCGAGGGCTTCAACCCACGCGACCTGCACGCCGCCGGCGTACGCCCCGTCGCAGGCCCCGCCGACCTCGAAGCCGCCCGCGCAGCAGTCGCCAAGACGACGATCTCCCCCGAGATCACGGCCTACGTCGTCGACATCTGCCGCACCACCCGAGAATCGCCCTCCCTCACCCTGGGCGTCTCCCCCCGCGGCGCGACCGCCCTCCTGGCCACAGCGCGCGCCTGGGCCTGGCTGACCGGCCGCGACTACGTCATCCCCGACGACGTCAAAGCCCTCGCCCTCCCCACCCTCCGCCACCGCGTACAGCTCCGCCCCGAAGCCGAGATGGAAGGCGTGACCGCAGACTCCGTCATCAACGCGATCCTCACCCACGTCCCCGTCCCCCGCTGATGGCGCTCACCGGACGCACCGCACTCATCGCGGCCCTCGGCTCCCTCCCCATCGGCATCTGGGACCCCAGCTGGACGGGCATCCTCGCCGTCAACGCTCCCCTGGCCGTCGCCTGTGCCTGCGACTTCGCCCTGGCAGCCCCTGTACGCCGGCTCGGCCTGACCCGCTCCGGCGACACCACCGCCCGCCTCGGCGACCCGGCGGACATCACCCTCACCATCACCAACCCGTCCGGCCGCCCCCTGCGCGCCCACCTCCGCGACGCCTGGCCCCCCAGCAGTTGGCAACCAGGCACCGAGGCAGAGGCCTCCCGCCACCATCTGACGGTCCCGCCCGGCGAACGCCGCCGCATCACCACCCGCCTACGCCCCACCCGCCGAGGCGACCACCACACCGACCGCGTCACGATCCGCTCCTTCGGCCCCCTCGGCCTCTTCTCCCGCCAAGGCACCCACAAGGTCCCCTGGACCGTACGCGTCCTGCCCCCGTTCACCAGCCGCAAGCACCTCCCGTCGAAACTGGCCCGCCTGCGCGAACTGGACGGCCGCACCAGCGTCCTCACCCGCGGCGAGGGCACAGAATTCGACAGCCTTCGCGAATACGTTCCCGGCGACGACACCCGTTCGATCGACTGGCGAGCCACCGCCCGCCACTCAACGGTCGCTGTCCGCACCTGGCGCCCCGAACGCGACCGACACATCCTCCTGGTCCTCGACACCGGCCGCACCTCCGCAGGACGCGTCGACGACGCACCCCGCCTCGACGCCTCCATGGACGCCGCACTGCTCCTCGCAGCACTGGCATCCCGCGCCGGCGACCGCGTCGACCTCCTCGCCTACGACCGCCGAGTACGCGCCCTGGTCCAGGGCCGAACAGCTCGCGACGTGCTTCCGTCCCTGGTCAACGCCATGGCGACCCTCGAACCCGAACTGGTCGAAACGAACGCCCGTGGCCTCACCGCCGCAGCCCTCCGCACGGCCCCCCGCCGCTCCCTCATCGTCCTGCTGACCACGCTCGACGCCTCCCCGGTCGAAGAAGGCCTCCTCCCCGTCCTCCCTCAGCTCACCCAACGCCATACGGTCCTGGTGGCATCGGTCGCCGATCCCCACATCGCCCGCATGGCCACCTCACGCGGCAATGTCGACGCGGTGTACGAGGCCGCAGCCGCCGCCCAGGCCCAGACCGAACGCCACCGCACAGCCGAACAACTCCGCCGACGCGGTGTCACCGTTGTCGACGCAACACCGGAGGAACTCGCCCCGGCACTGGCAGATGCCTATCTGGCGCTAAAAGCAGCCGGCCGCCTGTAACGCAAAACGGGCTCTCCCATGGGAGAGCCCGTCAATTCAAGTCAAGGTCTGAACGCAGAAAACCCCCGTACCGAATTAACGGTACAGGGGTTTTCTATAAAATTTGTTCGGCGGTGTCCTACTCTCCCACAGGGTCCCCCCTGCAGTACCATCGGCGCTGTAAGGCTTAGCTTCCGGGTTCGGAATGTAACCGGGC